>NZ_JBHWGA010000023.1:0-137053 GCF_042733315.1 Streptomyces sp. NPDC059718
CCTGTCGCCCTCGACGGTGAAGGCGAAGTCCGACGGGCCGTTGAATCCGTCGCCGCCGACCTGGGCGGAGACGATCACCTGGTCCCCCCGCCGGGTCACCGCGGTGACCTTCAGGGAGACCTTGACGCCGATGAACTCGCGGTCGCTCCATCCCTCGACCGCTTCACGGCCCTCGAAGCGGCGGCCCCAGTCGTCCACCGCGCCGTGCTCGGTGAACTGGTCGAGGAAGGCCTCGGTGTCATGGGCGTTCGCCGCGGCGACGGCACGCCGAACGGGCTCGGGAAGCTCGGGAAACTCGAAGGTGGTCATGATGGTTCTCCTTCTCGGTACCTCCCGGCGCCCCCGCCCCGAAGGGTCCGGTGCGCCGGCAGGCCGGGGCGGGTCGCTGCGGGATCGGTCGACTGTCGGGCCGGTCGACTGCGGGTCCGTCAGGCTTCGGCGCGCGGGCCGAGCAGGTCGTCCAGGCCGATCCGGTGGTAGAAGTCCTGGCGGATGCGGTCGGCGACCACGGAGACGGCCTCCGAGCCGTCGTCGGCGGGGTCGATGTGGGTACGGAACGGCCGCTTGCCGGCGGGGAGCCCGACGACGCGGACGATCTCGCGCGCCACTTCCGCCACGTCGGCGTCGGCCGGGGTGATGGCGGCCAGGGCGCGGCCGACCTGCTCGGTCAGGCCCTCGTAGCGTGTCTCGTAGGCCGCGACGGTGCCGGTGTCGGCGGGGTGGCCCGCGTTGGCGAAGTGGTTCGTACCGGAGGTGAAGGCGCCGGGGACGACGATGGAGGTGTCGATGCCGAAGCGGGCGACCTCGGCGGCGTAGCTGACGGCGACGGCGTCCATGGCGGCCTTCGCAGCGAAGTACGGGGCCAGGTAGGGCGGGGTGCCGCCGCGGGTGCTGCTGGATCCGACCCAGAGCAGCAGACCCTGTCCCTGCGCCCGCAGGTGGGGTAGTGCGGCGCGGTTCACCCGCTGGGTGCCCAGCACATTGGTGTCGTAGACCGCGGCCATCTCCTCCGGGGTGAAGGCCTCGGTGGGGCCGAGCACCATGTGGCCCGCGTTGTGGACCAGGACGTCCAGCCGGCCGGCCTCGCTCAGGACGGTGGCGACGGCGCGGTCCGCGCTGTCCTGCGACAGCACGTCGAGCTCGACGACCCGCAGGTCTATGCCCTCGCGGGCGGCCCGTTCACGTACCTCCGCCGCACGCTCGGCGTTGCGGCCGGATAT
The DNA here is from genome assembly GCF_042733315.1 of Streptomyces sp. NPDC059718. Taxonomy (NCBI): domain Bacteria; kingdom Bacillati; phylum Actinomycetota; class Actinomycetes; order Kitasatosporales; family Streptomycetaceae; genus Streptomyces; species Streptomyces sp. NPDC059718. The sequence continues at coordinate 1,221 of NZ_JBHWGA010000023.1, forward strand.
GTCGCGCATGCTCGCGTAGACCGTGTGGCCCGCGGAGGCCAGGGCGTGGGCGGCCAGCGCGCCGAATCCGGAGCTCGCACCGGTGACCAGGACGACGGAGGACACGGGGGACATGACGGATCTCCTTGGGCTGATGGGGACCGGTCCCGGCGGCTGTGGCGTCCGGGTCCCGGGTCGGGGTGGGGTGGCGCGAGGTGGGGGATCTGCAGGGGGCAGGATGCGGTCGAGGCGCGGGGGAGGCGGGCGGGTCGAGGACCCGGCGTCCGGCGGACGGACCCGCGGTGCGGTGCCCGGAGGGGCCGCGCGCACGGGCGCGGCCGGCTGGTCAGGCCGCTCCGCCGTTGGCGAAGATCGTCTGACCGTTGATCCAGCGACCGGGGCCGGCCAGGAAGGAGACGATCTCGGCGACGTCCTGCGGGGAGCCGAGGCGCTCGAGGGGGTTCAGCTTCGCGAACCGCTCTATCGTCGCCTCGTCCTTGCCGTTGAGGAACAGGTCGGTGGCGACCGGGCCGGGCGCGACGGCGTTCACGGTGATGTCGCGGCCGCGCAGCTCCCGGGCCAGGATCAGGCTGATGGCCTCGACCGCCCCCTTCGACGCGGCGTACGCCGCGTAGGTCGGCGTGGCGATCCGGGTCTGGGACGAGGACACGTTGATCACGGCGCCGCCCTCGCGGAGCCTGCGGGCGGCCTGCTGGTTGACCACGAAGGTGCCGCGGATGTTGGTGCGGTGCATGCGGTCGAGGGCGTCGAGGTCGAAGTCCGCCACCGTGTTCAGGATCATGAGGCCGGCCGAGTTGACCACGACGTCCACACCGCCGAACTCCCGCTCCGCGGCGTCGAAGAGCTCCTGGACCGCCTTCTCGTCGGCGACGTCGGCCCGTACCGCGAGGCCGGAACCGCCGATGGCCGCGATCTGGGTGACGGTCGCGTCGGCGTCGGCCTGGTTGCCGGCGTAGGCGACGACGACCGCCTGGCCGTCGGCGGCCAGGCGCAGCGCGACCTCGCGGCCGATGCCGCGGGAGCCGCCCGTGACGATCGCGACGCGGCGGGTGGTGGTGGTCTCGGTCATGGCGGTCTCCTGATCATGCGAGGGGGGCGACTCCTTCCGTCACCCCGCTTCCGCTGATAACAGTGCCACGTTATCGACGGAAACGCAAGCGTCGATAACGCCGACGCGTTATCGCCGTTCACATGGGAGTCCGCGGCCGTGCACCGCCCCATACGCGCGGGGGCCGCCGCCCCTGTGCGGGGGCGGCGGCCCGGTGAACCGACGGCCGTCACGCGTGGGCGTTCAGGCCGACCGGAGGTCAGCGGTAGCGACCACCGAAGAAGAAGGGGTCGAAGAGGTAGGGCCCGAAGAGGTACGAGCCGAAGAAGCCGTGGTCGAAGCGGTAGGAGTCACGGTGGTGGCCGCGGCCGCCGTGACCACGGTCGTAGCCGCCGCGACCGTGGTCGCCCGTGACGTGGGTTCCCTTGGTGCTGGCGAGGTCCGGGGTGGCGGCGCCGGCAGCAGTGGCACCACCCAGCAGAACGACAGAGGCCACGCCGACAGCGGCCACAAAACGGGAAACGCGCATACTGACTCTCCTGTCTCGGCGGGCACCGTGGCGATGCCCGCAAGGTTCCGACATGGAGAGCCTGCGTCGAGGACATCCGCGCCGCACGACGGAATTCCGTCACGCTCCGTCACGCGACGCGGCGTCAGGTACGGCGAACGGTGGACACGGGACAGCGCGCACAACGCCGAATGCCTGATGATCACGGGTCCGACGGGACCTCAACCGTTCCGCGACGCACCGTAATCACGAACCGTCACGTCCGGACCTCCCGACGGGTGAATCCTCGTCACCGACAACGTACGCCAACACGGCCACCCGCCCTCCGGGGCGACCGCGCCGACAGCGGGGCCGGAGCGGTACGGAACCGCTCCGTCCCTGGTCACAGGCTCGCGCACCGCTGCCGCCGCGGGGCTGCCCGAAGTCGCGGCGACGCGCAAGCCCGGCCCCTCGCCGGAAGACGAAGGGCCCCGGCCCGCCCGGGCGGCGGGCACGGGACCCAGACGGAGCGTCAGATCGGGACCGACGCGACGTCAGCAGTCCTTCTCGCGCAGCGAGTGCAGGTACGCGCTCGACCTGCGGGCGAAGCTGAAGGAATCGGCCGGTGTGTCGTGCTCCGTCTGCCAGTGGTGGTCGAGACGGCCGCCGTGCGTGCGCGTCACCGCCGAGATGAACCGCTGGTAGTCGATGTCGCCGTCGCCGACGTCGACCATGCGGTAGCCGTCGCCGGCGGTGTCGTCGCGCTCACCGTCCTTGACGTGGAAGAGCGGGTAGCGGTCGGGCTGCTTGAGGACGTAGCGCAGCGGGTCGAAGGGGGCGGGGGTGCCGTCGGCCCGCTTGGAGAAACGGAACTGGCCGGCGTAGGCCCAGTAGATGTCCATCTCCAGGTAGACCAGGTCGGGGTCGGTCTCGGCGAGCAGGACGTCGTACAGCCGCACGTTCGGGCGGTCGGTCGCGAAGGAGAACTCGTCCGCGTGGTTGTGCTGGTAGAACTTCATGCCGCGGGCCTTGGCGGCGGCGCCGTACGCGTTGAACTCCTCGGCGCAGCGCTTCCAGCCGTCGACGGTGCTGCCGTACCGCCAGGGGCCGGAGGCGGTGCCGATGTGCTTCAGCCCGAGGGCCTCGGCGTCGTCGAGGACCTTGGTCAGGTTCTGCGCGAAGGTGTAGGCGCCCGGGTCGCCGTCGTTGTAGTAGCCGACGTGGCTGCCGATGGCGCGCAGTCCGTGGTCACGGGCGAGCCGGCGCAGCTGGGCGAGCGTGATGGCGCCGGCGGAGCCCTGGGTGTAGCCGGCGTACTCGATCTCGTCGTAGCCGTACTTCTGGAGTTCGGCGAAGACGGGGGCGAAGCCGAGGGTGGAGACCTTGTCGCGCAGCGAGTACAGCTGGATGCCGAGGCGGCCCGGAGGCAGGACGGGGCGGCCGTGGCCCTTGCCGTGTGCCTTGTCGTGGGCGCCGGCCGTGGGGGCGGTCACGCCGAGCAGCGCGGCGGCGGTGGCCCCCGCGGCGACGCCGAGCATGCCGCGTCTGCTGAGCTTGCGGCTGAGCTCCGGGTCGGGGGTGCTGTTACGACGCGTGCTGGTCATTGTGGATAACTCCTTGGCGTCGGTGATGTGTGGTTCAGTGGAGTCCTGCCAGGCGCAGGAGCAGGGACTTCACTTCGGTGGCCGCGACGCGGCCGCCGACGGCACGGGGGATGGAGCAGAGGATGAGCGGACCTTCTTCGTCGCTCGTCGGGAGGCGGCCGTGGCTGCCTCGAATAGGCGAGGGGTCGAGCGGCACGACCGCCATGCGGTAGCGCATGCCGAGCTTCTTGCGGGCCAGGGCCGTGGCGGCCTTGACGCGGACGTAGGGGTCCGCGGGGTCCATGAACAGCTCGACGGGGTCGTAACCGGGTTTGCGGTGGATCTCGACGAGCCGGGCGAAGTCGGGTGCCCTGTCGTCGTCGAGCCAGTAGTAGTACGTGAACCAGGCGTCCGGGTCCGCCACGGCGACGAGCTCGCCGGAGCGCGGATGGTCCAGACCGTGGCGCTTCTTGCCCTCGTCGTCGAGGAGTTCGGCGACGCCGGGCAGGGCGGCGAGGACCTTGCGGGTGGCTTCGAGGTCCTCGGGACGGCGCACGTACACGTGGGCGATCTGGTGGTCGGCGACCGCGAACGCGCGGGAGGCCATCGCGTCGAGGTACTCCATCCCGTCCTGGGTGTGGACCTCCAGCAGCCCGGCGCGCCGCAGCTCGCGGTTGATGTCGACGGGCCGGCTGACCGGCGTGATGGCGTACTCGGAGAGCGCCACCACCGTGCGGCCCTCCCGGCGTGCGTCGTCGAGGAGCGGGGCCAGGGCCTCGTCCAGCTCGGTGGCCGCGCGGCGGGAGCGGGGGTCGTCCGGGCCGAACCGCTGCAGGTCGTAGTCGAGGTGCGGGAGGTAGCAGAGGGCGAGGTCGGGTGTGCGGGTGCGCAGGATGTGCCGGGTGGCGTCGATGATCCAGCGGCTGGAGACGATGTCGGCGCCGGGGCCCCAGAAGTGGAAGAGGGGGAAGGTCCCGAAGGCGTCGGTGAGCTCGTCGTGGAGCTCGGGGGGCCTGGTGTAGCAGTCGGGCTCCTTGCGGCCGTCCGCGTAGTAGACGGGGCGTGGGGTGACCGTGACATCGGTGTCGGCGCCCATGGCGTACCACCAGCAGATGTTGGCCACGGTGTAGCCCGGGTGGGCACGGCGGGCGGCGTCCCACAGCTTGTCGCCCGCGACGAGACCGTTGTGCTGACGCCACAGCAGGACGTCGCCGAGTTCGCGGAAGTACCAGCCGTTGCCGACGATGCCGTGCCCGGCGGGCGGCGCACCGGTGAGGAAGGTGGACTGGGCGGCGCAGGTCACGGCGGGCAGGACGGTGCCGAGCGGGGCCTGTGAGCCGCTGTCGGCGAGCCGCCTCAGATGCGGCATGTGGTCCAGGAGCCGGGGGGTGAGGCCGACGACGTCGAGGACGAGGAGGGGGGCCGGCCCGGCGGTGTCGGTCATGGGAGTTCCTTCAGGCCGAGGTCGTGGAGAAGGTCGCGGGCCAGACCGAGTTCCGCGGCGATGCCGTCGGCGAGCTGGGCGCGGGTGCGTGGGCGCAGCTCGGCGGGGAGGGCCTGCCAGGTGTAGGTCTCGACCTCGAGGTGGTGGGTCAGCGGGGACGGGCCGCCGACGAGGCGGGCGAGGGCGTCCTTCAGGACGGGCACGGTGGAGGTGAGCGGAGGCGCCGGCGGTGCGTGCAGCGGCACGTGGAAGTGGGCGCGCCAGGGCGCGCCGGTGGGGAGCGGCCCCTCGGTGAGCGCCTGGTGGAGGTCGTCGGTGCCGTGCAGGCCGCCGGCGGTGCGGGCGCGCGTCTGGTGGAGGAAGCGGGGCTCGGAGAAGGCGGCGAGCGCGTCGCGCACGTCCTGCAGGTGCGGGTGTTCGGCGTGCAGAGCGGCGGAGAGCTGGACCTTGGGGATGGTGATGCCCGCCGCGGTCAGCGCGTCCAGCGCGGCGGCGGGTTCTTCGAAGGAGGTGGCGAGATGGCAGGTGTCGACGCATACGCCGATGCGGGGGTGGGCGATCGCCGTGAGGGGCTCTATCGCGTCCGCGGTGGTCTCGACGATGCAGCCCGGTTCGGGTTCCAGGGCGATCCTGATGGACTTGCCGGTGAGTTCGGCCAGCGCGTCGAGCCGTCCGGCGAGGGTGGTGAGGGCGGTCCTGGCGCTGCGTGCGGCGCGGTCGTCCCAGAGGGTGCGCCAGGCGAGCGGGAGGGTGGAGATCGATCCTTCGGTGACGTCGGCGGGGAGCAGGGCGGCGAGGAGGTCGGCGAGGCCGCTGGTGTAGGCGAGCCGCTCGGGCTCGGTCCAGTCCGGCCGGTAGACCCGGTACTTGACCTCGGCGGCGCCGAAGCCCTGGTAGGGGAAGCCGTTGAGGGTGACGACCTCGAGGCCGCGGCGGTCGAGTGCGGTGCGCAGCCCGCGCAGGGCCGCCGGATCGGTGTGGAGGGCGCGCGCGGCGTCCTTGGCGAGCCACAGACCGATGCCGAGGCGGTCCCGGCCCAGCCGTTTGCGGACGGGTTCGCAGTGGTCGCGGAGCTGCGAGAGGACTCCGTCGAGCGTCTCCGCGGGATGGACGTTGGTGCAGTAGGCCAGGTGGACGACGGAGCCGTCGGGGTGCCGGAAGCGCATGGGTACCGCCTCCTCATTCCCCGCCGCGGAGGATGGAGTTGCCCTCGTGCAGGTCCGCGGGGGCGGGGACGTCGAGCTGCAGCTTGCCGCTGCGGCCGTAGAAGGCGACGGGGTTGCGCCACAGGACCTGGTCGACGTCGTCGTCGGTGAAGCCGGCGGCGAGCATCGCGTCCGCGGTCCTGCGGGTCTTGAGGGGGTCGCTCTTCCCCCAGTCGGCCGCCGAGTTGACCAGCGTCTTCTCGGTGCCGTAGGCCTTCAGCACGGCGACCATGCGGTCCTCGTCCATCTTGGTGTCGGGGTAGATGGAGAAGCCCAGCCAGCAGCCGCTGTCGGCGGCCTCCTTCACCGTGGTCTCGTTCAGGTGGTCGAGCAGGACGTGCTCGGGGTCGAGCGCGGACTCGCGGACGACGTCGATGGTGCGGCGCATCCCGGTGAGCTTGTCGCGGTGCGGGGTGTGGACGAGGGCGGGCAGTCCGTGGTCGGCGGCGAGCTGGAGCTGGGTGGCGAGGGCGGTGTCCTCGGCGGGGGTCATCGAGTCGTAGCCGATCTCGCCGACGGCGACGACGTTGTCCTTGACGAGGAAGCGGGGCAGGGCGTCGAGGACGGGGAGGCAGCGCGGGTCGTTCGCCTCCTTGGGGTTCAGGGCGACGGTGCAGTGGTGGGCGATGCCGTACTGCGCGGCGCGGAAGGGTTCCCAGCCCAGGAGGGAGTCGAAGTAGTCGAAGAAGGACTCGGGGCAGGTACGGGGCTGACCGAGCCAGAAGGAGGGTTCGACCAGGGCGCGGACACCGGCGGCGTACATGGCCTCGTAGTCGTCCGTGGTGCGGGAGGTCATGTGGATGTGGGGGTCGAAGATGCGCATCAGGACTCCTCCGTCCGGGACGTCAGGGCGAGGACACGGTGGAGATCCGCGGGGACGGGCCGGCCCGCGGCGGTGCGTTCGGCCGCGTAGTCGCCGAGCATGCGGGCCAGTTCCGCGTCGCCGCGTGCCCGGTGCTCGAGCCGGGCGGCCGCGTCCACCGGCACCCCGGTGAACAGGCACTTGAGGAGGGCGTGGCGCCAGGTGTGCGGGTCGAGGTGCTCCGCGGCGTAGGGGCCGACGGCGGCGGCGACGAGCCGCGTGTCGTTGGTGCGCAGGGCGTCCTCGACGAGGGGCACCCCGTCGGCGGGGGCCGGCGCGAGGTGCGGCAGCGCGAGGAGGACGGCGCGGCGCTCCGCGGCGGTGCCCTGCCGGTACAGGCGGGTCAGGGTGGCGGCGTCGGCCCGGGCCTCCCGTAGGAGCAGCAAGCGGGCGGCGTCGGCGTGCTCCTGGCCGCAGTGGCGGCCCGCGGAGGCGAAGCGCTGTTCCCAGGCGGGCACGGCGGAGGGTGTGGTGGGGGTGTCGTCGTCCGTGGTGCCGTCGCGGGCGGCTCCGGCTTCGGCGAGGGCCGTGTCGAGCCAGGCACCGGCGGCGTCGCCGAGCCGGCCGTGGAGGCCCTCGCGAGTGGGTGTCGTCATGCCGTGGCTCCGTTCGTGGGGGTGTGGGAGCGCAGGAAGTCGAGGGAGGTGCGGGCGAGTTCGGGTCCGGCGTGGGAGTGGCGGGGAAGTTCGACGACGGTCAGGCCCTCGTAGCCGGTGTCCGTCAGGGCCTGGAGGACGGGCGCGAAGTCGATCTCCCCGTCGCCGAAGGGGAGGTGTTCGTGGACGCCGCGGCGCATGTCCTCGATCTGGACGTGGCGAAGCCAAGGGGCGGCCTGTTTGACGCAGTCGGCGGGGGGCGCCGGTTCCAGGCACTGGCAGTGGCCGATGTCGAGGGTGAGTCCGAGGGGTTCGGGATCGCCGAGCAGGCCGCGCAGGTGGTGGAAGTCGTCGAGGCACGCGAGGAGGTGACCGGGCTCGGGCTCGACCGCGAGCGGGATTCCGGCGGTGGACGCCGCGTCCAGGACGGGTGCGAGGGCGCCTTCGAGCCGCTGCCAGGCGGTGGCGGACGACGTGCCGGCGGGCGTGATCCCGCTGAAGCAGTGCACGGCGTGGGCCCCGAGGTCGGCGGCGACCTGGAGGGCGCGTACGAGCAGCCGGGTGCGCGCGGCGCGGGCGTCGGCGTCCGGGTCGAGGAGGGAGGGACCGTGCTTGCGCCGCGGGTCGAGGACGTAGCGGGCGCCGGTCTCGACGGTGACCTCGAGGCCGAGGGCGGACAGCCGTCCCGCGAGGCGGCGGGTGCGGGCGGCGAGGTCGGGTGCCAGCGGGTCCAGGTGCATGTGGTCGAGGGTGAGTCCGACGCCGTCGTAGCCCAGGTCGGCGAGGAGGGCGAGGGCGTCGTCGAGCCGGAGGTCGGTGAGGCCGTTGGTTCCGTAGCCGAGGCGCAGGCTCATGTGGGGCTCACCTTCCTGGCGACCCGGCGGGCGACGGGGCCGAGGGCGAGGACGACCACCGCGGATGCTCCCGAGCCTGAGCGGGCCGCAAGGGCGGCCTGCAACGGGATCATGGCGCGGATCCCGCCGCCGACCGCGCGCTGGGTGAGCTGTGGTGACGGGTTGAGAGCCGCGTGCAGGAAGGGGGTGAGCGCGGTGCCGGCGTAGGCGGCGGAAGCCAGTGCCGTCATGACGGGGGGCAGAGCCGGTGGTTGCTCCGTCCGCGGGGCCGGTCGCCCGCGCCGGCCACCGCCCGCCCCGTGCCGGGCGGTGGCCGACGGCGGGCGTGCCGAGGCGCGCAGCCGGTGCAGCGTCCGGGCGGCGTCGGCCGTGACGGCGGCGATCGCCGTGGTCGTGACCAGCGCGGCGAGCGGCGCCCTGCTGGAGCCGCCCCGCGTCTCGTTGCGGGAGACAGTGGTGACCGCGTAGGTGTGCGCGCCGAGCAGGGCGGCGTGGGGCAGCGCGGCGGCGAGCGCCCGGGGACGGGTGGCCGTCGCACCGAGCACGAGGTCGAGGGCGCGTGCCGTGGCCATGGCGGCCGGTCCCGCCGCCGTGTGCTTCAGGCGCAGGTCGTACGCCCAGACCGTCGCCGCGAGGGTGGTGGCGAGGGCGAGCGGGGCGCGTCCCGCGCGGGCCGCGAGCGCCAGGCCGGCCGCGGTGAGCGCCCCGGCGGCCGTCAGGGCGGCGGCCGGGCTGATCCGGCCGGAGGGGAGGGGGCGGTGGGGGCGGTCGACGGCGTCCTCGGCGCGGTCGGCCCAGTCGTTGAGGGCCATGCCCGCGTGGTAGAGGCACAGCGAGCTGCCGATGGCGAGCAACGTGCCGCGACGGGGACCGCGTCCGGTCGCGGCGGCGCCCGCGAGGGCGTCGCCCGGGACGGTGAACAGGGCGGAGACGCGGAAGAGTTCGGCCCAGTCCCACAGCCGCGCGGCCGGTGCGGGCCGTCCGGCCTCGGCGCCGTCGGCGTCGTCGGCCTTCCCGGGCCCGGCGGGCCGGGCGCCGCCGGACCCGCCCGGGGCGGCCCCCTCCTCCGCCCCGGGCCGGTGCGTGCCGCGGGCCGCCCCGGCCCGTGGGACGGTGTCGTGCACCGTGCCGCGCGGTGGGCGGCGCGCGGCGAACGCCGTCACGACGCCGAGGGCCGCCACGACGGCCAGGGCTCGCAGTCGCCCCGCTCCCGATGCCTTCACCGGGACTCCCCCAGCCTCACGGCGAGGGCCAGCAGCTCCCCGTACTGCTCGGAGAGCGCCGCGGGGGCGCCCGGGTCGGGGTCCTTGAAGTAGAAGCCCAGCTCGGGGAGGGGTCCGCTCAGACCGGCCTCCTGGGCGCGGGCCGCGAAGCGGGCGAGGTCGAGGACGAGCGGGGCGGCGAGCGCGGAGTCGCATCCCTGCCAGGTGGTCTGGAGGACCATGCGGGTGCCGAGGAAGCCGTCGAAGGCGATGTGGTCCCAGGCCGTCTTCCAGTCGCCGAGGGCGGGGACGTCGTCGATGTGCACCTCGCCCTCGGGGGCGGCGCCGAGGGCGTCGGCGAGGACGCGCTCCTTGCCGGCGTTCTTCGCCGCGGCCGCCGCGGGGTCGGCGAGGACCGCCCCGTCGCCGCCGCCGAGCAGGTTGGTGCCGGACCAGGCCCGTACCGACAGGGCGCGTTGCACGAACATCGGGGCGAGGACGGAGCGGAGCAGGGTCTGCCCCGTCTTGCCGTCCCGTCCCGCGTGAGGCAGGCCGCGGGCGGAGGCCGCCTCGGCGAGGTCCCGGGTCCGTATCCCGGTGGAAGGGGTGAAGTTCACGTAGGCGCATCCGGCCTCGATCGCCGCCGCCGCGTAGAGGGAGCTCGCCGGGAGGCGGTCGCTCCCGGGCTCGGGAACGGGCTCGGTGGAGGCGACGTTGACGACGACGGTCCGCGCCAGGTCGTGGCGGTGGGTGAAGGCGGTGATGTCCGCCGCGAACGCCGCGATCAGCTCCTCGTCACCGCGGGTGTCCCCGGGGAGCGGGCCGCCGGTGCGGATCTCGGCGTCGGCGGCGGCGAGTTCGGCGCGGAGCGCGGCCGGCAGGCCGTGCGGCAGCACGCCGCCCTCCGCGAGCTGTTCGGCCCGCTTGCCCAGCGGGCAGGCGGCCGTGTCGTGGCCGCCGAAGACCAGGGAAGTAAGCGGTGGGAGGCCGGCCGCGGCGAAGGGAGCGGTCTCGCTCACCATGCCCGTCGCGGGGTGGAGCCCGGCGGTGATCGCCGCGCATCCCGCGACGGCGGTGGTGGCGACGGAGCCACGGGCTCCGATGAGCCACACTCCGGTGCGCGCGGGTGACTGGTGGTCCGATGCCGGTGCCGGTGCCGGGGGGTTCGTCACGGCTGCCTCCCTGGTGCGAGTGGTGGGGGCGGCGGGCGGGGGCACGGCGTCTCCCCGCCCGCCGCCGGCTCGTGGGTGCCGGCAGGGACTGCCCTACGAGGAGGGAAGTTCCTTGATCTGTACGTTCCGGAAGGACACCTGGTCGTCGGCCCCGTGGTTCTGCAGGCCGATGTAGCCGTCCTTCAGGCTGCGGGCGGGGTCGGTGTTGGTGAAGTCGTTGATCTTGACTCCGTTGAGGAAGACCTGGAGCCGTTCACCCTGGACCTTGATCTCGTAGCTGTTCCACTGGCCCGGGGGACGCAGCACCTGGTCGCGGGCCTTGAGGTTGGCCGACTTGAAGCTGTAGACGGAGCCGGTGGTGCGGTCGGGGGCGTCGGAGGCGTCGATCTGGATCTCGTAGCCCTTGTCGACCGCGGACCAGGGGTCGTCGGAGGCCGGGAAGCCCACGAAGACACCGGAGTTGTCGTCGCCGTCCATCTTCCAGTCGAGCTTCAGGGAGTACGCGCCGTACTGCTTGGCCTGGTACCACAGCAGGCCCATGCCGCCCTCGGTGCGCAGTTCACCGTCGACGACGTTGAACTTGCCGGGGCCCGCCTGCTTCCAGCCCTCCGAGGTGTGCCCGTTGAACAGGTCCCGGTAGCCCGTCTGCGGCTTGCAGTCGGCCTTGACCTGTCCGACGGCGTAGCGCAGTCCGCCCAGGAGGTGCTGGCGGAAGGCCGGCTCGGCGTAGGACTCCTTGGTGTGCCCGAGACCGGTGTAGAAGGAGCGGCCGGACTGGTAGGTCTGGCACCACGCGATCGGGTGGTCGCCCTTCATCGTGCCGCCCTGGTAGGTGGTCTCGTCCAGGGTGGCGAGGACGCGGGCCTGGCCGCGCGGGTTGGTGCGGTAGTTGTACCACTCGTCGGTGCGCTCCCAGCCGGCCTCGTCGAGGTGCGCGGTGGCCGGGTGGTCGTGGTCCTCGGCACGGACGGTGGCCTTCTGGATCTGCGGGTGCCCCTGGAAGTAGGCGCCGACGAGACCGCCGTAGAAGGGCCAGTCGTACTCGGTGTCGGCGGCGGCGTGGACGCCCATGTAGGCGCCCCCGCCCTTGACGTAGTTCTCGAACGCCTGCTGCTGATCGGCGTTGAGGACGTCACCGGTGGTCGACAGGAACACCACCGCGTCGTAGCGCGCCAGGTTGTTGCTGGTGAACTGACGCGGCTCCTCGGTGGCGTCGACGGTGATGTTGGCGGTGGCACCGAGCTCCTTCAGCGCGGCGACGCCGGTGGGGATGGAGTCGTGGCGGAACCCGGCGGTCCTGGAGAAGACCAGGACGCGCTTGGCGGCGCGGTCGGCCGGCACGTTGGAGAGCTCGAAGTCGTCGAGGTCGTAGAGCGCCCCGGAGCCGCCCTTGAAGACCAGGAACAGCTCGGTGGTCTTCTTCGGCACGGCGCGCAGCGGTACGTCGATCTCCTGGAAGGTCTCCCAGCTGCCGGTCACCGGGACGGGGGCGGAGCCCAGGATCGGGCCGGTCGCCGAGCCGGTGCGCACCTCGAGGAAGCCACCGGAGCCTCCGGAGGAGACGCGGGCGGTCAGCCGGACGGAGCCGGTGAGGTTGTAGGGCTTGAAGGAGATCCAGTCGCTGTCGTCGATGTTGCCGACGGTGCGGCCGCCGTGGGCCTCGGCCTTGTCGAACAGGTCGACGCCGGACGAGCCCGTGAAGTGCTCGGCCTGCCGGTGGCGCGGCTGCAGCTGCGCCTGGTCGTGGCCGGCGAGCGCCTCCTGGCCGCCGCCCCCGCCATCGGTGTACTCGGCGTCGATGACACCGAAGATGTTGGCGTTGGGGTCGTGGCCGCCGTCGGCGGAGGTCTTGATCGTGCCGGAGCAGCCGTTGACCGAGGTCACGGGGTGGCCGTGGCTGTCGTGGCCGAGGATGTAGGTGACCTTGACCTTGGAGCAGTCGACGGTCCCGTCCTCGGGGTCGGTGACGGTCACCTTGAACGGGATGTCGTCGCCGAAGCTGAACAGGGCTCCCTCGGCGGGCAGGTCCAGGGTCACCTTGGGCGCGGTGTTGCCGACGACGACGTGCACGCTCGCGGACGCGGTGCGGCCGGTCGGGTCCTTCACGTTGAGGGTCGCGGTGTAGGTGCCGTTCGTGCGGTAGGTGTGCGCGGGGTCGGCCGCGGTGGACGTGCCGCCGTCCCCGAAGTCCCAGCTGTAGGCGAGCGTGTCGCCGTCGGGGTCGGTGGTGCCGGCCGAGGAGAAGGTGACCTTCAGCGGTGCGGTGCCCGAGGTCTTGTTCGCGGACGCCTCGGCGCTCGGGGAGCGGCCGTCGGTGGCGTTCTCGATCCGGTAGAGGGCGGAGTGCTCGTCACCGCCGAACCAGGCGGTGCCGTAGTCGAGGACGTACAGCGCGCCGTCCGGGCCGAACGCCATGTCCATGATCTGCGTGCCGGTCCAGGGCACGTCGTTGATGGACTGGACCGTGCCGTCCTCGCCCTGGTCGATGCGCTTGATCCAGCGGCGCCCGAACTCGCCGGCGAAGAAGTCGCCGTCGTAGGCCTCGGGGAACTTCACCGGGGAGTCCAGTTCGGGGTCGTACCGGTAGACGGGGCCGCCCATCGGGGACTCGGAGCCGGAGCCGAACTCGGGCACGGAACCGCCGTCGTAGGGGATCCACGCGGCCTGCGCGGGCGGCAGGTCGGTCAGGCCCGTGTTGTACGGCGAGTCGTTCTTCGGCGCGGCGCAGTCGAAGGTCGCGCCGGACTGCCCGGTCGCGAAGTCGTAGTCGACGTACGGGTCGTTGTCGCCGGTGCAGAAGGGCCAGCCGAAGTTGCCGGCCTTCGTCACACGGGCGAACTCGACCTGGCCGCCGGGGCCGCGCTTGGGGTCGGCCGCGCCGGCGTCGGGTCCGTAGTCGCCGACGTAGGCGATGCCGGTCTTCTTGTCGACGCTGAAGCGGAACGGGTTGCGGAAGCCCATGGCGTAGATCTCGGGCCGGGTCTTGTCCGTGCCCGGGGCGAAGAGGTTGCCCTCGGGGATCGTGTACGAACCGTCGCCGGCGACCTTGATCCGCAGCAGCTTGCCGCGCAGGTCGTTGGTGTTGCCGGAGGTGCGGCGGGCGTCGTAGGCGGGGTTGCGGCCCGGGCGGTCGTCGATGGGCGCGTAGCCGTCGGAGGCGAAGGGGTTGGAGTCGTCGCCGGTCGACAGGTACAGGTTGCCCTGGGCGTCGAAGTCGATGTCACCGCCGACGTGGCAGCAGATGCCGCGGGTCGTGGCGACGTCGAGGACCTTCTTCTCACTGGCGTTGTCGAGGGTCCAGTCGGCGTTCAGCGTGAAGCGCGAGAGCCGGTTGACGCCGTCGAACTTGGCGAAGTCCTCGGCCGTCCCCTGGTCGGGGGCGTCGCCTGCGGGGGTGTCGAGCGGGGGCGCGTAGTAGAGGAAGATCGCCCGGTTCTCGCTGAAGTCCGGGTCGATGCCGACGCCCTGGAGGCCCTCCTCGTCGTGCGTGTAGACGGGGACCGTTCCGATCACGGTGGTGGTGCCGGCGGCGTCGGTCCTTCGCAGCTCGCCGTCGCGCGAGGTGTGCAGCACGCTGCGGTCGGGAAGGACCGCGAGGGACATGGGCTCGCCCGTCTCGGGCTCCCCCTTGGCGAGGGTGACCTGCTGGAACTCCTCCGCCGCCGCGGCCACGGGCTCCGTATCGAGGGGCCGGGCCGAGGCGCCCAAGGGGGCGGAGATGACGAGGGACGTGGCGGCGAGCAGGCCGCCGGTGAGGAGCGCGAGTCCCTGCCGGAATCGGGTTCTGGATGCTCCGGGCCGTTGTCTGTGCACGTGTGTCCTCCGGGAAGGTCGTACGGGCGGATGCAGCTGCCGTGCGGAAGATCCGGGGACCGGCGTGCGCCGTCACGCTGGTCGGGTGCCGCTCAGGACCGGCCCTGTGTTTCCGGCCTGTGTCCTGTACACCTCAGGGACGGTAGCCGGGTTCGTCCGGAACCGAAAGGCCTTGCGCGGTGAATAAGTTGAACTTTCTCCAGCGTCAGGACAAAGCTGGACCCGGGCAGCCCGACGGGCCCGGCGGCGGTGGCCGCCGGGCTGCGGGGTGTGCGCTGTGACCTGCGGTGACGCCTAGTCGTTGCCTCCGAACGCGGCGTCGAAGGACGCCGCCGGCGGGTCGAAGTCGTACCGCTTCAGGAGGGAAAGCGCTTCCGGGGCGCCCACGAGGCGGTCCATCCCGGCGTCCTCCCACTCGACGGAGATCGGGCCGTCGTATCCGATCGACCGGAGCATCCGGAACACGTCCTCCCACGGCACGTCGCCGTGCCCGGCCGAGACGAAGTCCCAGCCGCGCCGCGGGTCGCCCCACGGCAGGTGGGAGCCCATGCGCCCGTTGCGGCCGTCGAGGCGCTTGCGGGCCTCCTTGCAGTCGACGTGGTAGATGCGGTCCTTGAAGTCCCACAGGAACCCGACGGGGTCGAGGTCCTGCCACACGAAGTGGCTCGGGTCGAAGTTCAGCCCGAAGGCCGGCCGGTGGCCGACGGCCTCCAGCGCGCGGTGCGTGGTCCAGTAGTCGTAGGCGATCTCGGCCGGGTGGACCTCGTGGGCGAAGCGGACCCCCTCGGCGTCGAAGACGTCCAGGACCGGGTTCCACCGCTCGGCGAAGTCCTCGAAGCCGCGCTCGATCATCCGCTCCGGGACCGGCGGGAACATGGCGACCAGGTGCCAGATCGACGAGCCGGTGAAGCCGATGACGGTGCGCACCCCGAAGGCGGCCGCGGCGCGGGCGGTGTCGGCCAGCTCGCGCGCGGCCCGCTGCCGGACGCCCTCCGGCTCACCGTCGCCCCAGATCCGGGCCGGCAGGATCCCCTTGTGGCGCTCGTCGATCGGGTTGTCGCAGACGGCCTGTCCGACCAGGTGGTTGGAGACCGCCCAGCACTTCAGGCCGTACTTGTCGAGCAGCGCCCGCCGCCCGTCCAGGTAGGCGGGGTCGGCCAGGGCCTTGTCGACCTCGAAGTGGTCGCCCCAGCAGGCGAGTTCGAGACCGTCGTAACCGAAGTCGCGAGCGAGTCGGCAGACCTCCTCCAGGGGCAGGTCGGCCCACTGGCCGGTGAAGAGGGTGAAGGGTCGTGGCACGGCGAGGGCCTCCTCGATACGGGCGTGGTCAGGCGGGGACGGGGGTGTAGACGGCGTTCTTCTCGGCGCTCTCCTCCACCGCCGCCAGGACCCGCTGCACCTGCAGGCCGTCGGCGAACGACGGCGCCGGGGTGACCCCTTCGGCGATCCCGAGGACGAGGTCGCGCGCCTGGTGGGTGAAGGTGTGCTCGTAGCCGAGCGCGTGGCCGGGCGGCCACCACGCCTCCAGGTACGGATGGCCCGGCTCGGTCACCAGGATCCGCCGGAAGCCGGCCGAGTCGGCGGCCTCGGTGTGGTCGTGGAACGACAGCTCGTTCAGCCGCTCCAGGTCGAAGGCGAGCGAGCCGTGCTCGCCGTTGATCTCCAGCCGCAGGGCGTTCTTGCGCCCCGAGGCCATCCGGGTGGCCTCGAAGGAGGCGAGCGCCCCCGAGGCCAGCCGCCCGGTGAACAGCGCCGCGTCGTCGACGGTGACCGGACCCCGCCGCGTGCTCCCGGCGCCCGACAGCCCCGACGAGGTGCCGGCCAGCTCGGGCCGCTCCCGTACGAACGTCTCGGTGAGCGCCGAGACGCCCACCAGGGGCTCCCCCGCCAGGTACTGCGCGAGGTCGACGGCGTGCGCGCCGAGGTCACCGAGCGCCCCGGAGCCCGCGTACTCGCGCTTCAGCCGCCAGGTCAGCGGGAAGTCCGGGTCGACGAGCCAGTCCTGGAGGTAGGTCACCCGCACGTGGCGGATGGTGCCGACCCTCCCGTCCGCGATGAGCCGGCGGGCGTAGGCGACCGCGGGCACCCGCCGGTAGTTGAAGCCGACCATGGCCACCTGGCCGCGGGCGGCCGCCCGCTCGGCCGCCGCGGCCATGGCCTCCGCCTCGGCGACCGAGTTGGCCAGCGGCTTCTCGCACAGGACGTGCTTGCCCGCCTCGAGCGCCGCGACGGCGATCTCGGCGTGGCTGTCACCGGGGGTGCACACGTCCACCAGCTGGACGTCGTCCCGGTCCACCAGCGCCCGCCAGTCCGTCTCCGCGGCGGCCCAGCCGTGCCGGGCGGCCGCGGCCCGCACCGCCCCCTCGTCCCTGCCGCCGATCGCGGCCATGACGGGCCTCATCGGCAGGTCGAACACGCGGCCCACGGTGCGCCACGCGTGGGAGTGGGTGGCGCCCATGAAGGCGTAGCCGACCATGCCGATGCCGAGCGCCGGCGAAGCGGCCCCTGCCTCACTGTCTTCCTTGCCGGCCATATCAGCCATGCCGTTGCTCCTCGTCGGTTGCTCGGTTCGGACGGGCGGGGCGGATCTGTTAGATGAAGCCCGTCGGCAGGTACTCGTCGACGTTCTCCTTGGTGACGACGGCCGAGTACAGGGTGATCGACGCGGGGATCTCCAGCTCCGACATCCCGCCGACGCCCTTCTTCTGGCCGAGCGCACGGGCCAGGTCGATGGCGGAGGCGGCCATGGTGGGCGGGTACAGGACGGTCGCCTTCAGCACGCCGTTGTCGGCCTTGATGGCGTCCATCGCCGACTTGGACCCGGCACCGCCGACCATGAAGAACTCGTCACGGCCCGCCTGCGCGATGGCACGCAGGGCACCGACGCCCTGGTCGTCGTCGTGGTTCCACAGCGCGTCGAACTGCTTCTGCGCCTGCAGCAGCTGGGCCATCTTGGCCTGGCCGGTCTCGACGGTGAACTCGGCGGCCTGCCGGGCCACCTTCCTGATGTTGGGGTAGTTCTTCAGGGCGTCGTCGAAGCCCTGGGTGCGCTGCCGGGTCAGCTCCAGGTTGTCGATGCCGGCGAGTTCGACGACCTTGGCGTCCGGCTTGTCCTTGAGCTGCTCGCCGATGTAGCGGCCGGCGTTGAGCCCCATGCCGTAGTTGTCGCCGCCGATCCAGCAGCGGTACGCCTGCGGGGAGGCGAAGATCCGGTCCAGGTTGATCACCGGGATGCCGGCCTTCATGGCCTGCAGGCCCACCTGGGTGAGGGCCTTGCCGTCGGCCGGCAGGATGACCAGGACGTCGACCTTCTTGTTGATCAGCGTCTGGATCTGCCCGATCTGGGCGGCGGTGTCGTTGGAGCCCTCGGTGATCTCCAGCGTCACCTCGGAGTACTTCGCGGCGCGGTCCTTGGCGTTCTGGTTGATGGCGTTGAGCCAGCCGTGGTCGGCCTGCGGGCCGGCGAAGCCGATCGTGACCGGCGTGCCGGGCTTGTCGTCGGCGGCCGGGGCCTTGGTGGCGGCCGTGTCCGCCTTCTTCGGCTCGTTGCTGGTGCAGGCGGTGAGGGCCGCTCCGGCGGAGACGGCGGCGGCGCCGAAGAGCAGTCCTCTGCGGCTGGTGACCGGGATTCGTGGCATGGCGGTGAAACCCTCCGGGATAGGGCGTGCGGGGCGCGTGCGGGTTGTCGGGTTGGAGCGGGGCGGGCGACGGGGATGTGTCAGCCGTCGCCGTTGCGCACGGTGCTGCGCTGGACCAGGACGGCGGCCACGATGATCGCTCCCTTGGCGATCTGCTGGACGGCGCTCTCCAGGTTGTTGAGGGCGAAGATGTTCTGGATGGTGATGAACACCAGGACGCCGAGGACGGAGCCGACGATCGTGCCGCGGCCGCCGCTGAGCAGCGTGCCGCCGATGATCGCCGCGGCGATGGCGTCGAGTTCGTAGAGGTTGCCGTTGGTGTTCTGGCCGGAGCCGGACAGGATGATCAGAAGGAACGCCGCGATGCCGCAGCACAGCCCGGACAGCAGGTAGAGGTAGAGCCGCTGGCGGCGGACGTCGATGCCGGCGAGGCGGGCCGCTTCCGCGTTGCCGCCGACGGCCACGGTCCGGCGCCCGAACGTCGTCCGGTTCAGCACCAGCCAACCGGCGACGGTGACCGCGGCGAAGACCAGCACCAACGGCGGGATGCCGAGGATGTAGGCGTCGGGAAGACCGAGGTCGAGCACCGAGGCCACGGTGACGATCTGCGTCTTGCCGTCGGTGAGCTGCAGGGCGAGCCCGCGTGCCGAGGCGAACATGGCGAGGGTCGCGATGAACGGCACCATGCCGCCGTAGGCGATGAGCACCCCGTTGACCAGCCCACAGCCGACGCCGACGGCGATCGCGGTGAAGAGGATGCCCGCGAAGCCGTACTCCTGGGTGGCGAGGGTCGTCGCCCACACGGAGGAGAGCGCGACGATCGCGCCGACGGACAGGTCGATGCCCCCGCTGGTGATCACGAAGGTCATGCCGACGGTGACGACACCGATGACGGACGCCTGGGTGAGCACCAGTTGGAGGTTGGAGACGTCCAGGAAGGCGTCGGGCTGCGTGATGCCCCCGACGAGGACGAGGGCGGCGAGGACGCCGAGCAGGGACAGGTTGCGGACGTCGGCGTGGAGCCCCAGCGCCGGACGCCGGCTGCCGCCCTTCGTGACGGGGGACGTGTCCGCGGGCGGCGTCGGTGCCTGCGGGGCCTGGGAAGCGGGCTGTGTCATCAGCTCGGGCTCCCTTCCATGACGAGGTCGAGTACGCGGTGTTCGTCCAGCTCCGTCGCGGGCGCCGTGTGCACGACGCGTCCCTCACGGAGCACCAGCACCCGGTCCGCGAGCCCCAGGACTTCGGGGACCTCGCTGGAGACGAGGAGTACGGCGAGCCCGTCGTCGGCGAGCCGGCGGATCACCGCGTACAGCTCGGCGCGGGCGCCCACGTCGACGCCGCGGGTCGGCTCGTCCAGCAGCAGGACGCGGCAGCCGCGCAGCAGCCAGCGGGCCAGGACGGCCTTCTGCTGGTTGCCGCCGGACAGGGTGCGCACCCGTGCGTCGGGGTTGTCGGGCCGCAGCGACAGTGACCGGGTGGACTCCCGGGCGGCCCGTCGTTCCTCCCTGCGGTCGAGCCAGCCGGCCCGGGAGAAGCGGGCGAGCGTGGACACCGACACGTTGCGCGTGACGGACTCCAGCATCAGCAGCGCCTGCGCCTTGCGCTCCTCGGGCGCCAGTCCCAGACCGGCGCGGACGGCGGAGCGGACGCTGCCGGGTTTGAGGGGTCGGCCGTCGACGGTCACCCGGCCGGCGGTGGGCTTCCTGGCGCCGTAGAGCGTCTCGAGGATCTCCGACCGTCCGGAGCCCACGAGTCCGGCGAGCCCGACGATCTCCCCCGGGCGCACTTCCAGGTCCACGGCGGCGAACTCGCCGTCGCGGGCGAGCCCTTCGACCCGCAGGACGGGGTCGCCGGAGCGCGGGCCCGCAGGACGCGGCGGGAAGACGTACTCGACGTCACGGCCCGTCATGAGGGCGACGATGTCGCGCGTCGGCATGGACTTGGCGGGGAGTCCGCCGGCGACGGCGCGGCCGTCCTTCAGGACGGTGACCCGGTCGCCGACGCGGCGGATCTCCTCCAGCCGGTGGGAGATGTAGACGACCGCGACGCCGTCGGCGGTCAGCTGCCCGACGATGCGCAGCAGGTTGTCGGTCTCCTCGGGGTCCAGCGCGGCGGACGGCTCGTCCATGACGATGAGGCGCACGTCGTGGGAGAGTGCCCGGGCCATCGAGACGATCTGCCGCTGTGCGGCCGAAAGGTCACCGACGCGGCGGGCGGGGTCGATCTCGGGGTGGCCGAGCCGGCGCAGCAGGACGGCCGCCTCGCGGCGCGCGTCGCGTCCACGCACGACGAAGCCGGCGGTGGTCGGTTCGTGGCCGAGGAAGACGTTCTCGGCCACGGACAGCCCCTCGACCAGGTCGAGTTCCTGGTAGATGGTCGCGATGCCGAGCCGCATGGCGGCGATCGGCGACTTCAGCGACACCGGTTCCCCGCGCCAGGTGATCTCCCCGCCGTCGGGCTGGTGGGCCCCGGCGAGCACCTTGATGAGGGTGGACTTCCCCGCGCCGTTCTGGCCGAGGAGGCAGTGCACCTCGCCGGCCTGGACGTCCAGGTCGACGCCGTCCAGGGCGCGGACGCCGGGGAAGGACTTGGTGATGCCGGACATGGTGAGCAGCGGCGCTGCTGTCGGGGGCGGCGGTGCCGGTGGTTGTGGTGCCATGACGATCCCCTCGGCGGGTGCGGGTGACACGTGCGCGTGCGGAGCGTGCAGTGGAGCCGGTGGTGCCGTGGTGCCGGTGGAGCCTTGGCCGGTGGGGGGATCAGGCCGGGGAGAACACGTGGTCGCTGATGAGTCGTGCCGCGCCGATCACGCCGGCGGTGGGGCCCAGTTCACCCAGGACGATGGGGAGGTTGCCCGTCGCCAGGGGCAGCGACTGGCGGTAGACCTGGCTGCGGATGCTGGCGAGCAGCGTGTGGCCGAGGCCGGTGACGCCGCCGCCGATCACGACCAGTGCGGGGTTGAAGAAGCTGACGAGCCCGGCGATGACCTGCCCGACGCGGTTGCCCCCCTCGCGGATGAGTTCGAGTGCCGCCGCGTCACCGACCGCGGCCGCCGCGGCGACGTCGACGGCGGACAGCCGGCCGGCCGCCTCGAGCCGGGCCGCGAGGGCGGCGGACCGCCCTGACCTGGCCGCCTCCAGGGCGTCCTGGACGAGCGCGGCGCCGCTGAAGTGGGCTTCCAGGCAGCCCTTGTTGCCGCAGGCGCAGGCGCGTCCGTCGGCCTCGACCCGGATGTGGCCGATGTCGCCGGCGCTGCCCGTCACACCGCGGTGCACCTCTCCGCCGACGACGATGCCGCAGCCGATGCCGGTGCCGATCTTGACGCAGAGGAAGTCGCCGACGGAGCGGGCGACCCCGGCGTGCTGCTCCCCCATCGCCATCAGGTTCACGTCGTTGTCGACCATGACGGGGCAGCCCAGTTCCTGGCTGAGTGCCTCGCGGACCGGGAAGCCGTCCCAGCCGGGCATGATCGGAGGGGCGACGGGGACGCCCTCGGGGAACCGCACCGGTCCCGGTACCCCGATGCCCGCGCCGTCGAAGCCCTCGGCGAGGCCGGCGGCCTTGAGTTTGGCGGCCATTTCGAGGATCCGCTCGAAGACGGCGACCGGTCCCTCGCGGACGTCCATCGGGTGGTTGAGGTGGCCGAGCACCTCCAGCTCGGCGTTGGTGACGGCGACGTCGACCGAGGTGGCGCCGATGTCGACGCCGAGGAAGCGCAGGCCCGGGGCGAGCCTGATGTTGTGCGAACGCCGCCCGCCGCGCGAGGCGGCCAGGCCGTCCGCGACGACCAGACCCGTCTCCAGCAGCCGGTCGACCTCGACGGCGAGCTTGGAACGGGACAGGTCGATCTGGTCCCCCATCTGGGCACGGGAGTTGGGACCGCCGTCACGGAGCAGCCGCAGGAGCCGCGCCTGATGCGCGTTGGCGGGTCGAGCTGTCATGCGTCTCATGTGCCCCTCACCTCCCCCGGCCGTCGGCATGGGGATACCGGACCGGCGTCGGCCGGTCCCGCTCCGTCAGGCTTTCGATGGGAAAGTAGCAGCGCCTGCCCAGTGGGGGAAGAAGTTGCGCAGGAATCGGCAAGGTCTTTTCCCGGTTCCAGGACAAAGTCCGGAAGAGGTCAACTCACCTGCGGGGCAGGGGGCGTGGGCGCGCCAGGAACGGCACGCACGGAGGCGACGTGGCGGACCGGGGGCGGGGCGGGTCCGCCACGGCGGGCGGTGCCCGCCGTGGGTCACACCGGCGAGAAGACGTGGTCGCTGATCAGGCGGGTGGCCCCGACCACGCCCGCGGTCGGGCCGAGTTCACTGAGGACGATCGGCAGGTTGCCGGTGGCCAGCGGCAGCGACTGGCCGTACACCTGGCTGCGGATGCTCGCCAGGAGGGTGTGCCCCAGACCGGTGAGACCGCCGCCGATCACGACGAGCCCGGGGTTGAAGAAGCTCACCAGGCCGGCGATGACCTGGCCCGTGCGGTTGCCGCCCTGCCGGATGAGGTCGAGCGCGGCACCGTCCCCGCCCGCCGCGGCGGCCGCCACGTCGGCGGAGGTGAGCGTCCCCGCAGCGGCCAGCCGGCCGGCGAGCGCCGCGGATTCCCCGGCGGCCGCCGTGGCGGCCGCGTCCCGGGCCAGGGCACTCCCGCCGAAGTAGGCCTCAAGACAGCCGTGGTTGCCGCAGGCGCAGGAGATGCCGCCCGGCACCACCTGGATGTGACCGATGTCCCCGGCGCTGCCGGTGACCCCGCGGTAGACCTGCCCGCCCACGACGATGCCGCAGCCGATGCCGGTCCCGATCTTGACGAAGAGGAAGTCCCGCACGGAGCGGGCGACCCCGGCGTGCTGTTCCCCCAGCGCCATGAGGTTCACGTCGTTGTCGACCAGGACGGGACAGCCGAGTTCCTGGCTCATGGCCTCCCGAACGGGGAACCCGTCCCAGCCGGGCATGATCGGAGGGGCGACCGGCACGCCCTCGGGGAACCGCACCGGCCCGGGCACCCCGATCCCCGCCCCGTCGAAGCTCTCCGCGGCGCCTGTGGCGCGCAGTTCGGCCGCCATCGCCAGCACCTGCTCGAACACGGCGACCGGCCCCTCGCGCACGTCGAACCGCGCGGCACGGTGGCCGAGCACCTCCAGCTCGGCGTTGGTGACGGCGACGTCGACCGAGGTGGCGCCGATGTCCACGCCCAGGAAGCGCAGCGAGGGCGCGAGGCGCACGTTGTGGGAGGGCCGTCCACCGCGGGAGGCGGCGAGGCCGTCGGGGACCACGAGGCCCGTCTCCAGGAGGCGGTCGACCTCGACCGCCAGTTTGGACCGGGAGAGTTCCACCTGGTCGCCGAGTACCGCCCGCGACTGCGGGCCCGCGTCGCGCAACAGGCGCAGCACTCGCGCCTGGTGCCCGTTCGCCGGACGGGCCGTCATCCGTCTCACGTCGCGCCTCTCCCTCGCCGGTCGTCCTCGGGTGCGTCTCGTCACCCTCCGGACGGGGCCACGACTGGACCGGACCGTACCACCGGGGTGGGCGGCCGGGAAGAAACCGCCGAAAGGCACCCGGAGGCCGCTTCTCCTGGCGGGCCGGGGGGCTGTTTGCGGGCGCCCGCCGTGTCCGGCAGGGTGCGGGGCGACAACACGCGGCGCGGGCCCTCCGTGCCGGGGGAAGGGGGGTTCGTGATGACGTGGTCCCGGATGACCGTGGTCCGCGACGGCGTACGGCTGGAGTGCCGGGACCGGCCCGGTCCGGGGCCGTCGGTGGTCCTGCTGCACGGCCTGGCCGGCCACGCGGGCGAGTGGGACGACACCGCACGGTGGCTGAGCCCGCGTCATCGCGTGGTCGCCGTGGACCAGCGGGGGCACGGCGCCTCCGAGCGGCGTCCCGGGGACGTCTCCCGCGCGGCCTACGTCGCCGACGCCGCCGCCGTCATCGAGGAGTCGGCGACCGGGCCGGTGATCCTGGTGGGCCAGTCGCTCGGCGGCCACACCGCGATGCTGACCGCCGCGGCCCGTCCGGACCTGGTCCGGGCCCTGGTGCTGGTCGAGGCGGGTCCCGGTGGCCCCAACCCGGACGTTCCCGGGGACATCGGGGCGTGGCTGGACTCCTGGCCGGTGCCGTTCCCCTCGGTGGAGTCCGCCGCGGCCTTCCTCGGCGGCGGCCCGGTCGGCAGGGGCTGGGCGCAGGGCCTGGAGCGGCGCGAGGACGGCTGGTGGCCGCGCTTCGACCGGGACGTGATGGTCGCGTCCCTGCGGGAGAACGCGGAGCGGGACTTCTGGGCGGAGTGGGACGCGCTGCGGTGCCCGACGCTGGTCGTCCTGGCCGAGAAGGGGATCATCGGGGCCGAGGAGGCCGAGGAGATGTGCCGTCGGCAGCCGCGGGCGGTGGCCGTCGGCGTCCCCGGGACGGGCCACGACCTCCATCTGGAGCGCCCTGACGCGCTGCGCCAGGCGATGACCGCCTTCCTCGACGGGCTCGGGTGACGCGGCCCGCCTGGCGGGAGCGGGCGGCCCGGTGCGGCCCCGGCTGGCGCACGTCCCCGTGGGGCGCGTCACGCCGGGCCGGAATTACTTGATCGGACGATCCAGATTGGTTTAGCCTTCAACCATCGACCCGGAACGCACCACCCGCGACCGGGCCCGGGATCTGTATCAATCAATCAAGAAAGGCTCGCCATGGACCTGCACCTCAAGGACAAGACCGTCGTCGTCACCGGAGCCAGCCGGGGCATCGGGCTCGCCACCGTCCGCGCCTTCGCGGAGGAGGGCGCGCGCGTGGTCGCCGGCGCCCGCACCCCGGGGGCGGGCCTGGCCGAGCTCGTCGGGTCGTACGACGTCGTGCCCGTGGCCGGGGACCTCGCGACCCAGGAAGGCGTCCAGCGGCTGGTCGCGACCGCGGGGGAGCGGTTCGGCGGGATCGACGTCCTGGTCAACAACGTCGGCGCCGTCCAGCCGCGGCTCGGCGGCTTCCTGTCGGTCACCGACGAGGAGTGGCTGGCGACCATGAACCTCAACCTCATGAGCGCGGTGCGGGCCTGCCGCGCCGCGCTGCCCGGACTGCTGGAATCCCGCGGGGCCGTCGTCACGGTCAGCTCGGTGAACGCCTTCCTGCCCGACCCCGGCGTGATCGACTACACCGCGTCCAAGGCGGCCCTGACCAACTTCTCCAAGGCGCTGTCCAAGGAGGTCGGCCCGCTCGGGGTCCGGGTCAACTCGATCGCCCCGGGGCCGGTGTCCACCGACATCTGGACCGGCGAGAACGGAATGGCCGACCAGGTGGCCCAGGCCATGGGCAAGGACCTCGACAGCGCGGTCGCGGAACTCCTCGCCGGCCTCGGCGGTCTCGCCACGGGACGCCTCACCACGCCGGAGGAGGTGGCGGACCTCGTCCTCATGCTCGCCAGCGACCGCACCGGGAACGTCACGGGCGCGGACTTCACCATCGACGGCGGCCTGATCAAGACCCTCTGAGGCCCGCGCCGTTGGACAGTCCGTGGACAGCCCGGCGAGCGGGTCCACGACTCCCCTATGCTCGCCTACGATCCGACAACCTTCCCAACAGTTGATCCTTGAATCACCTCAGGAGATCGCCATGCCCGAGACACCCGGATCCGGGACCTCGGCCCCACGCGAGGTCGCCGAGGCGATGTATGACGCGATGCTGCGCTCCGACCGCGACACGCTGGCGGCCATCGCCTCCCCCGGGATCCGGATCCGGGTGACCGAGGCCGTACCCTACGGCGGCACGTATTCCGGACTCGCCGGTTTCGCCGCGTTCTTCAGGAAGACCTTCGACCTGATCGAGAGCCGCATCGAGATCGAGCGGCTCTTCGAGGCCGGCGGCCAGGTCGTCGCCGTGGGGCGGACCCAGGGCT
Organism: Streptomyces sp. NPDC059718; assembly: GCF_042733315.1. Taxonomy (NCBI): domain Bacteria; kingdom Bacillati; phylum Actinomycetota; class Actinomycetes; order Kitasatosporales; family Streptomycetaceae; genus Streptomyces; species Streptomyces sp. NPDC059718. Next base: position 26,982 of record NZ_JBHWGA010000023.1, read on the forward strand.
CCGGACGCGGCACCGGCCAGGCCTTCGACTCCGCGGTCGTGCACGTCTTCACCGTCGAGGAGGGCACGATCGTCGGGTTCGACGCCTACGTCGAGGACCGGCCCATCGCCGCGGCGATGAAGGGCGACGGGGCCCCGGCCTGAGGGGCGGCCCTCCGGTCGCCGCGAGGCCGCCGGGCCGGGCCCGGCGGGCCCGGCCCTCCGGCTCCGGTGTTCAGGCCGAGGCCTGCCGCGGACCCCGCTCGTAGGCCTGACGCGCCGTCCGCAGCAGGGTGCGCCAGGAGGTCACGGTGGGGCGGCGGCGCAGCAGGGCGCGGCGCTCACGTTCCGTCATACCGCCCCAGATCCCGAACTCGGTACGGTTGTCGAGGGCGTCGGCCAGGCATTCGGTGCGCACGGGGCATCCGCCGCACACGGCCTTGACGCGCTTTTGGGCGGCGCCCTGGACGAACAGCACGTCCGGGTCCTCCATCCGGCACATGGCCTGCGCTCCCCAGTTCTCCACCCAGACGTCGGACTCGTCCGCGAGGCCCGTCGGCCCCGGCTCCCCCACCACGTCAAGCTTCATCGGCGTCTCTCTCCCGCTCCGCCGCCCCGTCGCGCCTTCGCGCGGGGCTTCTCCTCTCGTCCCCGTGCCCTCAGTACGGAGCGGGTGCGGAAACCGTTCAGCGGTCAGGCGGACGAGTCGGCGCGGGCGACGGCGATGTCGGCGAACTCCTCGATGAGCGGGTCGTGCCGGGTGCCGTCCCACGCCAGGAACACGCGGTTGGGACCGATGTCCTCGATCGCGACGTGGGCGATGTCGGCGCGGGTGTAGTACGTCGCGGTGGAGAGCGGCAGCACGACGACGCCGCGGCCCGCCGCCACGCTCTCCAGCTTCTCCTCGACGGAACGGAAGCCCGGGACGGCCGGCCGCTGCCGCGGGGCGGCGAGCTCGCGCGCGATGTCCCGCCACTCGGGGACGGCGGCGGGGTCCTGGAGGAGGTGCTCGTCGGCGAGGTCCGCGATGCGCAGGGCGGGCTTGCCCGCGTAGGGGTGGTCCGCGGGCAGGACGGCGACGCGGGGTTCGGCGAGGAGGCTGCGGGTCGCCAGGCCGCGGGTGTCGACGGGCATCCTGACGTAGCCGATGTCGACGCGTCCGTCGAGGATCACCTCCGTCTGGTCGTCCCAGTTCGTCCTGACGACGTCGACCGACAGGTCCGGGTGCCGGCGGGAGAGTTCCCGCACGGCACTCGTGACGATCAGTCCGGGCATGAAGCCCACGGTGAAGGAGGCGAGGCCGCGGGCCGCCCGGGCGACGCGCCGGCGGGTGGCGTCGGCGGCCGCCAGGAGCGGTCCGGCGTCGGCCAGGAGTTGCGTGCCGGCCGGGGTGAGCTCGGTGCTGCGGCGGTCGCGGGAGAACAACCGCACCTTGAGTTCGTCCTCCAGCGCCCTGATCTGCCGCGACAGCACGGGCTGCGCGATGTGCAGGCGCTGCGCCGCCCTCCCGAAGTGCAACTCCTCGGCCACCGCGACGAAGTACCGCAGCTTGCGCAGATCCAGATCCACGGGCCCCTCCTCGCCTGCTCACCGGGACGGACACATCCGAGCGTATCCGCCCCGCCCGCACTCCTCAGCGGGGAGGCTCAGGGGCGGGCGAGGTCGGCCGCGAGGTCGAGCCGGGAGGGACGCCAGCCCAGCTCCCGGCGGGCCCGGGCGCCGGTGAGCCGCTGGTCGAGGGCGAAGGCCTCCGCGATGGGGCCCATCCGCTCCTCGGCCTCCGCCTCGGTCACGTGCCGGACCGACCCGGGGTGGCCGATCGCCCGGCTCACCGCGTGGGCGATCTCCGCCTGGGTCGGGTAAAGATCGCCGACCCCGGCGTACACCGAGCCGGGCGCGGCGTTCAGGGCCAGTACGTACAGCTCGGCGACGTCGTCGACGTGCACGGTCGACCAGTGGTTGGCGCCGTCGCCGACGCAGGGCACGGAGCCGGTCTCCCGGCCGGGGGCCGCGTAGAACATCTCTACGAGCCCGCCGGAGCGGCCGTGGACCAGGCCGGGCATGACCACGACCGGCCGTTCGCCGGTCCCGGCCCGGGCCAGGACGCGCTTCTCGTTCTCCATCCGCCAGGCGGTGATGCGGGGCGGCGACAGCGGGGCGTCCTCGTCGGCCACGCCGTCGGTGTCGCCGTAGACCCACACCCCGCCGGTGTGCACGTACGGGCGCGGCCCGGCGCCGTCCTGCAGTGCCTCGGCCGCCGCCCGGTCGACCTCGGCGGTGTCGGGACCGTAGTGCTGGCCCATGTGGATGACCCCGTCGGCGGCGCGCGCGGCTGCCCGCAGCACGTCCGTCTCGGTCAGGGCCCCCGGCACGGGTACGGCTCCGAGCCCGCGGACGACCCGGACCGATTCCTCGCTGCGCGCGAGGGCCGCGACCTGGATCCCCCGGCGCACCAGGGCCTCGATGGTGGCCCGTCCGATGTAGCCGGAGCCTCCGGTGAGGAAGACCTTCATGACGCTCGCCTCTCTCGTGGTGTCCTGTGACACCTCCGAGTCTTCGGGCGGGGCGGGTACCGCGTCCAAGACCTGTTCCCCGCCCTGTGATACCCGCCGGATATCAGCGCACCGCGGCGTCGATGAGCTCCTGCAGGCGCAGTCCCCGTCGCGCGTCGAGCTCGCCCGCGCGGCCGGAGCGCACGGCGGCGGCGAACTCGGCGCGCAGGACGGGCCAGCCCTCCTCGTGGTCGATGGCGGAGGTGTCGTAGACGAGCTCTCCGCCGGGGCCGAGGAGTTCGATCCGGGTGCGCGGCTTGGCCAGCCGGACGCTGCCGGAGAGGGAGGCCTGGCTGACCGCCCCGTTCTCGTGCTCGCAGGTGACCTCGACCCATCGCCGGGGGTCGCCGGTGGCGCGGATCGAGGTGATGGGGCCGACGGCCGCGTCGAGGAGGTCGATCAGGTGCGGACCGAGGTCGAGCAGGGCGCCCTGTTCCAGGCGCCAGCCGGTGGCGAACTCCCCGCCGAGGAAAGCCCCGTGCAGGTAGCAGGACCGGGCGCCGGTGACCTCGGCCTCCCGTGCGCGCCGCAGGAAGGCGCGGGTCTCGGCCTGGTAGCGCTTGGTCAGCACCATCTGGGAGACGACACCGGCCTCGGCGACGGCTTCGGCGACCGCGCGTGCCGAGGCCAGGTCGGGGCCGAGCGGCTTCTCCAGCAACAGGGCCTTGCCGGCCTTGGCGGCCCGTACGGCCAGTTCGGCCTGGACGGCGGGCGGCACGGCGAAGGCCACGGCCTCGCAGCGGTCGAAGAGTTCCTCGGGGCTGCCGGCCGTCGCCGCGCCGTAGGTGGCGGCGATCTCGCGGGCGGCCTCGGTCCGGCGGGCCCAGACGGCGGTGAGCCGGGTCTCGGGCCCGGCGGCCAGGATCCGCGCGTGCATGGCGCGGGCCCAGGGGCCGGCGCCGATCAGCCCGACCTCGACGGGGGCAGGGGTGTTCACGGTGGTGCTCCAGGGTCAGTTGGGGGCCGCGGCGGTCAGGCGTTCGTTGGCCTGGTCCGGGGCGTAGAGGTGCTCGACCACCATGGCGGTGGCGCCGGCGAGTGCGGCGCGGTCACCGAGCCGGGAGGTCACGACCTGCAGGTTGCGGGTGGCCCGGGGCAGCGCGCGCTGGTAGAGCAGTTCGCGCACCCCGGTGACGAAGTGGGTCTCGGCGAGGTCTCCGGCGATCATCAGGACCCCGGGGTTGAGCAGGGTCACGACCGTGACCAGCACCTCGCCGCAGCGCCGGCCGGCCTCGCGGGCCAGGCGCACCGCGTCGGGGTGGCCGGCGTCGAGGTGCTCGCGTACCTGCGCGGCGGAGCCGGCCGGTACGCCGAGGGCGCTGAGCTGCCCGGCGAGCGCGCGGCCGCTGGCGACGGCGGCGAGGCAGCCGTGGGAGCCGCACATGCACAGGGCGTCGGACGCGTCGTGCAGGCGGATGTGCCCGAGGTCGCCCGCGCCGCCGTCGATCCCGCGGAAGGCGCTGCCGTCGATGACGACGCCCGCGCCGATGCCGGTGGACACCTTGACCAGGACGAAGGCCGAGCAGTCGCGCCAGGAGTCGCGCTGCTCGCCCAGGGCCATCAGGTTGGCGTCGTTGTCGACGAGGACCGGTACCGAGGCGGGCAGTCCGGCGTGGCGGGCGAGCGCCTCCTGCATCCGGGCCGGGACGGGGTAGCCGTCCCAGCCGGGCATGATCGGCGGCCGGACCACCACGCCCGTGGTCCAGTCGACGGGGCCGGGCACCGACAGGCCGACGCCGCACACCGTGGCCGCCGGGACGCCGGCGGCCACGAGGAGCTTGGCGAACCACCGGCCGAGTTCCTCCAGCACCCGCTCCGGGCCCTGGTCGAGCAGCAACTCCCCGGTGTGCTCGGCAAGTACCCGGCCGGACAGGTCCAGCACCGCGGCGCGGGCGCTGGTGGTGTCCAGGTCGGCGGCGAGCACGGCGGCGTGCCCGGAGTCGAACTGCAGGTGGGTGGAGGGCCGTCCGCCGGTGGACTGCCCACCGGGTACGGTGCGCAGCCAGCCCGCGGCGAAGAGCTGGTCCAGCCGCTGGCCGACGGTGGAGCGGGACAGGCCCGTCACGCGCTGGAGTTCCCCACGGGTGGTCGCCTGCCCGGTCCTGATCAGTTCCAGCAGGTGTCCGGCGGTGCTCCAGGGCGTAGCCATCCGTCCTCGCTCCCCCTCGTGTCGGGCCATGGTGCTCAGCTCTTGTCCGCGCCGCTGGTCAGGCCCTCGGTGAGGAGCCGTTCGGCCGCGTAGAAAAGGAGTACCACGGGAAGCGTCAGCACGACGGAGCCTGCCATGAGGACGGTCTTCGGCACCTCGATGCCGTTGGCCAGTTGCTGCAGTCCCAGGGAGACCGTCCACTTGCCGGGTTCGGCGGCCAGGAACAGCAGCGCGAAGAGGAACTCGTTCCAGGCGATCATGAAGACGTACAGCCCGGTGGCCATCAACGACGGGGCGGCCAGCGGCAGGACGACCTTGCGCACGGTCTGCAGCCGCGAGGCGCCGTCGAGGGCGGCGGCCTCCTCGATGCTCTCCGGGATGGTGATGAAGTAGTTCTTCAGCATGTAGATGGACACCGGCACGGTCTGCGCGATGTAGACGATCGCGAGGCCGAACAGGCTGCCCTGCAGGCCGATCCGGGCGAAGATGACGAACAGCGGCACCGCGAGCAGCGTCGCCGGGAAGAGGTAGACGGCCAGGAACAGCGCGCTCACCTGCCGGCCGCCGAAGAACTTCAGCCGGGTGATGGCGTAGGCGCCCGGGACCGACACCAGCAGGGTCAGCAGCATGGTGCCGAGCGCCACCAGGGCGGAGTTGCCGAGCATCCGCAGGAAGCCCTGGCCACCGTCGTCGACCGACTTGAGGACGGTGCGGTAGGTGTCGAGCGTGAGCTCGGAGCTGCCGACCCAGAGCTTGCCGGGGTCGAGCAGCAGCTGGTCGATCGGCTTCACCGAGAGCAGCAGCATGTAGTAGAAGGGGAAGATCGTGATGACCGCGAGTCCGGCGATCACCACCCAGCGCAGGACGGCGAAGGTGCGGTCCTCGATCTGTGCGCGACTGGCCATCACGCCTCCTCCTGAACCTTCTTGGCGAAGAACTTGAAGTAGATGCCGAGCAGCACGGCGAGGATCGCGGCGAGGACGAGGGCCTGGGCCGCGGCGGCGCCCACGTCGTAGCGGGCGGTGAGGAAGTCGTAGACGCGCACGGCGACCACGTCGGTGCCCGAGCCGCCGCCCGTGAGCAGGTAGATGTCGTCGAACTTGTTGAAGGTGAGGATGAAGCGCAGCACCGACAGCAGGGCGATGACCGGCATCAGCTGGGGCAGGAGGATGTGGCGGAACCGCTGCGTGATGGTGGCACCGTCGACGACGGCGGCCTCCTCCAGCCCCTCCGGTACCGCCTGCAGACGGGCCATCAGGAACAGGAACGCGAACGGGAAGTAGCGCCAGGTCTCGAAGGCGATCACGGTGAGCAGGGCCAGCGGCACGTGCACGTGCCACCCGAGGAGCGAGATCTCCTGGGACCTGGTGGACAGGAAGGCGACCGGCTCGTCCCAGCCGAACAGCTTGGTGCCGACCTCGTTCACGATGCCGAACTGCGGGCTGAGGGCGATCTCCCAGACGAAGGTCACGGCGACCACGGGCGCCACGTACGGCAGCAGCATGGTGCCGCGGAGCAGGGCCCGGCCGCGGAAGGGGCGGCGCAGCGCGAGCGCCGCGATCAGGCCGAGGACGATGGAGCCGGCGGTGGCGCCGACCGTGTAGACCAGGGTGGTCCACAGGGAGGTCCAGAAGCCGGGCGAGGTGAAGACCTCGCTGAAGTTGCCCCAGGTCCAGTGGGACAGGAAGCCCATGCTCTGGATGTCGACCAGCCGGGCGTGCTGGAAGGCCAGCAGGACGGTCCAGGCGATCGGCAGGACCACGACGACCAGGACGACCAGGAGGGTGGGCGAGACGAAGGCGAGTCCCGCCCGGTTCTCCCGCTGGGCCAGGGTCAGGGGCCGCCGGGGCTCGGCCTGCGCGTTGTCCGCGGCCGGCTTTCCCCGCTGCTGTGTGCTCTGTGCGGTGCTCATCACTGCTTCCTTGAAGGACGAGGCCGGGTGCGGCTCACTGGAGGGACTTCTGCAGGGCCGCGACTTCCTCGTCGGCCTCCTCGGCCGCCTCCTGCGGGGAGGTCTGGCCCGTGGTCATGTCGCCCACCGCCTTGGGGATGGGCAGTTCGCCGATGGTGGCGCCGACCAGCGCCCCCTGGCCCTGGGTGATGCCCCAGCGCTTCATGTTGCCGACGCCGGCGGCGAGTTCGTCGAGCAGCTGCGGCGAGAAGACCTCTTCCATGGGCTTCTTGGTGTCCACGCCGATGTCGCTGGCGCGCCAGGCCTTGAGGTACTTCTGCGGGTCGTCGGCCGTGCCCGCCCGGACCGGGATCTTGCCCTCGGGGGCCATGCCGAACCAGCCCTGGTAGCCGTCGCCCATCATGAACTTGATGAACTTCTCCGAGGCGGCGGTCTCGGCGGTCTTGGTCACGACCCACGAGGAGACCTCGCCGAACTGGGCGGGCTTGGTGGAGTCGGGTCCGCTCAGCGCGGTGACGATCCCGCTGTTGTCGGAGAGGTACTGCGGGTCCTTCTTGCACTGGGCGCAGCTGGGCAGGGCGTCGCCCCGCAGTCCGGCCAGCTCGTCGAGGAGGAAGGTGGACCAGACGATCATGGAGGAGCGGCCGGCGAAGTAGGTGGCCCGGGTGGTGTCCACGGTCTGGGTGCCCGGGGCGCCGTAGTCGCCGGCGAGCTTGTCGTAGGCGTCGAAGGCACGGTCGCACTGGGGGCTGTCGAGGGTGACGTCGCCCTTGGCGTCGGCGAGTTCGCAGCCGTTGGCGAGGGCCAGGTCCTCGAAGCTCTGCTGGGTGAAGACGTCACCGGGGTCGGTGGAGAGCGAGATGCCGCTCGTGCCGCCGCTGTGGAGCTCGCGCGCGGCCTTGAGCATCGCGTCGTAGCTGTCGGGGGCGACGAGCCCGGCCTTGGCGAAGAGGTCCTTGCGGTAGACGAGGATCTGCATCCAGGCGTCGCTGGGCACGCCGAGGCGGGTGGCGCCGTCGCCGGTCAGCTTCAGGGCGTTGCCGTTGAAGGTGCCCGGCCCCAGGTCGTCGACGATCTTCTTCGTGGCGTCGGTGTTCAGCAGGCCGTTGCTGTACATCTGCCAGACCGGCGCGAGGGGTATGCCGCCGATGACGTCGGGAAGGGTGCCCGCGGCGGCGGCCGACATGATCAGCTGCGGCAGCTGGCCCTCGTCGACCCCGACCAGGTTGACCTTCACACCGCTGCTCTTCTCGAAGACGGCGATGGTCTTCTTCGTCGCCTCCACGCGGTCGGTGAGGTTCTCCAGGCTCCAGACGGTGATCTTGTTGTCGGGTTTACCGGGGTCCTGTGCCGCGCACCCGGACATCAGTCCGACCCCCAGTGCGGCGGCCAAGCCGCTCGCCAGCGCCCTCGACCGTCGGGACCACATGCGCATCAACCGTCCTCACGTCAGCCTCGCGTTACGTACGCGTTGCATCAGAGCACCACTTTTGCTTGTTGACAAGACTTAAGTCTCGGATATCTTCGACGTAAGTCAGCCCCCGATGGCTGAACGGACCGCATAACCGATCTTTCCGGAGTCCCCCTGTGGAACGCGTCGTCCAGTTCACCGGCCCCCGTCAGGTGGAGGTCGCCCCGAGCGAGTCAGCTCCCCTGCCCCCTGGCCATCTGCGCGTACGAACCCGCTACTCCGGCATCTCGGCGGGAACCGAGCTCACCGCGTACCGCGGCACCAACCCGTACCTGACCCGCACTTGGGACCCGGAGGCGCGTCTGTTCCGCGAGGGCGCGGCGGGCATCGAGTACCCCGTCGCGGGCTGGGGGTACTCCGAGGTCGGCGAGGTGACGGAAGTCTCACCCGAGCTCACGGACGTCCCCGGCATGCCCGCCGTGGGCGACCTCGTCTGGGGCATCTGGGGCCACCGCAGCGAGGGCGTCGTGCCCGCCGAGCGCATGGTCGGGCACGTGCTCCCGGCGGGCCTGGAGCCGCTGGCCGGTGCCTTCGCCCGCGTCGGGGCGATCGCCTACAACGCCGTCCTCGGCGCCGACGTCCACCTCGGTGAGGACGTCGCCGTCTTCGGCCAGGGCGTCATCGGGCTCCTCACCACCCGGCTCGCCCAGTTGAACGGCGCCCGCGTCACCGCGGTCGACGCGCTGGACGTCCGCCTCGTCAAGGCCGCGGAGTACGGCGCGACCGCCACGCTCAACGCCCGCACGGACGCGGTCGCCGAGCGGATCCGCGCCGCCACCGACGGCCGCGGCGCCGACGTCGCCATCGAGATCAGCGGCGCCTACCCGGCGCTGCACGACGCCCTGCGCTCGGTCGCGGTCGGCGGGCGCGTCGTGGCCTCCGGCTTCTACCAGGGCGACGGCGTGGGCCTGCGGCTCGGCGACGAGTTCCACCACAACCGCGTGCAGCTGATCTGCTCCCAGATCGGCGGGGTACCGCCGCAGCTCAGCGGGCGCTGGAGCGTCGAACGCCTCCAGCAGACCTTCCTGCGGCTGGTCGCCGAGGGCCGCGTCGATGTGAAGTCCCTCGTCAGCCATGTCGTCCCGGTCGCCGACGCGGCCGAAGCCTACGTCCTGCTGGATGAGCGTCCCGCCGACGCGCTCCAGGTCGTCCTGGAGTTCTGAGAGGCCCCTCGATCATGTTCAAGACCGCTTGCCAGGAACAGCTGCTGCCCGGTGACACCCTTCAGCAGAAGTGGGAGTTCGCCCAGGAAGCCGGCTACGACGCCATCGAACTACGCGGCAAGGGCGACCTCCACTTCCGCGACCGGCTCCCCGAACTGCGCAGGGCCCAGGCCGACGGAGTCGTCATGCCGACCGTCTGCGTCGACATGCTGCACTTCTTCGGCGCCTTCGACCCCGACCTGCGCCGTGACGCCGTCGCCCAGATGAAGTCGCAGCTCAGCGTCATCGCCGAACTCGGCGGCCGCGGCGCCCAGACCCCCGCCTCGTACGGCATGTTCTCCCGCCGGCTGCCGCCCTTCGAGCCGCCGCGCAGCGAGGAGGAGGACCGCGAGGTGCTCCTCGCGGGTCTGACGGAACTGGGCGAGCACGCCCGCGCCGAGGGTGTCACGCTCTTCCTGGAGCCCCTCAACCGCTACGAGGACCACATGGTCAACCGGCTGGAGCAGGCCGCCGACCTGATCCGCACCGTGGGTCTGGACTCGGTGCGCATCGGGATCGACAGCTACCACATGAACATCGAGGAGACCGATCCCGCGGCGGCCATCCTGGCCGTGGCACCGCTGATCGGCCACGCCCAGGTCAGCGACTCCAACCGCTTCCAGCCCGGCGCCGGCCACCTGGACTGGCCGGCCTGGCTCGGGGCGCTGGACGCCGCCGGGTACGACGGCCACCTGGCCGCGGAGTGCCGTCTGACCGGTGACCCCGTCGACGCCGTGCGGTCCGTCCCCGCGTTCCTGCACCGGGCCGCCGGATGACGGCCGTCCTCGAACCGGCCCTGCGGTCCCCGGACCGCGAAGGGGACCGGGACGCCGCGCTGCGCCGGGCCGCCGCCCGCGTCCTGCTGTCCAACTGGACGGGCGCGGCGACCGTCCCCTCGCGCACTCTCTACCCGCACCAGTGGAGCTGGGACTCCGCCTTCATCGCCGTCGGGCTGGCCCGGCTCGCCCCGCGCAGGGCCCAGCGCGAACTGGAGACCCTGCTGGGGGCGCAGTGGCGCGACGGCCGTGTCCCGCACATCGTCTTCAACCCCTCGGTGCCCCTGGACGCGTACTTCCCGAGCCCCGACTTCTGGCGCAGCTCGCGCGCGGGCGCCGCTTCGGGCGCGCCGGCGGACATCGAGACCTCCGGCATCGTCCAGCCCCCGGTGCACGCGCTCGCCGCCTGGCAGGTCCACCTCGCGGACCCGGCCGAGTCCCGGCGCCGCGGTTTCCTGCGCCGGATGTACCCCCGGCTCGCCGCCTGGCACCGCTACCTCGCCGCCTCGCGCGACCTTGGCGGCGGCGGGCTGGCGGCCGTGGTGCACCCCTGGGAGCCCGGCCTGGACAACAGCCCGGTCTGGGACGCGGCCCTCGCCCGGGTCGAACCGGCCCCGCCGGAGTCCTTCCGCAGGGCGGACCTCGACCACAGCGCGCCCGACGACCGCCCCACCGACCTCGACTACGGCCGCTACGTCCGGCTCGCCGCCGACTACCGCGACCACGGTTACGACGACGCGCGCACCCCGCACGCCTTCGCCCTCGAGGACCCCTGCTTCAACGCCCTGTTCATCGCCTCCGAGCACGCCCTCGCCGAGATCGCCGCGGTCACCGGCGCGGACCCCGGACCGCACCGCCGGAAGGCGGCGCAGGCCACGGCCGCGCTGGTCGACCGGTTGTGGGACCCCGCCGCGGGCATCTTCCTCGCCCGTGACCTGACGACCGGCGAGGCCGTCGGCGGCCACAGCGTCGCGGGACTCGTACCGCTGATCGTGCCCGGCCTCCCGGACACCGTCGTACGGTCGCTGATCGCGACGGCGCACGGCGAGCGCTTCCGGCTCGGCCGGGTGCACCTGGTGCCGAGCTACGACCTCACCGCCCCCGAGTACGACGGCAACCGCTACTGGCGGGGCCCCAGTTGGTTCAACACCGCCTGGCTGGTCCACCGAGGCCTGCGGCAGCACGGCGCGACCGAGGCGGCCGACGCCCTGCGCGACCAGGCGCTCGACGACGCCCGCCGCACCGGCTTCGCCGAGTACGTCGAACCGCACAGCGGCCAGGGCCGCGGCATCCGCCGCTTCAGCTGGACCGCGGCACTGGCCCTGGACCTGCTGCACCGGACACCGCAAGGAGAGCCCGCCCGATGACCGTCGAACGTCTGCTGGTCCACCGCGGCACCTTCGCCTCCACCAGCCGCTCCGGCGACATCACCGGACGCCGTGGCGACACCCCGGACGGCCTCTTCCTCCGCGACGCCCGGCACCTGAGCCGCTGGCGGCTCACCGCGGACGGCGTCGCGCCGTCCCTGCTGACCTCCTCCGACGACGGTTTCGTGCTCACCCCGGAGGGCGGCCGGGACGAGCCTCCCGCGTACTCGCTCTTCCGCCGGCAGGCCGTCGTGGCGGGTGCGCTCACCGAGCGCGTCCGCGTGGTCAGCAACCGCGCGGAGCCGGCGACGGTGGAGATCGCGCTGGAGGTTGACGCCGACTTCGCGGACCAGTTCGAGCTGCGGGGCGACCACCGGCACTACGACAAGGCCGACGGCCGGCGCACCGTCGAGGACCGGCCGGACGGCGTCACCTTCCGCTACCGGCGCGGCGAGGACTGGGACGCGCGGACCACCGTCACCGCCTCGCCCGCCCCCGCGGAAGTCCGCCGGCCGGCGCCGGAAGGCACCGCGCGCCTGCTCACCTGGCGGCTGTCCCTGCCCGGACACGGTGCGGCCGAGCTCTCCCTGAGCGTCCGGGCGGTGCCCCACGGCGCCGCGGAACCGGCCGCTCCCCCGGACCCGATGGCGGTCCGCAACCGGCATGCCGCCGAGGAGGACGGCTTCGTCCAGGCGCGGCCGCGGCCGCGTTCGCTCACCAACTGGGACGAGCTCGCGCGGGCCTGCGCGGCGGGTCTGGCCGACCTGGCCCGGCTCCGCGTACCGGCGACGGGCCCGGCGGGCGAGCCGCTGCTGGTGCCCGCGGCCGGCATCCCCTGGTTCCTCACCCTCTTCGGCCGCGATTCGCTGCTCACCTCGCTGTTCGCGCTGCCGTACCGGCCGGAACTGGCCGCCGACACCCTCCTGGCGCTGGCGGCCACCCAGGGCACCCGGCACGACGCGGCCCGCCTCGAGCAGCCGGGCAGGATCGTGCACGAGGTCCGGCACGGCGAACTCGCCCACTTCCGGCAGGTGCCGTACGGCCGCTACTACGGCAGTGCCGACGCCACGCCGCTGTTCCTGGTGCTGCTGGAGGCCCACAGCGCGGCGACCGGCGATCCGCGGCTGGCACGGCGCCTGGAGCCGCACGCCCGGGCCGCGGTGGAGTGGATGTTCCGCGACGGCGGGCTGGGCGGGAGCGGCTACCTGCGCTACACCTCCGACGCCGCGCGCGGCGGGCTGGCGCACCAGAACTGGAAGGACTCCGAAGGGGCCATCTGCTTCGCCGACGGCCGCCGGCCCGAGGGCGCGCTCGCCGTCGCCGAGGTCCAGGGCTACGCCTACGACGCCCTGGTCCGCACCGCGCGCCTGGCCCGGACCGTGTGGGGCGACGCCGAGGAGGCGGCCCGGCTCGAGAAGGCCGCGGCGGACCTGCGGGAACGGTTCCGCCGGGACTTCTGGATGAGCGGCCCGGACTTCCCCGCCCTCGCCCTGGACGGCGAGGACCGGCAGGTCGACGCCCTCGCCTCGGACGCCGGGCACCTGCTGTGGTCCGGCATCCTCGACCCGGCCGACGCGCGGACGGTGGGACGGCGCCTGCTGCAGCCCGACTTCTTCTCCGGCTGGGGGGTGCGCACCCTGGCGTCGGGCCAGGCCCCCTACCACCCGCTGTCGTACCACCGCGGCAGCATCTGGCCGCACGACAACGCGGTCGTCGTGCTGGGTCTGGCCCGCAGCGGTCTGGCGGAGGAGGCCTCGGAGATCGCCCACGGGCTGGTCCAGGCGGCCGCCGCGCACGACTGGCGGCTGCCGGAGGTGATGGCCGGGTACGGACGGGACGAGCACCCGGTCCCCGTGCCGTATCCGCACTCCTGCTCGCCCCAGGCCTGGGCCGCGGCCACCCCCCTGGCACTGCTCACCGCGCTCAACGGCGGCCCGGAGGCGCTGCGCTGAGGCCGGCCGGCCGACACGGCCCGGCCCCGGGTCCCCCACCGTCACGGCGGGGGACCCGGGGCCTTCACGGTGCCGCGGAAGCTGCCCGGGTCACGAGGTGAAGTCGGTGGACAGGGCGAGGTCCCGCCACGTCGCGATCTCGCGGGCCACTCCTGCGAGCTTGTCCTCCACGTCGGCGAGGCTGGCCTTGCCCAGCGGGATCCGGGCCGGCATCTCCTCCGCCCGGGCGACGGTGATGATGGCGGCCGCCGCCTTCACCGGGTCGCCGTCCTGGGCGTGGTTGCTGTCGTCCGCCCAGTCGCGCATGCCTCCCGCGCTCTCCTGGTAGTCCTCGATGACCCGCTCGGTGCGGTGCAGCGAGGAGGAGTCCAGGAAGTCCGTCCGGAACGGGCCGGGCTCGATGGCGGTCGCCTGGATGCCGAGCGGCGCGAGTTCCAGCCGCAGGGCCTCGGTCACGGCCTCGACGGAGAACTTGGTCGCGCAGTAGAGGCCCCAGCCCGCCCACCCGACGAATCCGCCGACCGAGCTGAGGTTGACGATCCGTCCGGAACGCCGGGCCCGCATGACGGGCAGGACGGCACGGGTCACGGTCAGCAGTCCGAAGACGTTGGTGTCGAACACCGCGCGCGCCTCGGCGTCGCTGGTCTCCTCCACCGCGCCGAGCAGGCCCCTGCCCGCGTTGTTGACGAGGACGTCGATGGTGCCGAACCGCTCGACCGCCGCCTCGACGGCGGCCCGGGCCTGCTCCTCGTCGTTCACGTCGAGCGGTACGGCCAGCAGCCGGTCCGCGTGGGCCGCGAGGGCCTCCTCCACGGCGCGGGGGGTACGGGCGGTGGCCACGACGTTGTCGCCCCGCTCGAGGGCCTGCCGGGCGATTTCCAGGCCGAACCCGCGGGATGCGCCGGTGATGAACCACGTCGTCATGGTGATGAGCTCCTCATGATCACTGGGGGTCGTTCTGTCGACGTGTCCCAGCGTGTGCCCGCGGCGAAGGGCGGGCCAGAGAAGGATCAGCCGTAGGCGACGGCTTCCTGGGACCGGCAGTACCAGGCGGTTCCGGTCACGGGCGCACGGCGGCGGGGCTCGCCGACCAGGTGGCCAGGAAGCGCAGGGCCTCGTGGGCGGGTGTGCCGGGCTGCGCGGTGTAGACGAAGACGGTCTGGTCCGGGTCGTCGCCCACGACGAGGCTCTGGAAGTCCAGCGTCATGGTGCCGGCCACCGGGTGCCGGAAGGTCTTCTGCCCCGCGGCACGGGTCCGCACCCGGTGGTCCGACCACCAGCGGCGGAAGTCGGCGTCGGCGTCGGAGAGTTCCTGCACCAGCGCCTTCAGCCGCGGGTCCTGCGGGTCGCGCGCCGCGCCCATGCGGAGGTAGGCGACGCACTCGCGGGCGACGGTCCGCCAGTCCGCGTACAGCTCGCGGAAGGCCGGGTCCAGGAAGGCCATGCGCACCAGGTTGCGTTGCGGTTCCGGAACGGCGGCGAAGTCGGTGATCAGCGCCGCGCCCAGCGGGTTCCAGCCCAGGACGTCCAGCCGGTGGCTCAGCAGCATGGCCGGGTACTCCTGCAGCCCGTCGAGCAGGGTCTGCGTCTGCGGCCGGATGAGCGTCGGCGCGGAGGCGGGCGGTTCGGCGCCGGCCGCGGCGACCCGCAGCAGGTAGTCGCGCTCGTCGGGCCGCAGGCGCAGCGCCCGGGCGAGCGACTCCAGCACCGCCGTCGAGACGTGCACCGTACGGCCCTGCTCCAGGCGCACCACGTAGTCCACGCTCACGTTGGCCAGCTGCGCCAGCTCCTCCCGCCGGAGTCCCGGCACCCGGCGGTGCCGCCCGTCGTCCGGCAGGCCCACGTCTCCGGGGTTCACCCGGGAACGGCACGCCCGCAGGAAGTCACCCAGCGTGGTGTTCGAAGCGTTCCGCTGACTCATACGTCGATTATCGACGCTGTGCGTCCCTACCGGGGCGCCCCCGGCCGGAGGCCTTCGTGCGGAGTCCCGGGCGGCTCCTTCGGGCGGGTCCTGTCTCAGGTCGCGTCCGCGCGGCCTCGGCGGCCTCGGCGACGGTGAGCGTGAGGCGGCCGTCGACCCGCCCGAAGCGCCCGGCGACGGCGCGGACGCGGTCGAGCGAGGCGTTGTCGCCGCTGACGTGGACGGTGGGGACACCGTCGCCGGACCCGGTGGTGCCGCCCAGGCGCTCCGCGTCGCCCGCCGTGGACATCAGCAGCGGCACCCGGTCCAGGTAGGCACGCCCCGAGGCGTCGAGGTTGTCCACGTGCTGGTCGTGCGTGCCTCCGGCGCGGCCTCATGGGGACGGGCCTGACAGCCGACCTACGGCAGGTACACGCCACCGCACCCTCCGGTTGCGGCAACCCGGCCGGACGCGCCCCCGCGCCCGCGGGGCCGTCCTGGCCTCAGCGGGCACGGCGGCCGGGATCGACGTCCGCCCGCACGTCGTACGCCGCGGCCATGACGCCCGGCCTGAGCATCGCCGCCGTCGCCCGCGAGGCCGGCTTCACCAACGGTGTCGTCGCACCGCAGACCTACCGGGCGTCCTTCCGTGCCGGGGCACGGTCCGGCGCCCGACCGTGACGGCGCAGCCGGTGCCGGAGCGGCACCGGCTGCGCCCGGTGGTCAGAAGGTCAGGCTCCAGCGGTCGAGGTAGCCGGGGTCGACGGTGAAGATGCCGGGGGTGTTGTCCGTGACCCGCAGCTTCCAGGTGCCGTTGGCCGGGACCGCCGAGGCGTCCACGGTGTAGGTCGCGTGCACCTCGCCCTCGCCGGTGTCCCAGTACCAGGGCTTCACCGGGATCTCCGTACCGTCCTCGGCGACCAGGGTGACGATCTGGCCGCCGACCCACGGGTGGACGAGGTCGATCGTCACCTTGAGGTCGCGGGACGCATTGCCCTTGCGGCCGGTCACGACCAGCGGCGACTCGATCGTCTTCCAGTTGGGGATGTCGTAGCGGGCGGGGTTGACGAAGAAGCGCCCGCCGGACGCCAGGACGGGCCAGTCGAAGCGCACCGTGCGCTTGGCCCCGCGCTGCGCGGTGTTCTCGACGGTGATGGCCGTCTTGTAGGTGCCGGCCTTCTTGGGCGTGCCGCTGATCAGGCCGGTCTGCGCGTTGATGGACAGACCCTTGGGCAGCTCGTCCGCGGAGTAGACCAGCCGCCCGGGGCTGGAGCCCACCGCCTCGATCTGACGGCTCATCGGCTGCCCGACGGCCACGGGGCGGGTGGAGGGCGTCACGATGGCGATGTGGTTGACGTAGCGGGCACCGACGTTGACCGCCGCCCAGGCGTTGCCGACGGCCTCGTAGGTGGCGCTGCCCTGCCCGAACAGGTCGGCGGCCGCCTGGAGGGTGGCGGTGCGCGCCCCGGCGTAGTCGGTGCTGCTCGTCATGTACGTGGTCAGCGCCCGGTACCAGATGTCGGTCGCGTTGTCCCGGCCGATGCCGGCGACCGGCAGACCGTCGTAGGTGGGGCTGTCGTAGGCGACGCCGTTGATGGTCTTCTTCCCGCTGCCCTCGGAGAGGAGGTAGAAGAAGTGGTTCGCCGGGCCGGAGCTGTGGTGGACGTCCTCCTTCTTCAGCTGCGGCGTCCAGTAGTCCAGCGACGTGCCCTTGACGGGGTCGGCGTCCTTGGACGGCTGGTCCATGTAGCGCAGCGGCTTGCCGGTGCCGCGGACGTCGGCGAGTTCGCCCATCATGTAGTCGGGGACGTCGGCGGGGTTGTCGGCGGAGAACTCCACGGCCGTGGCCATGATGTCGCTGGTCGCCTCGTTCAGGCCGCCGGACTCCCCGGTGTAGGTGAGGTTGGCGGTGGCGAAGGTGACACCGTGGGTCATCTCATGTGCGGCGATGTCGAGTTCGGTGAGCGGGTGCTCGTTGCCGCGCCCGTCGCCGTACGTCATGCAGAAGCAGCCGTCGTCCCAGAAGGCGTTGGCGAACCCGTCCCCGTAGTGGACGCGGGAGAACGCCCCGACGCCGTTGTCGGCGATGCCGTTGCGGCCGAAGCGCTGCTTGTAGAAGTCCCAGGTCTCGCGCTGACCGTAGGCGGCGTCCACGGCGGCGGTCTGGCGGTCGGCGAGCGTGCCGTCGCCCCAGACGTCGTCGTCGTCGGTGACCAGGTTGCCGATGCCGCCCACGCCGGTCAGGTCGTACGTCTTGTGACCGCCGCGCTCGGGGTCGGTCAGCTCGTAGACTCCGCCGTTGTTCACGGTGCCGATCTGCACCTGCCCGCTGTACTGGCTGTTGCCGATGCCCGAGCGGATCTCCTCGACGCTCTGGAGCTCCTTGCCGGTCGCGGCGTCGGTGACGACGTTCAGCCGGCTCGGGGTCCCGTCCTTCTGGGTGCCGGTGACGGAGGACTGCCAGGCGAGGGTGGGCTTGCCGTCGCCGAGGAAGACGACCAGACGCGGGGCTCCGTCCGCCGCCGGGTCCTGGGTCCGCTCGCTCTTGGCGGCGGAGAGGGCGGACTTCTTCGCCTTCGCGGCGCTGACGGCGGCCTTCGTCGTCGGCACCGCGACCCGGGCCGGCGACGCCTTGCTGACGGTGCGTACGCCCGCCCGCTCGTGGACCACCAGGTCGCCGCCGACGACCGGGAGCCCGGCGTAGGTGCGCTCGTAACGGGTGTGCACCGTGCCGTCGGCGTCCTTGATGACGTCCTTGGGTATCAGCGCTTCCTTGTCGCCCAGTTGGAGTGCGCGGGCGGTGGCGCTGCGCCCGTCGGACGCGGCCTTGAGCAGCTGCTTGCGCTGCGCGGCGGAAAGGGCCACGGAGCGCGCCCCGGGCCGGGACTCCGCGACGATCTTGCGCGGTGCCGTCCCGTCGCCCTCGGGCGCGGCGGCGGCGCCGGTGGCCGGGAGGAGGGGGGTCAGCAGTGCGGCCAGGGTCACGGCGGCGGTCGCCGCGACGCGGCCGCGTGCTCCGCGCGCACGGCGGGTGGGAGAGGGATTCGGCGGTGAACTGGCGCCCGTGACAGCGGGATGGTTCGTCACTCGTGGAGCTCCTTGTGAACGGCCGCGTGAACGACCGTTGGGGAGGGGAACATTGGAGGCTCTTGATGCCTCCGCGAGGTGACGTGCGAATGATGCCCGCACGACGTGGGGGATCGTTTCAGCATGTTCGTCCACTGTCATCACTGCGGAGATCATTGTCCGAAAGTCGGTCAGCCGCTCATCGTGGGAGCGGTCCCACGGCGAGCCGACCACGTGCGGATTTACGGTGCGGCAACAGTGAAGTGACGAAGCCGAGCGATCAATTCCAGCCACGGTGGCGGACACGCCACACCGCCCGGATGATGCGGATCTGCGGACCTTTTCCCTGATCAATGCGGGGCCGGTGAGGCCGCCATCGGCGTCGGGCGGCTCAACTCGGCGGTGCCGCCGAAAATTTCGAGCCAGCTCCCCGCGGGCCGCGGGGCGGGGCCGCTACTCCTGATCGGCGGCCGGGACCGCGTAGCCCGGCACGGACGGCCAGCGGACGGTCAGCACCGTCGAGTCCTCCTCCGCCACCCACGAGTGGTCCACGCCCTTGCCCCAGACGACGTAGTCCCCCTGCCGCGCCAGCACCACGGACCGGCCGGGGAAGTCGACCCGGAACCGCCCGCTGACGAGGACCTGCAGCGTCGTCCGCTCCTCGCCGCGCACCCACTCCCCGCGCTCGTCCCCCGCCGGATGGACGCCCCACTTGATCTCCACGGCGGCACTGTGCCGGGGGTCGCCCGCCTCCTTGAAGTGCCCCAGCAGCCAGCCCTTGTCGAGCGGCGCGTCCTCACCGGCATTGCCCACGTAAACGCTGTCGTCCATGGCCGGGACGCTAACACCGCGCCACGACCGTCCCCGGCGCCCGGCGGCGTGCGTGCCTCAGTCCGCCTCGGGGGGTTCGCCCACCGCCATCTCGGCCGTCACGGCCCACCGTTCGTGGCCCTGCCAGGCGCCGTCCAGGTACTGGAAGCGCGGGGAGTACCCCTCGCGCTCGAAGCCGAGCCGCTCCACCAGCCTGATCGACGCCACGTTCGCGGGCTGGATGTTGGCCTCCAGCCGGTGCAGGCCGAGGTCGCCGAAGGCGTACGCCATCACGAGCCGCAGCCCCTCCGTCATGTAGCCGCGACCCGCGGTCGACGCGTACGCGACGTAGCCGAGGGCACCACTCTGAATGGTGCCCCTGACGATGTTGTTGATGTTGACCCCGCCGACGATGGCGCCGGTCCCGGGGAGGCAGATCACGAAGCCCTCGTGCGTCGGGTGGTCGAAGCGCCCGACCCAGTCGCGGAAGGACTCGGGGGTGTGCTCCCACGCGGGCACCCAGGGCGCGTGCAGTGCGGCGCTCTCCCGGGCGAGCGCGCCGATCTCTTCGTGGTCGCGTGCGGTGATCCGCCGGATGGCCACCCGGGGGCCGTACGCGAGGAAGGTGTCGTCAGCCATCGCGCGATCGTAGTGCCGCCGGCCCTCGTGGTACCGATTCCCGACGAACGGCGTTCACTCGTGGGCCATCTGTGCGTGGACGTCGGCGGTGGGCGTCGAAGGGCCGGCCGGCCGCGGGTCCCCCGGTGTCGCCGTCGCCGTCTCCGGGGGAAGCACCCTCACGTTCAGAGCGATTCGCCGGGCCGCAGGTACCGGTAGCCGTGGTCGGTCTGTTCCGCGAGCCAGCCGTTGACGCTGCTGAGGCCGCGCTCGTTGATCTGGCCGTCGTGGATCCCGAACGCCCTCCGCGGTGCGACCGCGTTGACGAAGTCGATCACTTCGGTCGTCTTCAGCCAGGAGGCCTGGAGCGGAACCATGAGCGTCTCGATCGGCTGCCCGGGCACGTGCAGGGCGTCACCGGGGTGGTAGACGGCGTCGTCGATGACGTAACCGAGGTTCGCGCAGGCGGTCCCGCCCGCGTGGACGGGCGCGTGACGGCCGCCGACCGCGCGCACGCGGAAACCGGCGGCGGTGAACTCCGAACCGGGGGTGACCCGGATCGCCTCCAGCCGCGGGACGTCCGCGTCGGCGGGGGCGTGGACCGGTACGCCGAGCCCGGCCAGGCGCAGGACGTCGACGTGGTCGATGTGCTCGTGCGTCACGAGTACGGCGTCCGCCCCGGTCAGTGCGGCCGGCTCGCTCCACGTCCCGGGGTCGACGACGAGCACGCGCCCCTCGTGCTCGATGCGCACGCATGCGTGGGTGTACTTGGTGATCCGCATGGCCCGAACGTAGCGGAGCCCGGCCGGCCGTGTGGTTGGATCGCACCGCACCGCATCCGAGCACCCGCCGGGAGGGCACGATGGGGACCCGCGCCGTTCTCTTCGCCTTGGACGAAACCGACTCCGCACGCATTCTGGCCTGCGAGGACGACGACGCGCTGGCCGCGGTCGTCGAAGAGATCGAGGAGCGCTGGGACAGGGACCACCTGTGCGAACTCGACTCGTCCTGGGACGCGTTGCACCGGTGCTTCACGGACGGTGACCTGAGCTTCGACAACGGCGAGTTCCCCCTGTCGCACGTCATCCTCGGCGGGGTACCGCTCCACGAAGAGGACGACTACATCGTCTGCCACGTCACGGCGGACCAGGTTCCCGAGGTCGCGGCGGCCCTGGAGCCGCTGGACGCCGCGTGGCTGCGCGAGCGCTTCGCCACGCTCACCTTCGAGGCCTACCAGGGCACCGGCGACGCGGAGGACCTGGCCTACACCGAGGCCTTCCTGCCCGGGCTGAAGGACTTCTACCGGGCGGCGGCACGGGAGGGCCGTGCCGTGATCTTCACCGTCGACCAGTAGGCGCCGAGGAGCGCCGTCCGCGTGGAAATGCCGGAAGGGGACGCCGGGCGTTTCGGATTTCATCGAGTCCGCCCGCACGGCACATTTGCGTCGCACCCTCCCGGCGACCCGGTAACCCGGCGCGACCGCGTGCTGTGCGATCCCCGCCTGAAACGTTCTCATCTCACGGCCCGCATACGCCGCGGAGGTCCGGGCGCAGGCCTTCGGCACGCCCGCTCCTGACGGCCGCACAAGCCTCCCCCACCACACCCGTCGAGGTTCGCGCCCACCGGGACCTTGCCCCCGCCCGCGACCTCGCTGTAGCCTCCGCAAGGATTGAAACGGTTCAATGTGATCAATGCGAACGGTTCGATCATCAGCGCGTTGCATCTCGGCACTGATCACTCCGGGATGAAAGGCACCTCCACCTCTCACTCCGGGGAGCTACGGAACCATGCACGACGACAGCAACCGCCCCGAGGCCGGCGGGGTTTCCCGTCGCAGCCTCCTCATCGCCACCGCCGTCGCGGGCACCGCGGCGGCCCTGGCCCCCGCACTGCCCGCTGCCGCCGCGGCACGGACCGGGGCAGGGACGGCGAGCGCAGGCGCGGGCGGCGCGGCAGGCACGTTCGCCGAGCCGGGGAGCGCGGTGCGGCCGAAGTTCCGCTGGTGGTGGCCGGACGGGCTGGTGGACCCCGAGGAGATCAGACGCGAGGTCGACCAGATAGCCGACGCCGGGTTCGGCGGCGCCGAGATCGCCGCCGTCCACCACAGCGTGAAGGACACCTCCGTACTGGACACCGAGCACCACGGCTGGGGCAGCCCCGCCTGGGTCGCCGGCGTCCACGCGGCCCTGGACCAGGCCCGCCGGCGGGGCGTCACCATCGACCTCACCATCGGCCCCAGCTGGCCGGCGGCCGTCCCCGGGATCACCCCCGACAGCGAGGCCGCGGTGCAGGAACTCGCCCTCGGCGCCGTCACCGTGGCCGCCGGGACAGCCTACTCGGGCCCCGTGCCGGCCCCCGCCCTGGCCCCCGCGTCCGGGGTCACCCGGCAGCGGCTGCTGGGCCTGCTGGCCACCCGGATCGCCCCCGAGAACGCCACCCGCAAGGAGACCGGCCTGGACCGCGCGAGCGTCCAGGACCTCACCGCGCACATCGCCGACGGCGCCGTGGACTGGACCGCGCCCGGCGGGGGCGACTGGGTGCTCACCGCCTTCTGGCAGCGCGGCACCGGGCAGACCCCCGAGGGCGGTCCGCACACCTCGCCCACCGCGTACGTCGTGGACCACTTCAGCGCGGCCGGCACCGCCGCCGTCACCGGCTTCTGGGAGCGGAACCTGCTCACGAAGGAGATCCGGGGCCTCCTCAAGAGCGCCGGCGGCGTCCTGTTCGAGGACTCCCTGGAGATCGAGACCAAGGCGCTGCCCTGGACCCCCGGGCTGCCCGCCGCCTTCGAGAAGCGCAACGGCTACCCGCTGCTGCCCGTCCTGCCCGTCATCGCGATGAGCGGCGGCAACCAGGTCTACGCCTACGACGCCGTCGCGACCCGCCAGATACGGCACGACTTCTGGGACACCGTCAGCGACCTGTACAACACCCACCACCTCACGGCGCTGCGCGGCTGGGCGCACACCCTGGGCCTGGGGATGCGCGCGCAGCCGTACGGCCTGCAGACCGACGCCATCCGGTCCGCCGCGCTGCTGGACATCCCCGAGGGCGAGTCGCTGGGCTTCAAGAACCTCGACGACTACCGCTGCCTGGCCGGCGGCCGGGACATGGCGGGCCACACGGTGTTGTCCTGCGAGGCAGGCGCCTACACCGGCTCCGCGTACAGCACCACGTGGGAGAAGTTCCTGCGCACCATGGGCGGCGCGTACGCGGCCGGCGTCAACCAGACCGTCGTGCACGGCTTCTCGTACGCCACGCTGCCCGGGGTGAAGTGGCCCGGCTACGCGGCCTTCACCCCGTACAACGGCACCGTCGGCTACGGCGAGTCCTGGGGCCCGCGGCACCCGACCTGGCGGCACGTCACCGACGTGTCCGGGTACCTGTCCCGGGTGCACCACGCCATGCAGCGCGGCACCTCCCGGATCGACGTCGCCGTCTTCCGGCAGACCGGCTACACCGCGACGGGGATCGGCGCCTCCTGGTTCACCTCGACGGGCGTGCCGCTCGGCTGGACCCACCAGTTCCTCAGCGGGCCCCTGCTGGACCTGCCGTCGGCGAAGGTCCGCGACGGTCGGCTGGCTCCCGACGGCCCTGCCTACCGGGCGCTGTTCGTCGAGGGGGACTTCTTCTCCGGCTCGGCGGTCACCCTCACCCTCGCTGACGCGCGCCACCTGCTGCGCCTGACACGGGCCGGGCTGCCGGTCGTCCTGCTCGGCGACTGGACGACGGTCACGACGCCCGGTGTGGAGGACGACTCCGCCCTACAGCAACTCCGATCTGCCGTCGCCGAGTTGCTGGCGCAGCCGCGGGTCCGGCAGGTCACCGACAAGACGGCGGTGGGTCAGGCCCTCGCGGACCTCGGTCTGGTGCCCGACGTGAGTTATGCCGTGCCCTCGACGCTGCTGACGATGCACCGCTTCGACGAGGGCGTCGACTGGTTCTACCTCGTCAACGGCAAGCACGCCGAGACCGTGAAGCCCCCCGTCGCCGCGATCGACCACGCCGTCACGGTGCGCCGCACCCGCTCGGGCGCGGTGCCGTACCTGCTGGACCCGTGGACGGGCGAGGCCCGGCCGCTGGCGCTGTACGCGCAGGACGGCGACCTGTTCACCTTCCGGGTGGCGCTGCAGCCGGCCGAGTCGATGGTCGTGGCCTTCGCGCCGCCGGGACGGTTCCACGGCGAGCCCGGCCGTACCCACGCCGTCACCACGGACGCGGACGACGTGCGCTTCGACGACGGCCGGCTCGTCCTGCGCGCCCGCGCGGCCGGCACCTACACCACGGCGCTGTCGCGCGGGGGTTCGGTCGGCACCGTGGTCGGGGAGGTGCCCGCGTCCCGGGAGCTCACCTCCTGGACCCTGGACGCCGAGGACTGGCGTCCCGGCGCGGACCCGGACCGCACCACCGTCGTCCGGCACCGGATCGCCCTCGACGCCCTGGCTCCGTGGAACGCCGTCCCGGAGCTCACGGACGCCGCCGGCATCGGCCGCTACCGGGCCACCGTCGAACTCGACCGGTCCTGGAGCGGCGACCTCGGCGCGCTGCTCGACCTCGGCGAGGTCACCGACACCTTCCGGGTCAGCGTCAACGGGCGGCCGGCACCGGTCACCAGCCACGTCAACCCCGTGGTGGACCTCGGCGGGCTGCTCCGCCGCGGCAGCAACACGATCGAGGTCGAGGTGGCCACGCCGCTGCTCAACCGGCTGCGCGTCAGCGACCCCTCCGTGTACGGCGGTGCCGCCTCGCAGCGCACGGGGCTCGTCGGGCCGGTGCGGCTGATCCCGTACGCCCAAGCCGTGGTGGGCCGGGACTGACGGGTCCCGGTCCCGTCCCCGGGGTTCCCTGCCGGCCGCCGGACCGGCGGGGGATCCCGGGCACCTGGTTCAATGGCCGCGGAGGTGAGGGACCGTGGTGTCCATGGACCGGCTGCTCGCGTTCGCGGCGATGTCCCTGCTCGTCATCGTCATCCCCGGGCCCAGCGTGCTCTTCGTCATCGGCCGCGCCCTGGCGCACGGCCGCCGCACCGCCCTCGCGTCGGTGCTGGGCAACTTCATCGGCTCGTACCTGCTGGTGGTGGCCGTGGCGTTCGGCCTGGGCTCGCTGATCGAGCGGTCCCTGACGCTCTACCTGGTGGTGAAACTGGCCGGGGCCGCCTACCTCGTCCTCCTCGGCGTGAAGGCGTTCCGGCACCGCCGGGAGCTCACGGTCGGCGCGATGGACGGCCCTGACCGGCCCGTCCGCGGTGACCTGCGGACCGTCGCGGACGGCCTCGCGGTCGGGGTCACCAACCCCAAGGGCATCGTCTTCTTCGCCGCCGTGCTCCCCCAGTTCGTGGACCACTCCGCCGGGTCACTGCCCGCGCAGATGCTGCTCCTCGGCCTCGTCCCCATCGGCATCGGCCTCGTCAGCGACACCCTGTGGGGCCTGACCGCCTCCGCCGCCCGCGTGTGGCTGGGCCGCTCCGACCGCCGCCTGTCCGCGATCGGCGGCGCCGGCGGGCTGGCGATGATCGGCCTCGGCGTGACGGTGGCCACGACCGGCCGCGCGGACTGACGGGCCGGTACCCGGCCCGATCAGATGTGAGCCCTGATCTGCCGGACGGGGTGGCCGAGCGCTTCACCGAGGGCGGCCAGTTCGTCGTCGCCGAACCAGTCACGGCGGGGGTTCCACACGGCGATCTCGAAGCGCGCGAACCCGCACGGCCAGTCGTAGTGCAGTTCGTCCAGCAACGTGGCACCGCCGCAGCACGGGACGTCGACCGACAGCGTCACGAAGCCCTCGTCACGGTGCGCGTCCAACACGGCCGACCACCAGGCGGTGTCAACGGGGCCACCGCACAACGGGCAGCCGATGGCGACCAGATTGCCGCCGCACTCGACCGGCATGATGGTGTCGTACCGGCTGACCTCGATCTCGATGTCCGCACCGTCGGGATCCTCGGGTTCCAGCGAGGCGACGAGGACGACGGCACGCTCTGCCGCGTCACGGCTGGGCTGCCATCGGGGGTCGGTCGGTATGACCGACAGGACGTCGTCGCTCACGGCTGTCGCTTCCTGCTTCCGGGCTCACGGGATCCGGCGGGGGAACACGTCAACGCTATCGGCCGCCCCTGACACAACTGCGTTGCCCCGGTCCGGCGCCGTGGACCAGAATCCGCCCCATGACCTCCGCAATGCGCCACATCACGATCGACTGCGCCGACGCCCACCGTCTGGCGAGCTTCTGGTCCCTCGTCCTGGACCGCCCGCTGCACGAGGACGACAAGCCCGGTGACGAGGAGGCCCTGATCGAGGTCGCCGGCGGCCCCGGCATCCTCTTCGTGACCGTTCCGGACCCCAAGACCGTCAAGAACCGCGTGCACCTGGACGTCCAGCCCCAGGACCGCACCCGGGACGAGGAGGTCGAGCGCCTCCTCCTGCTCGGCGCGACGCAGGTCGACGACCGCCGCCGCCCCGACGGCACGGGCTGGGTGGTGCTCGCCGACCCGGAGGGCAACGAGTTCTGCGTGGAGCGCAGCGCGGCGGAACGCGCGGGCTGATCCGGCCGGCGTTTCGGCCGTCCCGCCGCCCGTCTGCGCACCGGGGGCGCAGCAGGCCCGGCGCCGAGCGCGGGCAGGAACACGCTCACCCCGTCGCGCCCGCGGCCGCCCGCGCGAAGTGGTCGTGGTCGTCGAGCACTTCGGTGATGACGCGCCGGTTGACCTCGGCGCGGGCCGGGTCGGTGGTCAGGGTGTCGGCGAGCACGAGCAGTGACTTCCACAGGGCCCAGCCGCGGGCGCGGGCCCAGGTGGCGGGGTCCTGGCCGACCGTGCGGCGGAACGCCTCGCGGCCGGCGCCGGAGAACATGGTCCAGGCGATGACCAGGTCGCAGGCGGGGTCGCCGACGCCGGAGGTGCCGAAGTCGATGACGGCGGCGAGTTCGCCATCGCGGACGAGGAGGTTGCCGGAGGCGATGTCGCCGTGGAACCAGACGGGTCGGCCGTGCCACTCGGCGGCGAGGGCGGCGTCCCAGACGGCGCGGGCACGGGCCGTGTCGACGTGGCCGTCGAGGAGGGCCAGGCAGCGGCGGGTTTCCTCGTCGTAGAGGGCGGGCGACGCGCCCCGGTACCAGCTGTGGCGGCCGGCGGACGGGCCGCCGGTGGGGTCGCAGCCCTCGAGGGCGAGGAGGAACTCGCCGAGGTCCACGGCGAACCGGGCGAGGTCGGCGATGCGTTCGGGGGCGGCGGTCTCGCCGGGCAGCCAGCCGCGTACGGACCAGGGGAAGGGGTAGCCCTGGCCCGGGGCGCCCATGCCGAGGACGGACGGGACGGCGACGGGGAGCGAGGGCGCGAGCCGGGGCAGCCACTCGTTCTCCTTGGCCACCGCGGGGACGTAGCCTTCGGCGGTGGGCAGACGGACCGTCATGGCGTGCCCGAGGCGGTAGGTGCGGTTGTCCCAGCCGTCGGCCTCCACCGGGGTGACGGGCAGGTGGCCCCACTGCGGGAACTGCGCCGCGAGCAGGCGCTTGACCAGTGACGCGTCGATTCCGGCGCGGCCGTCGGGCGGGGTCGTGATCATCCCGCGATGATCACCCGTCATGTCGGCCCGCGGCAACGGGTTATCGGGGACGTGGGGCGCCGGCGGGCCGGGAGGGGGGTGGCCCGGCCCGCCGGCGGAGCGGAGTGTGGTCCGCTACGGGGTGATGGTCCAGTTCTCGATGTAGCCGGTGTCGAGCGCGACGGCGTCGCGGACGCGGAGCTTCCAGGTACCGTCGATCGTCTCGGCGGAGGCGTCGACCGTGAAGGTCTGGTCGACGTTGTCGGCGGACCCGCCGGTCTGGTTGAGCAGCGGGTACTTGCTGCCGCTGGGCCCGACCAGGTCGACGACGAGGTCGCCGCGCCAGGTGTGGACGATCTTCACGTGGACCTGGGTGACGGCGGAGGCGAGGCCGCCGCGGCCCGTCACGGTGATCGGCGACTCGACGGCGGCCCCGGCGTCGGGGATGTCGACGCGGGTGCTGTTGCCGTAGACGTGGGCGACCGTCCAGGTGAACCCGGTGGAGGCGGTGTCGCCGGTGCTGTCGGTGACGGCGACCGTGACCTCGTGGGTGCCGGTGGAGTCCGGGGTGCCGGAGATCAGACCGGTGTCCCGGTCGATGCCCACGCCGTCGGGCAGCCCGGTGGCCTGGTACTCCAGGGTGGCGCCGACGTTGCTGGTGGTCGCCTCGATCTGCAGGGAGACCGTCTGGCCGACGCCGCTGATCTGGTCGCCGGGCGGGATCAGGTCGATGCCGTCGACGATGCGGCGGCCGACGTTGATGGCCGCCCAGGTGTTGGCGACGGTGATGTACGTCGGGCTGTAGGCGCCGAAGAGGTCGGCCGCGGCCTGGAGGGTGGCGGTGCGGGCTCCGGCGTAGTCGGTGGTCGAGGTCATGTACGTGGTCAGTGCCCGGTACCAGATGGCGGCGGCGTTGGCGGCGCCGATGCCGGGGACCGGGACGCCGTCGTAGGTCGGGCTGTCGTAGTCCACGCCGCGCACGGTCTTCGGGCCGCTGCCCTCGGCGAGCAGGTAGAAGAAGTGGTTGGCCGGGCCCGACGAGTAGTGGACGTCGACGCCGCCGAGCGAGGACGACCAGTAGTCGTGCGAGTCGCCGTCCTTGGAGGGCTTGTCCATGTAGCGCAGCGGGGTGCCGTCGCCGTTGATGTCGATCTCTTCGCCGATGAGGTAGTCGGGGGTGTCGGCGGCGAGGTCCGCGTGGAACTCGACCATGGTGCCGAAGATGTCGGAGGTGGCCTCGTTCAGGCCGCCCGACTCACCGCTGTAGTTGAGGTCGGCGGTGGCGCTGGTGACGCCGTGGCTCATCTCGTGCCCGGCCACGTCGATGGCGGTGAGGGGGTGGGTGTTGCCCGATCCGTCGCCGTAGGTCATGCAGCGGCAGGTGTCGCTCCAGTAGGCGTTGACGTAGTTGCTGCCGTAGTGGGTGCGGCTGTAGCGCCCGTCGCCGTCGTTGTAGATGCCGTTCCGGCCGAAGGTGTCCTGGTAGTAGTCCCAGGTGGCGCCGGCGCCGAAGTGGGCGTCCACGCCCGCGGACTGGCGGTTGGCCACGGTGCCGTCGCCCCAGACGTCGTCGGCGTCGGTGAAGAGGGTGCCGGTGCCGGAGGTCGTCGTGTTGTTCAGGTCGGTGGTGTAGTGGCCGCCTCGGGTCCCGTCGCGGAGCTCGTAGGCACCGCCGGCCTCGGTGGTGCCGAGGGGGACGGTGCCGACGAAGGCGCCGGTGCCGGTGCCGGTCTTGACGCCTTCGGAGCGGGAGAGCTCCTTGCCCGTGCGGGCGTCGGTGACGACGTGCAGTTCGCTGGGGGTGCCGTCGGCCTGGGTGGCGGTGACGACGGTCTCCCAGGCCAGTGCCGGCCTGCCGGTCGCGGCCCAGACGACGAGCCGCGGTTCCCCGGATGCGCGGGGCTCTCCGGTCCGGGGCGCGGCGGCGAGGGCCTTCTTCCCGGCGGTGACCGCCGCGACCGCGGGCCGTGTGCCGGGCACGGACAGCGTCGCGTCGGTGGCACGGTCCTGGGTCAGCCGGTTGCCGTCGCGGTGGACGACGAGGTCGCCGCCGAGCACGGGGAGTCCGGCGTAGGTGCGTTCGTACCGTGTGTGCACGGTGCCGTCGGCGTCCTTGACGACGTCCTTGACGACGAGTCTTTCCTGCTGCCCGAGGCGCAGCGCCTTGGCGGTCGCGGGCGCCGCGGAGCCGGCCTCGCGGATCAGCGAGGCGCGGGCGGACGGGGACAGGCGCGCGGGGAACGCACCGGTGTGGGGGGATGCGACGATCGTCGTGCTGCCCCGTCCCTGGCCGGTGGCGAGCGCCGGGCCTGAGGGAAGGGCCGCGCCGAGCAGTGCGGCGGCGGCGGTCAGGGCGACGGCGGTCGCCCTGGCGTGACGGGGCAGGGTGCGTAAGTGGGACAAGGAGTTCTCCTCCTGCGGCGGTCGGCTGACGGTGGCCGTGCGGACCCGCCGGCGGGGTGGGCCGGGCGGGGCGGAGCTCGCAGTGCGGGATGACGCCGTCCGTGTGCGGGTGCGGACACAGCGTGACATCGGGATGACATCATTGTCATGGCGGCAACAAATCTTGTCCGAAATCGATCAGCGTTCCGCCCGGTCCCCGGACAGCGGCGGGCGGGCCGGGCGGCAGGCCGGCCGGCGCCGGCCCGCCGCGGAGGGGCGCCCCTCAGGTCGCCGTGGCGGCCGCCGCAGCACGCCCGGCCTGACGGCCGGAGAAGAGGCAGCCGCCGAGGAACGTGCCTTCCAGGGAGCGGTAACCGTGGACGCCGCCGCCGCCGAAACCGGCGACCTCACCGGCGGCGTACAGACCCGGCACCGGCTCCCCGGCCGCGTCCAGGACCCGGCCGGACAGGTCGGTCTGCAGACCCCCGAGCGTCTTGCGGGTGAGGATGTTCAGCCGTACCGCGATCAGCGGTCCCGCCGCCGGGTCCATGATCTTGTGGACAGTGGCGGTGCGGCTGAGGAAGTCGCCCGGGTAGGCCAGGGCGTTGCGGATCCCCATCACCTGGGCGTCCTTGGTGTACGGATTGTCGATCTCGCGGTCCCGGGCGTCGATCTGCCGCTTGAGGTCGGCCAGGTCGATGAGGTCCTCCCCGGTCAGCCTGTTCATCCCGGCGACGAGACCGGACAGCGAGGAGGAGACCACGAAGTCGACGCCGTTCTTCTTGAACCGCTCGATGGGCTCCGGGGTCTGCCACAGGCGGGAGAGGGTGAGGGGGATGTCCTTGTTGGTGAGGTCCGGGTTCTGCTCCGATCCGGAGAGGGCGAACTCCTTCGCCAGGATCTTCTGGGTGGTCACGAACCAGGAGTAGTCGTACCCGGTGCCCGTGATCGTCTTGAGCGTGCCGAGGGTGTCGTACCCGGGGAGGTCCGGGGCGGAGAAGCGCCTGCCGGTGGCGTCCAGCCACAGCGAGGAGGGGCCGGGGAGGATGCGGATGCCGTGCTTGGCCCAGATCGGGGCGTAGTTCTGCAGACCTTCGGTGTAGTGCCACATGCGGTCCGGGTTGACGATCCGGCCGCCGGCCCGCTCGGTGATGGCGAGCATCCGGCCGTCCACGTGCTCGGGCACGCCGGAGATCATGTTCTTCGGCGGGGTGCCGAGCCGGGCCGGCCAGTTCTGGCGTACCAGGTCGTGGTTGGCGCCCATGCCGCCCGAGGTCACGATCACGACCGGCGCCCGCAGCTCGAAATCGCCGACGACGGTGCGCGAACTGCGGGTGCCCCGTGGGGCGTTGCTCGGCTCCAGCACGGCTCCGCGGACCCCGGTGACGACGCCGCCGGTGCGTACGAGTTCGTCGACGCGGTGCCGGAACCCGAAGCTCACCAGCCCCCTGGCGACCGCGGCGCGTACGCGCTTCTCGAAGGGCTCGACGACGGCCGGTCCGGTCCCCCAGGTGACGTGGAAGCGGGGCACCGAGTTGCCGTGGCCGTCCGCGAGGCCGCCGCCGCGCTCGGCCCAGCCGACGATCGGGAACCAGCGCACGCCCTGCTGGTGGAGCCAGGACCGCTTCTCCCCCGCGGCGAAGTCCACGTAGGCCTCGGCCCACTTGTAGGCCCAGTGGTCCTGGCCGTGGGGGTCGGTGACGTCACGGTCGAAGCCGGCCGCGCCCTGCCAGTCCTGCCACGCCAGGTCGCGGGAGTCCTTGATGCCCATCAGCCGCTGCTCGGCGGAGTCGACGAGGAACAGTCCGCCGAAGGACCAGAACGCCTGGCCGCCCAGATTGGTCTCCGGCTCCTGGTCGAGCAGGAGCACCTTGCGTCCCTTGTCGGCCAGTTCCGCGGTCGCGACCAGGCCCGCCAGGCCGTGGCCGATGACGATCACGTCCGCGTCCTGGGATGCGGCGGCGTGGGCCGGGACCGCCTGCGCCAGGGCGGTCGCCCCGGCGAGCACACCTCCCGCCGCCGTCAGGACGCGGCGCCGGCTGGGCAGGGCGGGGTCTGTCACTGTCTCCATGGCGTGCCTTCCGGAGGGTGCGGGGGGATGCGCGAAGGGTGTTGCCCGGATGACCTTGCTGTTACCTTCGGTAGCCGACAGGTAATCAGGTGGTCATGACAATGCGGTAGTGGCCGGCCGCCAATGCGCCCGCACCCGGTTGTCGCCCGGCCACAGCGTTCGGTCGCGGAAGGGGCGAGGCTCTTGACGGTCACCCACCAGCCCGAGCCCGTCGCCGGGATCCTGCGGGACATGGCCGGCGACGCGGACGTACGGGGCCAGCTCGTGCACGCCGCGCGCACCCACTCCCCCGACGTCGCCCGGCTCGGCGAGGCGGAGACCCGGCGGCACGTCACCGCCATCGTCGCCGCGGCCGGACCGTGGCTCGGCACCTTCGGGCGCGTGGACGGCCAGGACTTCGCCGCCGCCCTGCTGCTCGGCACCGACCGGGCCGAACAGGGCGTCCCCATCACCTCGGTGCTCCACGGCGTCCAGGCGGCCCTCACCCGCACGGTGGAGATCACCGTCGACCGCAGCAGGTCGGCCGGAGTGCCCGACGGCATGCTGCTCTCGGCGGTCCTGCGGCTCAAGGAGTACGGCGACGCCGTCGAACGCCACGTGATCAACGGATACCGCACGGCCGAGCAGGAACTGCCCCCCGCCTCCGACGGCCTGCGGGCGCGGGTGCTGCGCCGGCTCCTGACGGCCGGCACCCCGCCACCGGCAGGGGACCTGGCGCGGGCCGGGCTCCGGCCCGGCGGCACGTTCCACTGCCTCGTCGCGGACGGCCTCGACGCCGCCGGCGCCCACCGCCTCGCGGACCGGATCACCGAGCTGCGCGGGATCGCCGGACGGGTCGAGGGCCGGCCTGCGGGCCTGCTCCCGCGGATGCCCGCGCGGGGGGAACTCGGGCCGGAGGCGGCCGGCGGACTCGTCGTCCTCTCCCCCGCCGTTCCGCCGGAGGAACTGCCGCCCGCCCACCGGCTGTGCGTCCGCGCGCTGAACGCCGGCGGCCGGCGCGGACGGCGCGGGGTGCGGGAGCTGACGGACTTCGCCGGCGAGATCGCCACCGCGGAGCAGCCGCTGCTGGGCTCGTTCCTGGCCGGCAGGCTCCTGGGCGCCCTGGATCCGTCGGACGCCTTCCACCGTCAACTGGCCCTCACCGCACTGGCGTTCCTGGACCACGGGCGGCGTCTGGACCAGACGGCGGCGGCACTGTTCACCCACCCCAACACCGTGCGCTACCGGCTCGGCCGGCTCCGGCAGATCACCGGCGAGCCGCCGGCGGACGCCACGTCCGGGCCGCTGGACGCCCTCCACTGGTGGTGGGCCCTGACGACATGGCTGGGGCCGGACCGGGAAGCCCCCTTCACGGACTAGCCGGGGGCGCCCCCTCCGCCGGGTCGGCGGGCCGTTTCCGGCGGCGCGCCAGCAGGTGCCGCGTCGCCGCCTCGCCGGCGAGGATGCCGAGCAGCCCGGCGAGCGAGATCCACGGCGGGGCGGGCGACATGACGCCCATGAGCCAGTACAGGACACCCGCCAGGGCCCCCACGGAGAACGAGAGGAGGCACCGGGAGAGCAGGGACCTCACGCGAGCCACCCCGGCACGGAGGAGCCGATCAGGATGCCGGCCAGGCCGACGAGGCAGATGAACGGCGGCGCGGGGGACGGGACCCTGAGGAGGCCGTACATGATGCCGACGACCAGGCCCGCTCCGAAGGACGCGGCGTAGCCCACGCCGACCCCCTTTCCTTTTTGTCGGATATAAGGATTTCCGTCCCTTTCTAGCAGCACGGATGGCGCCCGGTCGTGCAGCGCGGCGCCAGGTGACCCCGTCCGGGCGGCGGGGCCACCGGCGCGTGCCGCCGGCACCTCGGCGCCGGCCGGGCTCGCAACGGTGCGCCGCGCCATCGGTCCGCAGGACAACTTCCCCACGTGGGAGCGGGGTTGACGACCTCAAACCCGCACGGTCGTGATGCCGACGTGGGAAAGATCACCTCGCACGCCCTGCCCCCGTTCGCGGGTTTGGGTCCAGGATGCGACCGCCCCCACCGGGGCAGTCCGAACCGTTGGCGGGCCGACCCCGGCCCCACGGAACAGCCAGGGAATCCCTTGAGACCATCACCCAGACGCTGGGGCGTGCTCGCCGCCGCCGGTGCCGCCCTCCTGTCGATGGCGCAACCCGCCGCCCTGTCCGCCTCCCAGGCCGCCTCGCCCGGGAGCGCCGGCTCCGACGCCCCGGCGGAGCGGGGCAACGTGCCCGCGGGCGTCCACACGGTCACCCTGATCACGGGTGACATCGTTATCACCCGGCAGTCAGGTACCGCCGGGGGCACCGTCGAGGTGCGCGGCGCGGGCGGGTCCCGGACCCGCGCGCACATCATGGAGTCCCGCGGGGACCTCTACGTCTATCCGGAATCCGCCCTCCCCTACGTGGCGGCGGGCACCCTGGACCGGCGCCTGTTCAACATCAGCAAGCTCGTCGCGGACGGCTACGACGACGCGCACCTCGACCACCTGCCGCTGATCGTCTCCTACAGCACCGCCGCCGGCCTGCGCTCCACGACGCCGCGGGGTGCCACCCGGGTCAGGGACCTCAGCAGCGTCCAGGGTGCCGCCCTCACCGAGGACAGGGACCGGTCCGCCGACTTCTGGCAGGCCGTCACCTCCGCGCCCGGTTCCGGGTCGCGGGCCGCCAAGGCCACCTCCGGCGACACCCCTTCCTTCGGCTCCGGCATCGCCCGCATCTGGCTCGACGGCAAGGTCGAGGCCGATCTCGCCGACACCACCGCCCAGATCGGCGCCCCGCAGGCGTGGTCGGCCGGCGACACCGGCAAGGGTGTCGACGTCGCCGTCCTCGACACCGGTGTCGACACCGGGCACCCCGACCTGTCCGGCCGGATCGCCGCCACCCGGACCTTCGTCCCGGACGAGGACGTGACGGACCGCAACGGGCACGGCACCCATGTCGCGTCCACCATCGCCGGCACCGGGGCCGCCTCGGACGGCAAGGAGAAGGGCGTCGCCCCCGGCGCGGACCTCCACGTGGGCAAGGTGCTGGCCGACTCGGGCTCCGGTCAGGACTCCTGGGTGCTGGCCGGTATGGAATGGGCCGCGGTGGACCAGGACGCGGACGTCGTGAGCATGAGCCTGGGCTCCGACACCCCGTCCGACGGCACGGACCCCCTCAGCGCGGCGGTCGACCGCCTGAGCGCGCAGACCGGCGCGCTGTTCGTCATCGCCGCGGGCAACATGGGCACGCCCGGCAGCATCGGCGGGCCGGGCGCGGCGGACGCCGCCCTGACCGTGGGAGCCGTCGACTCCTCCGACGACGTCGCCTGGTTCTCCAGCCAGGGTCCGCGCGTCGGCGACGGCGGTCTCAAGCCCGAGATCACCGCGCCCGGCGTCGACGTCCTGGCGGCCCGCTCGCAGTACGCGCCGGAGGGCGAGGGCAGCTACCAGACGCTCAGCGGCACCTCGATGGCCACCCCGCACGTCGCGGGCGCGGCGGCCCTGCTCGCGGCCGCGCGCCCCGGGCTCACCGGCTCCCAGCTGAAGGACCTGCTGGTGAGCAGCTCGAAGCAGACCCCGCAGTACGACGCGTTCCAGGCGGGCAGCGGCCGGGTGGACGTGCCCTCGGCGCTCGGCGCCGAGGTGTTCGCCTCGGCGACCGCGTTCACCGGCCAGGCGGAGGCCGGCGGCGGTGCCGCCGCGGTCGAGCGCCCGGTCACGTACACCAACACCGGGGGTTCCCCGGTGACGCTCGCCCTGTCCGTCCAGGCCCCGAACGCCCCCGCGGGGCTGTTCGCGCTGTCCGCGTCCCGGGTCGTCGTGCCGGCGCACGGCACCGCCGAGGTCACCGTCACCATCGACGGCTCGAAGGCGACCGGGAACGGCCGCTGGTCCGGTCAGGTCGTCGCGGCCGACACGGCGGGGAGGACGGTCACCCACACGGCGGTGTCGCTGGGCGACGCCGCCCACAGGCTGACGATGGTCCTCAAGGACGGTGAGGGCAAGCCCATGTCCGGGGTCGTCGAGGTGCTGCGCTCCGGCGACTTCGACCCCGCGTTCTACCTCGTCGACCAGACCGGGCGGCTGGAGACCTGGCTCCCGGACGACGTCTACTCCGTGCTGTCCTTCAAGGACGTGCGCGGCGTGCACGGTCCCCACTCGATGGGCATGGCACTGCTCGGCGACCCCGAGGTCGTCATGGACCGCGACCGCACGGTGACGCTGGACGCGACGAAGCTCGAGCGGGTCGACATGACGACACCGCAGCCGACCGAGGTGACCTACCAGCGCCTGGAGTACAACCGCGCGATGGGCGGCGGCAGCTGGCGCGACTACATGGAGACCCAGACCAGCTACGACAGCCTCTGGGCCCAGCCCACCACGCACAAGGTCACCCACGGCGACTTCCACCTCGGCGCCCGCTGGCGCAAGGAGCAGCCGGCGCTGTCCGTCACCGCCGGGAACGACGCGTTCACCGACGTCCTGCGGCAGGAGGACGTCACCGCGCTCGCCCAGGGCCACTACGCGTTCCCCCTCGTGGCCGCGGGTGACGGCGCGAGCGCGGATTACGCCGGGCTGGACGCGCGCGGCAAGGCAGTGGTCGTGCGCCGGGGCGGCACCGTGGGCGACGCCGAACAGGCCGCCGCGGCGGTCGCGGCGGGCGCCAGGCTCCTGCTCGTCGTGAACGACCAGCCGGGACGCCAGCTGAGGAGCTACACCGACGACCCCTTCACGCCCGCCCGGATCGACGTCGCGCTGCTGAGCACCGACGAGGGCGAACGGCTCCTGCGCCGCGCGTCGGTACGGGGCGCCGTGCTGAAGGTGGGCTCGCAGCCGGTCAGCCCGTACGTCTACGACCTCATGTGGACGTGGCACAACGAGATCCCCGGCCGCCTCGTCGTCAAGGGGGGCACGAAGAACCTGGCCCGGGTCGACGTCACCTACGACAGCCCCGACCCGGCCCAGGGCGGCGGCGAGTTCCGCTTCGACTGGCCCGTGTACTCCAACTGGGGCATCGGCCTGACGATGCGCGAGCCGGTGAACTCGCGGCGGGTCGACTGGGTCTCCACCGGACCGGGCTACTCCTGGGGCCAGGAGGCGTACGTCGACGGTCTGCTGTACGAGGTCGAACCGCGCACCACGTACCGGGCGGGCAGCCGGCACAGCCAGGAGTGGTTCAAGCCCGTCGAGCGGCCGTACCTCAACAACAACTACAAGCTGCCCACCCGCAGCGGCAGTTGGCTGGCCTTCGACATCCCCGCATGGGGTGGCTCGGACCACGTCGGCATGTCGATGGACTACCAGCGCACACGGCAGACGCTCACCCTCTACCAGGGCGGCACGCGCCTGGGCCAGAGCACGACCAACACCAGCATGGGGGGCACCGCCCCCGGCGCGGGCCGGCTGCCCTACCGCCTGGTGCTGGACGCGAGCCGTGACGCCTCGGTGAGCCCCTACTCCTCCACCACGCACACCGAGTGGGAGTTCACGTCCAAGGCCCCGGCGGGCGACGACGCGGCGGTGCTGCCGCTGCCGCAGATCGACTACGGCATCGCCACGGACGCGGACGGCAGGGCCGCCCGGAACGACGCGCTGTCCGTCACGGCCGCCCACCTCCCGGGCGCCGTCGGCGTGGGCACCCTCTCGGCCGTCTCCCTCGAGGTGTCCTACGACGACGGACGCACCTGGCGGAAGACCGCCTGCGGGCACGACGGCCGCTTCAAGCTGTCGGCCCCGAAGCAGGCCCGGTTCGTCTCGCTCCGTGCGCGTGCGCACGACTCCGCGGGCAACGCGGTCACCCAGACCGTGATCCGGGCCTTCGGCCTCCGCTGACGCGGGGCGCCGCATCCCATCGGTGCGGGCGGGCCTCCTGACGGCCCGCCCGCACCGCCGTGCACGGGGCCGATCGGAAGACGCCGGGACCCGCCTGGGAGAGCTGCTCGATGACCTGGGTCAGACCCTCCACGACCTCGGAGTCGTCCGCCGGGTGCGTCTGCGCGAAGCGGGTCACGGAGCCGGGGATGGAGAGCTTGGCGTCCGTGAGGACGGAGGCACCGGCGATGCCGGCGGCCTTGCGGGCCTCGTCCTGGGCCCACACGCCGCCGTACTGGCCGTAGGCGGTGCCGACCACGGCGACCGGCTTGCCGGACAGGGCGCCGGCACCGTGGGGGCGGGACAGCCAGTCGATGGCGTTCTTGAGGACGGCCGGGATGGTGCCGTTGTACTCGGGCGAGAACAGCAGGAACGCGTCGACGGCGCCGGCGGTGGCGCGCAGGCGGGCGGCGGCCTCGGGCACCGCACCCTCGACGTCGATGTCCTCGTTGTAGAAGGGGACCTCCGCCAGACCCTCGTAGAGCGTGATCTCGACGCCCTCGGGAGCGTGCTTCACGGCGGCCTCGGCGAGCTGGCGGTTGTGCGAACCGGCGCGGAGGCTGCCGACGAGGGCGAGGATGCGGACGGACATGGGCGATCTCCCTGCTAGGAACTGAAAGCGGACCGTGGTCCGGTTACATGTTGTACCAGCCAAACGGACCGCGGTCCACTTCTATTCCCACCGCTACGCTGTGGCCATGACCGAGCCGCACCGCGCCGTCCTCCCCGTGCGCGACGCCTCCGCCGGACCCGCGGGCCTCACCCTCACGCCGGCGGGCGAGCCACCACGGCTGCGTGCCGACGCCGCGCGGAACCGCAGGCGCCTGCTGGAGGTGGCGGCCGAACTCGCCGCCGAGCACGGAGCGGCGAACGTGACCATGGAGGCCGTCGCCGCCGCGGCCGAGGTCGGCAAAGGGACGGTCTTCCGGCGTTTCGGCGACCGCACGGGGCTGATGCTCGCGCTGATCGACCACATCGAGCAGCAGATCCAGGCGGCCTTCCTCACCGGTCCGCCGCCCCTGGGACCGGACGCCCCGCCGCTGGAGCGGCTGCGCGCCTTCGGTCCCGCCGTGATGCGCCACGAGCACGCCCACCGCGACCTGTACCTCGCCGCGCGCCGGGAGCAGAGCCGCCGCTTCAACCCCTCGTACCAGCTCAGGCTCACGCACCTGACACTGCTGCTCCGGCAGTCGGGCGCCCCCGGTGACGTCGAACTGACCGGGCACACGCTGCAGGCCTACCTCGACACCGTGCTCGTGGAGTACCTGCTCACGGCCCGGGGCATGCCCATCGACCGGCTGGACGCCGGCTGGCACGACCTCGTCGACCGCCTCGGCACACCTCGGTAGCGCCGCCGCCGGAGGCCACCCGGGCCGCGGTGCGGATGCCCGGGCCGGTCGGCCCCGTTGAGCCGTCGTCGGCTCCTCGCGGAGGTCCGGCCCGCCGCCGTGGCGGCGGGCCGGTGAGCGGTCAGCGATTGCAGCCGGGACCGGCGGCCGGGGTTCCCACCCTGTCGTGATCCCGACAGCGGGCGGAAAGACGCCGCTGTTCGTCTCTCGTTTCCCGGCTCGTTGAATCGTTTAACTCGCTAGCATGCGGCGGACATTGGATGGATCTAACGTGAAGGATCCCCTGTGAGACCGCTCTTCCCGGGCCGAACCGGCCTGCCGATCGTCGCGGGTGTCGCGGCAATGCTGATGGCGATCCCACCGGCGTCTGCCAGTGACCACGCCACCGCCTCCTCCTCGACGGACAACGTGGTCGTGACCGGCCGGGCCCACTCGGGCTCCGGCCCGCGCACCGTCACCCTCATCACCGGCGACCGGGTCACCGTCACGCCGGGCGGCGACGGCCGTGCCTCCGTCACCGTGCAGGGCCCCGGCGGCCACCGCGCGGACGCCCGCATCACCACGCAGAACGGCGACACCTACGTCTACCCGTTCGCCGCCGAGCGGTACGTGTCGGCCGGGCTGCTCGACACCAACCTCTTCAACGTCACGCGGCTCATCGCCGACGGTTACGACGACGACCGGTCCAAGGGCCTGCCCGTCATCCTGACCTACTCCTCCGACGCCCGGCGGAAGCTCGCGGCGCCGTCCCTCCCCGACGGGGCCACCGGCGCACGCGCGCTGACCAGCATCGACAGCACCGCCACCACCCAGGACCACGACCAGGCGGCGGAGTTCTGGGCCGACCTGACCGGCCGGGCCACCCCGCAGGCGGCCGCGAAGGCCACGGCGAGCGGCCCCGCCCTGTCCGGCGGCGTACGCAAGGTGTGGCTCGACGGCAAGGTCGAGGCCGACCTCGCCGACAGCGTCGCCCAGATCGGCGCCCCGCAGGTGTGGGCCGGGGGCGACACGGGCCAGGGCGTGGACGTCGCCGTCCTCGACACCGGTTACGACACCGGCCACCCCGACCTCGACGGCGTCGTCACCGACTCCCGCAGCTTCGTGCCCGGCGAGGACGTCGACGACCACCACGGCCACGGCACCCACGTGGCGTCCACCATCGCGGGCAGCGGCGCCGCGTCCGGCGGCAAGGAGAAGGGCGTCGCCCCCGGCGTGCGGCTGCACGTGGGCAAGGTCCTCAGCAACGCGGGCAGCGGTTCCGACTCCTGGATCATCAGCGGCATGGAGTGGGCCGCCCGCGAGGCCAAGGCCCGCGTGGTCAGCATGAGCCTCGGCAGCGACCAGCCCACCGACGGCACCGACCCGATGAGCCAGGCGGTCAACGAACTCAGCGCCGAGACGGGCGCGTTGTTCACCATAGCCGCCGGCAACGCCGGCCCGTACGAGGGCACCGTGGCCGCTCCCGGCGCCGCCGACGCCGCGCTCACCGTCGGCGCCGTCGACTCCTCCGACGCCATCGCCGACTTCTCCAGTCGCGGCCCCCGTTTCCGGGACGACGCGATGAAGCCGGAGATCACCGCCCCCGGTGTCGACATCCTGGCGGCCCGCTCCCAGTGGGCGCCCTTCGGGACCGGCTCGTACGCCACCCTCAGCGGCACCTCGATGGCCACCCCCCACGTCGCGGGCGTCGCCGCCCTGGTGGCGGCGGAGCACCCGGACTGGAACGGGGCCCGGATCAAGGACGCCCTGGTCTCCACGTCCGTCGCGACCCCGGACATCCCCGCGGACTCGGGCGGCAACGGACGCGTGGACGCGGTGGCCGCCACGGGCAGCACGCTCGTGGCCACCGCCGCGGCCGACGCCGGCATCCACCCCCCGGGCGGCGCGTCCGGCGGGACCGTGACCCGTACCGTGGAGTGGGCCAACTCCGCTGACACCGCCGTCACCGTGACCCCGCGCGTGGACGCGCCGGGGGCACCCGAGGGCCTGTTCACCGTGACGGACCGGCAGCTCACCGTGCCCGCCCACGGCACCGCCTCCACCACCGTGACCACCACGCTCGACCGTGCCCCTGCGGGATCCCGCTTCACCGGGCACGTCGAGGGCGTCGTCGACGGCAAGGCGGCCACGCGCACCCTCCTCGCGGTCAGCACCCGGGACGAGTACCACCACCTGCGCGTCCACGTCACCGACCGAGCCGGCGACCCGCTGGTCGGCCTGGTGATGTACCAGCGCAAGGGCGACGAGTTTGCCCAGGCCCTCTACACCGACCTCGACGGCGTGCTGGACACCGTCGTCCCGCCGGGCACGTACACCGTCTGGACCTGGGGCGCCGTCCGCGGCGTCCACGGCGAGTCCTCCTTCGGCCGGGCGCTGCTGGCCCGCACCGGCGTCGTGGTCGCGGACGCCGACACCGACGCGACGCTGGACGGGACGAAGCTGCGCAGGACCCAGGTCGTCACGCCGAAGACGTCCACGGACAGCGACATCCGCATGGACTTCAGCCAGTCCTTCAAGGACGGCTCCCCGGCGATCACCGACACCGCGACCGTCGGCGACGGCTTCGACAGCGTGTGGGCGCTGCCCATGCCGAAGGCCTCCGGGGGCGACCTGGCGTACACGGTGCGCTGGCGCATGCAGCAGCCGCTGCTGGCCCTGTCCTCCGGCGACCAGGTCTTCGACGACCTGTGGCTCCAGCCCGGTTCCGGGCGCCCGGCCGAGGGCGCCAAGACCCTGCCCGCCGTGTTCGCGGGCAACGGCACCGCGGCGGAGTACGCGGCCGCCGGCGCCAAGGGCAAGGTGGCGGTGGTCCGCTTCGTGGCGGACGACGACGACCGGGTCGCCGCCGCGGCGGCCGACGACCAGTTCACCGCCGCGCAGAAGGCGGGCGTCGCGCTGCTGGTCGTGGTGAACGACCAGAACGGCCGGCTGCGGGAGCCCGTCCGCCGCACCGACCTGGTCATCGCGGGCATCTCCCGGACCGAGGGCGAGACCCTGATCGGCCGTATCCAGGACAGCCGTACCGGCTCGGTGCCGATGCGCGTCGTCGGCCACGCCGAGACGGACTACCTGTACGACCTGGTGCACACCTGGCACGGCACCATCCCGCAGACGCAGACCTACGCGCCCGCCGAGCACCGCCTGGCCAGGGTCGACGTCGGCTTCCGCAACGAACCCGGCACGGAGGTCGACGAGTTCCGCTACGACATCCAGCCCTACCTCGGGGTCAAGGTCGGCGGCACCCGGCTGTCGACGGCGGGCGCCGAGCGCACCGACTGGGTCACCCCGGCCGGTGAGGCGACCTGGATGGAGGAGGCCGCCAACGGCATCCGCTCCATCCAGTTCTCCGGGCTGGTCGACTACCCGGCGGGACGCACCACCGACGTCCAGTGGTTCGGCCCCGTCGAGCACCCGCGCATCAACGAGAGCCAGTGGCTGCCCCGGCGCACCGGTGACGCCCTCGACGTGACCATCCCGGCCTGGGGCGACGGCGGCCGCGACCACGCGGGCGTGGTCGGACCGGGCACCACCTCCCAGGTGAACGAGCTCTACCGGGGCGGCGATCTGGTCACCCGCACCGAGGGCGGCTGGCTGGGCGGGGACGTCCCTGCGGCCTCGGGCCGGTACCGGCTGGTGACGTCCACCGAGCGGACGGAGGGGTACCCGTACTCCACCGCGACCCGCACGGAGTGGGGCTTCACCTCCGCGACGCCGCGCACGGACGACCCGCAGGTGCTCCCGCTGTTGCAGCTCGACTACGGGATCCGCACCGACGCGGGCGGCGCCGCACGACGTGACGCCGAACTCACGGTCAGCGCTTCCCCGTTGCCGGGTGCGTCGGCCGGGCGGGTCAGCACCGACGCGGTGGAGGTCTCGTACGACGACGGCCGGACGTGGCACAAGCTCGCGCTGCGCGGCGCGGACGACGGCGCCGCCCGGGTCCGTCTGGACGCGCCGCGGCGGGCCGAGTTCCTGTCGCTGCGCGTGCGTGCCTCGGACAAGCGGGGCGACACGGTGACGCAGACGGTGATCCGGGCGACCGGCCTGGCCTGATCCGCGTCGCGTCGCCCCGGCGCTCCCCTCGTTGCCCTGACCCGGCAGGCCGGCGCGTCCCACGCTGCCGGCTGCGGGCCTGGGCGGCCTTCGGCACGGCATGATCGGATGGGCGCGCGGGGGTCGCACGGGGGTGGGGAGACACAGTGGGATCGGCGGAACAGAAGTCACCGGCCGGGATATGGCTGCTGATCGCCGTGGCGGCGCTGGCCGTCGGGGTGGCGATGGTCTTCCTGACGCGCGGTGCGCTGGTGCGGGAGCGGGAGTTCCGTGCGGCGCCGCCGTGCGCGTCCGCACCCGTCGAGGTGTCGGACTGCCGGTGGGAGCAACAGTTCACCGTGCGGTCGGTGGACACGCACAGCGGCAAGCGGGAGTCGCCCGAGGCGGAATTGTCGCTGCCGTCCGGCAAGCCCTGGCACCTGACCTTCCGTTGGCCCGGTCCCGTGCTGTCGCAGTTGGAGCCGGGCGACAAGGTCGTCGGCCTGATCTGGCGGGGGCAGGTCGTCGAGGTACGGAACGCCGCGGGAACCTCGCAGGAGACGAGCGACGGGCCTCTGGAGTGGCCCGAGGACCGCCTCGGCGGCGCGCTCGCCGGCCTCTCGACCGGCATGATGGCGCTCGTCGGG
Organism: Streptomyces sp. NPDC059718; assembly: GCF_042733315.1. Lineage (NCBI taxonomy): Bacteria > Bacillati > Actinomycetota > Actinomycetes > Kitasatosporales > Streptomycetaceae > Streptomyces > Streptomyces sp. NPDC059718. The sequence continues at coordinate 70,616 of NZ_JBHWGA010000023.1, forward strand.
GCGCTGTGGGCGCTCTTCGTGCCGGGGCCGCGGCACGCGAACGCGGCGAAGGCCGTGCGGTGGCACGGAGTCGCCATGGGCGTCGCGGCGATCGTGACGCTGTGGGTGCAGGCGGCCAACGACTGGCCGATGTGGTCGATCCCGGCGATCTGGGGACCGCTGGCGCTGGCGCTGCTGGCCTCCGCGGTGGCCTTCGCCGTGTCCGCCCTGCGCGGCACGGCGGACGACGACGCCCCGTCCGCCGCGGGGTCGCCCCCAGCCCCGAAGGGCCTGCCGGGCGGGGTCCCGGGGCCGGGAACCGTACGTCCCTGACCCGGCTGCCCGCCCGGCACCGTCGTGTGCGGTCGGGTGGGACGTCGTGGGGGGCTGCGGCCGACGCCCCTGGCTGGATCTGATCCTTCCTGGCGACACATCGCACCGAACCGATCACAAGCAGCCAAGTGCACACGGAGCGGGCCGAGTCGGGTCACCATCGGTCCATGAACGCATCCGCGACCGCCGCCCTCACCCCGCTCCCCGACGGAGTCTGGTCCGCCCTGTCCGCCGCCCGCGAGGCGTACCGCGCCGCGGTCCCGGCCGCGTACGACGAGGTGCTGACGGAGGTAGCGGAGCGCGCCCGCGACACCGGCAGCCTGGGCAAGACCGACATCGCCGCGCTGGTGGTGTGGAAGCGGCTGCAGGCGAGCACCGCGTGGGTCGTCGAGCTGATGAACCTGCGCGACGCCGAGGTCCGGGCCGTCACCGCCGAGGCCGTGCACGCGGTCCGCGACCAGGACGCCCCGCGCGGCGCGGCCGCCCGCCAGGGCCGCAAGGCCCTGCTCGGCCTGCCCGGCTGCCGCCACGGCGACGCGCTGGCCTCGGCGCTGCTCACGGCCGCCGCGCCGGACCGGATGGCCGTCTACGACCGCCGCGCGCAGTTCGGCCTGGAGCGGCTGGGCTACCAGCTGACGCCGGCGCCCGGCCGTTACGGCCGCTACATGGACCTCCTCGACGACCTCCTCATCCGCTCCGGCCCCGACGCGGCCGGCTGGACCGCCCGCGACGTGGACACGGCCCTGTACTGGCTCGGCCGTCAGGCCACGGCCCCCGGGGACCCCGAGGAGGAGTAGGGGGTCCGGCGGCGCGGGCCCGGTCAGTCGGCCTGCCGTACCTCGATCAGGAGGGCCTGCCCGGGGTTGAGTTGGGGCATCGGCAGTCCGGCGGCGGTGAGCAGCGTGCCGGGGAGGGTGAGGCGGTCGTCGATCGCCTCGGTGAGCCAGGCCGGGCCGCTCGTCTGGTGGAAGGACGGCAGGCCCATGTCGGTGCGGACGCGCACGCGGTAGCGGAGGGCGGGGGCGAGGCCGGGCAGCGGCACCCGGCCGGACTGGCCCTCGGGGGAGGTCGCCACGCGGGCCCAGCAGTAGAGCGCGGCCGTGCCGTCGTGAGCGACGACGCCGTGCAGCAGCGTCGCGTCCCCCGGGAGGTCGGCGCGGACGGTGCGCCCGCCGTGCAGCAGCGGGCGCAGTTCCCGGTACAGGGCCGTCCACGCGGTGAGCCGGGCCAGTTCCTCCGGGGTGCAGCGGGTGATGTCCTGTTCGATGCCGGGGTGGCCGAAGAGCGCGGTGGCCAGGCGGAAGGTGTCGGAGCCGACGCGTGCGGTGGTGTGGCTGGGGGTGGGGCCCACGTGGGCGCCGACCAGTTCGGGGGGCAGCAGTTGGCCCGTCCAGCGCTGGATGGACTGCCGTTCCACCGGGTCGTTGCAGTCGGAGGCCCACACCCGGTCGGTCCTGGCGAGGATGCCCAGGTCGACACGGCCGCCGCCGCTGGCGCAGCTCTCGATCTCCAGGGCCGGGTGGCGCTGCTTGAGGGTGTCCAGCAGCCGGTAGAGCGCCTCGACCTGGGCGTGCGCCACCGGGCGGTCGGCCGGGCCGCTCACGGCCTCGTGCACCTCGCGGTTGTGGTCCCACTTGAGGTAGGCGATGCCGTACTCCTCGATCAGGGCGTCCAGCGCCCCCAGCAGGTGGGTGACGACGCCGGGGTGGGAGAGGTCGAGGACGTGCTGGTGGCGGGCCGGGGGGCCGGCGCCGCGCGCGGGGGCGAGGACCCAGTCGGGGTGCTCGCGGGCCAGGTCCGAGTCGAGGTTGACCATCTCGGGTTCGACCCACAGGCCGAACTCCATGCCCAGGGAGCGCACGTGGTCGGCGAGCGGCGCCAGCCCGGCGGGCCACACCTGCCGCTCGACCGTCCAGTCGCCGAGCCCCGCGCGGTCGGAGCGGCGGCCGCGGAACCAGCCGTCGTCCAGGACGAAGCGCTCCACGCCGACCTCGGCCGCGCGGTCGGCGAGCCGCAGGAGGCGTTCCGGGTCGTGGTCGAAGTAGACCGCCTCCCAGCTGTTGAGGATGACCGGGCGCGGGCGGCGCGGGTGACCCGGGCGGTCCCGGAGCAGGGTGTGGAAGCGGTCGGCGAGGCCGTCGAGGCCGGTGCCGGACCAGGCGTAGTGGCAGACGGGGGTGCGGTGGGTGTCGCCGGGCGCGAGCCGGACCTCGCCGGCGCGCAGCAGTTCGCCGCCGCCGAGCACGGCGGCGTGGACGCCGGCGCCCTCGGGCAGTTGCTCGACGAGGTAGCGCTGGTCGCCGCTCCAGGCGACGTGCAGGCCCCACACCTCGCCCTCGCAGAAGCCGAAGCCGGGCACGCCGACGGCCACGAGGTAGGGCGAGTCCAGGCCGGGCTTGCCGCGCCGGACCTCGCGGGCGTAGGTGCCGTGGGCGAGGGGGCGGCGTTGCGGGGAGCGTTCCCGGCTCCATTTGCCGGTGAAGTCGAGGATCTCGCCCGCCCGCCGGGGCAGCGGGAGCAGCGCGGTGACCTGCGCGAGGTCGTACGGGGCGGGGTCCGCCGTCCGCTGCCGGGTGATCTCGCTGTGGACGGCGAGCACACCGGAGGGCTCCAGCCGGTAGGTGATCGTGATGTCGAGCCCCGCCGCGGCGTCGGTGAGGAAGACGGCCAGTTCGCCGCCCTCGGCGTCCTGGCGGACGGCGGTGCCCGTCGTGGTCAGGCGGGGGGCGGCGGCACCGCCGTCGAGGTGCCCGTGGTGCGCGGGGGTGCCGGCCCAGCCGTCCGCCTCGGTGGGCCAGACGGTGAAGCGGCGCGGGGAGTCGGGGGAGTTGTTGAGGACCGCGGGCTCGGCGGTCAGGCTGAGGGCGGCGAGGTCGTCGGCGGACAGCGGGCCGAGGTCGGCCCCCCAGTGGAGGACCCTGGGCACCGGCTCGGTGAGTTCGACGACGAACGCGGTGCCGGCCGCGCGCAGCGGGACGATCCGCGCGGTGGTGTCTGCCATGAGGGGGGAGTCCTTTCGGTGGGCCCCGCCGCCGGACGGCCCCGGGGTCGGGGGCGTCCGGCGGCGGGGGCTCGGTTCGCTGCCGGTGGCTCAGTTCTTCGCGAGGAGGGTCTTGCTCTGGTCCTGCATGTCCGCGAAGACGGAGTCGTCCTTCTGCCCGGCGAAATAGGCCTCGAAGAGCGGGTTCAGGGCGTCCTGCACCGCGGCGCCGTTGCCGTAGACCGGGGACGGGTAGAGGACCTTGTCCTTCAGCATGCTGGTGAAGACCGACAGGTCGACGCCGTCACCGGCCAGGGCCTTCGTCGCGGCGTCCATGGAGGCGGGGATGGACGGGAAGAACGTGCCGGTGCGGGCGGCCTTGGACTGGCAGTCCTCGGAGCCCATGTAGGACACCCACTTCCAGGTCAGCTCGGGGTTCTTGGTGCCCGCCCAGATGTTGTTGCCGTTGGAGTTGCTCATCACCGCGCGGGTCTTGCCGTCGGGGCCGTACGGGGGCGCCGCGACGCCGGTCTTGACGCCCGGGATCTTGGCGAAGGTGGAGGCGGACCAGGAACCGCCCATCTCCATCGCCACCTTGTGGGAGGAGAGCAGGTCGACGTCGCTGACGCTGGAGGTGAACTCGCCGATCTTCGGCGCGTACCCCTTCTCCGTCAGGGAGCGGGCCCAGTTGAGCGTCTTCACCAGACGCGGGTCGCCGTAGTTGAAGACCGTCGGCCAGCTCTCCTTGTCGCCGAGCCGCCACCCGGTGCTGGAGGCGAACGGGCTCCAGGAGGTCTGGCCGATGAAGTCCTTGGCCGCGATCTGGCCGAAGCCGAAGGTCTTGACGTGGGCCTTGTCGAAACCGGGCTGGTCGCCTCGGCGGCCCTTCTCGTCGACGGTGAGGTGGGCGATCATCTTGCCGAACTCGCCGCCGTCGTCGGGGTTCCACGTCACGGAGTCGACGTCGCTCTTGCTGTAGCCGGCCTTGGCCAGGGCGTCCTGGTCGTAGTAGAGGCCGGCCGCGGCCCAGTCCAGCGGCAGCGCGTACTGCTTGCCGTCGGTGAACTTCCAGGCGTTCACGCCGACGGAGAAGCGGGACAGGTCGAACTTGTCCTTGGCGATGAAGTCGTCCATCGCCAGCAGCTGGTGCTGGCCGGCGTAGGCCTGGAAGAACTGGACGCTGTTCTGGAAGGCGTCGGGGGCGTTGCCCGCGACGAAGCCGGCGGTCAGCTTGGTGAAGTAGTCGTCGACGTTGTACTGCGAGATCTTGACGGTCGTGCCGGGGTTGGCCTTCTCGAAGTCCGCGGCGCAGGTCTTGTACGCGGCGGCCTGCTTGTCGTCCCAGGTCCACCAGTTGACGGTCTGCGAACCGCCGCCCGCGGAGTCCGAGCCGGAGGAGCAGGCGGACAGCACCGCGGCGAGGGTGAGCGTGGCCCCCAGGGCGACGACTCTGCGAATTCTCATGATTCCTTCTTTCGGGACGGTTCCTGGTGAGGGTGGTGGGACGACGTCTTGAGGAGCGCGCGGAACGCGCTCAGGGCGAGGACCAGGTCCTCGGGGCCGCCGGCGTCGTGGCCGTTGAACTCCCACAGCCGCATCTGCCGGGGCCCGCCGTAGAGGTGGTAGGCGGCGAGGGTGGTGGCCGGCGGGCACACCTCGTCGCGCAGTCCGGCGGAGAACCAGGCGGGCGCGGTGGCACGGCGGGCGAAGGCGAGGCCGTCGAAGTAACCGAGGGTCCGGAAGGTCTGCTCGACCCGGTCCCGGCAGGCGCCGAGGTAGCCGATGAGCTCCGCGTACGGCTGCTCGCCGGTCAGCCGGGTGGCCTGCCGGACGTCGCACAGGAACGGCGCCTGGAAGTGCGCGGCGCGCAGTCCCGGCACGAGTCCCGCGACCGCCAGGGCGATGCCGCCGCCCTGGCTGGGTCCGGTCACCGCGACGCGGTCGGGGTCGGCGTGCGGCGAGGTGCGCAGGGCCTCGACGGCGCGGACGGCGTCGGTGAAGACGCGGCGGTAGACGTAGGTGTCCTTGTCCTCGATGCCGCGGGTGAGGAACCCGGGGTGCGAGGGGCCGCTGCCGACCGGGTCGCCGGTGGCGCCGCCGCCCGCCCAGGCGCCGCCCTGGCCGCGGGTGTCCACCAGCAGGTGGGCGTACCCCGCTGACGCCCACAGCAGGTCCTCGACGGGGGCGCCCCGTCCGCTGCCGTAGCCGTGGAACTGCACGACCGCGGGCAGGAGGCCGCTGCGGTGGCGCGGCAGCCGCAGCCAGCCGTGCACCGGGTGGCCCCCGAAGCCGGGGAACACCGCGTCGTAGACGTCCACGGTCTCCAGGTCGGTGTCGACCGGGGTGAGCTCCAGCCGAGGCTCGTGGACGCGGGCGGCGTCCAGGGTGTCCTTCCAGAAGGCGTCGAAGTCGGCGGGCTCGCGGTAGCTGCTGCGGTAGGCCCACAGTTCGGGGACGTCGTTCTCGGTCAGCACGGCCGGTCCTCCCCGCACGGGGTGAGGTCGGCGTCGAGGGTGACGGCGGTGCCGGTGGCTACGGGTACCCGGACGGCGCGGTCGCGGTGGCGGACCGTCACCGGTTCGGCGTCGTCCCCGGCGTGCCGGCGCAGCGTCACGGAGGTGAGGGCACCGTCGCGCCAGGCGAAGTCGGCGGCGAGGCCGCCGCGGCAGCGCAGGTCGGCGGCCTCGCCGTCGGGCCACTGCGCCGGGAGCGCGGGGAGGAGGTGGACGGTGCCGTCGTGGCTCTGCAGCACCATCTCGGTGAGCGCGGCCATGAGGCCGTAGTTGCCGTCGATCTGGAACGGGGGGTGGGTGGAGAACAGGTTGGGGAGCAGGCCGCCCCACTCCGAGCCGTCGACGGGCGCGTCGGTGTGCGGGTCGCCGGTGAGCGGCCGGCTCGCCTCCAGGAGGAGCGAGCGGGCCGTGGCGGCGTCGCGCAGCCGGGCGCGCAGGGCGATCTTCCACGCCCAGGACCAGCCCATCGCGCCGGGTCCACGGCGGTCCAGCAGGACCGTCGCGGCGGCGGCGAGTTCCGGGGTGCGGTCCGGGTCGACCTGGCCGAGTGGGTGGACGGTGACCATCTGGGACAGGTGGCGGTGCTGGGGGTCCTGTTCGGGCAGGTCCTCGGCCCACTCCTGCAGCCAGCCGCCCGCGGCGGTCCGCGGCGGGTGCAGCTTCGGCAGCGCGTCGGCGATGCGGCCGTTCAGCGGGGTGTCGATGCCGAGGAGCGCGGCGGTGCGCGCGGTGCGTTCGAGGACGGCCCGGGTGAGTGCCATGTCCATCGCGCAGGAGCGGGTGAGCGAGGCCATGGAGCCGTCGGGGGTGAGGTAGTGGTTCTCGGGCGAGGTGGAGGGGAGGGTGTCCAGCCGGCCGGTGCCGTCGTCCACCAGCCAGTCGAGCAGGAACTCGGCGCAGCCGCTGAGCAGCGGCCAGGCGCGTTCGCGCAGGAAGGCGGTGTCCTGGGTGAACTCCCAGTGGTCCCACAGGTGCTGGGCCAGCCAGGCGCCGCCCATCTGCCAGATCGCCCAGGACGCGGCGCCGTGGCCCATGCCGACGGGCAGGGCCCAGCCCCACATGTCGGTGTTGTGGTGCGCGACCCAGCCGCGGGCGCCGTACAGCTGCTCGGCGACGTCCCTGCCGTGTCCGGCGACGCGGTCCAGGAGGTCGAACAGCGGCTCGTGGCAGGGGCCGAGGCCGGCGGCCTCCGTGCCCCAGTAGTTCATCTGGGTGTTGATGTTGATGGTGTAGTTGGACGACCAGGCCGGGCGCAGGTCGGCGTTCCAGATGCCCTGGAGGTTGGCCGGCGGGCCGGCGTGCGGGCGGGACGCGGAGGCCAGGAGGTAGCGGCCGAGCTGGAACAGCACGGTCGCGGTGAGGAGTTCGTCGTCGCCGGAGAGGATGTCGCGGGCGACGTCGTGGGTGCCCGAGCGGCGCGGTCCGATGCGCAGCGAGGTGCTGCCGAGGAGTGCGCGCAGGTCGCTCTCATGGGCCTTGAGCAGGTCCTCGGTGCCGCGTTCCGCGGCCCGGGCGGCGCTGTCCGCTGCGCAGCCGAGGTGGGCGGCGCGGTCCGCGGGGGCGTCCAGGCCCCGCCAGTGGCGCAGCGCCTCGGTGGAGCTCGCCACGACCGCGAGGAGCCGGGTGGCGCCGGTGACGCGGAGGGCCGCGCCGTCGGCGGTGACCTCCCCGTCGGTGGCCACGCGCAGGGCGATCGCGCCGAAAGGGTCGTAGCCGTCGACGGGACCGTCCGCGTACCGCAGCGGCTCCGGAACGTCCGGTTCGTGGGCGGGTGCCCCGTCAACGGGGATCTCCACGCCGAGGACGACCCCCTCGGGGCCGGCGGTGCGGTGCACCTCCCGGAGGGGGGTGGTGAGTTCCAGGCGCAGGTCCACGGTGCCGCCCCGCGCGGCCAGGTCGGTGCACAGGGTCCCGTTGGCGGCGTCGGCCCAGGTCCGGCGACGGACCGAGGTCCCGCAGGACAGGTCGAAGGCGTCCTCGGCGATCCCGCTGTCGAGGTTGAGGGTGCGGCCCCGGTACGTGGCGTCCTGCGCCCCGGACACCGTCAGCCACAGGTCGGCGTAGGGCAGGTACTCCTGGCTGTACGGGCCCTCGAAGGCCATCAGGAGTTCCTCGGCGCGGTGCGGGTCGCCCGCGCGGAGCGCGTCGCGGACCTCCGCGAGCCGCCGCGGGCCGGCGCCGGCGGCGACGACGTCGGCGAGCGCCTTCGCCGGCCCGCCGGGGGTGCCGGACCACACGGTGGAGTCGTTGATCTGGATCCGGGCACGGTGGGTCCCGCCGAAGACCATCGCGCCGAGCCGGCCGTTGCCGACCGGGGCGGCCTCGTTCCAGTCGGCCGCGGGCGCGGGCCAGCCGAGCAGCAGGTCAGTGGAGTTCATGGGGTGCCGTCCTGGTGCGCGTGCTCGGTCACTTGAGCCCGGAGAAGCCGATGGAGTTGACGATCCGCTTGCCGAAGGCGAGGAAGAGCAGCAGCATCGGCAGCGCGGCGATGAGGGAGGCGGCCATCAGCCCGGCCCAGTCGGGGGCGGCCTGCGGCGAGGACTGCTTGAAGACGCCGAGGGCGAGTGTCAGCGGCTGCACACTGGCGTCGTTGGTGACCAGCAGCGGCCACATGTAGTCGTTCCAGGCGTTGACGAACATCAGCAGCGACACGGTGGCGATCGGCGCGGCCGACATGGGCAGGATGATGCGGTAGAGGATCCGCAGCGGTCCCGCGCCGTCGATGATCGCGGCCTCCTCGATCTCGCTGCTCAGGCCGAGCATGAACTGCCGCAGGAAGAACACCGTGAACGCCTGGAAGAGCCCGCCGGGGAGGATGAGACCGGCGAAGGTGTTGGTGAGGCCGACGTCCTTGATGAACACGAAGTTCGGCAGCAGCGTGAAGACGCTCGGCACCATCAGCGCGCTGATGAGGATGCCGAACACCAGGTTGCGGCCGCGCCAGTGCAGCCTGGAGAAGGCGTAGGCCGCGCAGGAGGAGAACAGCACGATGAGCACGGTCTGCACCGACGCGTAGATCAGCGAGTTGCGCAGGTACAGCGCGATGTCGAGGGACGCGCCCGAGCCGCCCTGGGCCTGGGCCTCGGCGATGGAGGCCAGGCCCAGCGCCCGTTTGAAGGCGCCGAAGGTGAAGCCGACGGGCAGCGGCGAGGAGGGGTCGGTGGCCAGCCGGTAGTTGTTGGACAGCGCGGTGCGCACGATCCAGTAGAAGGGGAAGAGGGTGATCAGCGACACGAGGCCGAGGTAGGCCCAGGCCACGATCCGGCCGGGGGTCGCCTTGCGGGTGCGGGGGCGCCGCACGGTCTTCGTACGGGGTGCCAGGGTGACCGTCATCGGGGGCCTCCTTCAGTTCAGGTCGGATTCGTCGGCCCGCGCGAGCCGGAGCTGGGTGAAGGTGACCGTGATGAGCAGGACGAACAGGGCCAGCGACATGGTCGCGGCGTAGCCGAAGTCGAACTGGCGGAAGGCCTTGTCGTAGATGTACATCTGCAGCACGTTCGAGGCGTTGGCGGGGCCGCCCCTGGTCGTGACGGCGACGATGTCGAAGACCTGGAAGGCGTTGATCACCGTGAGGACGACCACCATGACGAGGATCGGCCGCAGGAGCGGCACGGTCAGCCGGCGGAACATCTGGAACTCGCTCGCGCCGTCCACCCGGCCGGCCTCGTAGATGGTGGACGGGATGGTCTGCAGCCCCGCGAAGATCAGCAGGGAGTAGTAGCCCATCCACTTCCAGACGCTGATGGCGGCGAGCGAGGGGATGGCCCACGGACCGCTGCCGAAGAAGAGGACCGGGTGGCCGATGACGTGGTCGAGCACGATGTTGATGACGCCGAGGTGCGGGTCGAGCATCCACTGCCAGACCAGGGCGGCGATGACGTTGGAGATGAGGAAGGGCAGCAGCATCACGCCGCGCAGCATCGAGGAGTCGGTGACGCGGTGCAGCACGACCGCGGTCACCAGGGAGATCAGGGTGCCGAAGACGACGGACAGGACCACGAACCAGAGGGTGACGAGGAGGGAGTGCCAGAAGACCCCGTCGCCGGACATCTCGTGGAAGTTGGCCAGTCCCACCCAGCGCGGCGGTGTGAGGACGTGGAACTCGGTGAAGCCGAGGTAGATGCCGCGCAGGGTCGGGTAGGCGTAGAAGATCGCGAACCCCACCACCGCGGGCAGGATCAGCAGCAGCGCGACCGGCAGGTCCCGCCTTCGGGCCGCCGCGGACCGGGTCGCGGTCACGCGCCCGGGCCTGCGGCCGCCGGTGTGCTTGCGGGCCTTCAGCGGCCCGCGGGTCCCGGGGGTGGAAGAGGCCGTGGTGGCCCCCGCGCCGGCTGCGCCGGACGGTGGTGCCACCGGCGTCGTGTGGTTGTCCTGCGATGTGACCACCACGGCACTCTCCTTTGCGTGCGTCGGGTCGGACGGGTGGATGGGCGGGACGGTGTCCCGATGCCGGACCGGCCGTCGGTCAGACGGTGATCCGGTCGACGTCGGAGACGTAGTCGGAGGGGTTGCCGAAGGCGATCGTGTTGGCCCCGGCCTTCAGGTGGACGGGCACGGTGACCGACCGCGGGCGGCCCCAGTCGTTGTCGTTGCCGCCGTGCAGCGGGAGCTGGAAGGCGGTGCCGTTGACGGTGACCACGGCCGTGCGCCCCGAGGAGCCGTCGGTGAAGTCCACCGTCATCAGGTAGGTGCCGTCCTTCGGCGCCGTCACGTCCTTGATCGTCACGGAGGCGTCGCCGCCCAGGTTGCCGACCTTCTTGCCGCCCGAGCACCGGGAGCAGTCGCCGACGCTCGCGTTGCCGGTGCGGGGGTTGCCGGACGCCTCGGCCTCGTAGGAGGTGGGCCCGTCGGCCGCGGGGGTGGTGAGGGGGACGGCGTTGCTCGGCGCGGACGTACGGCCGCGGGCGTCGTGGGCGACCACGGTGAAGGCGTAGCCGGTGGCGGCCTGCAGCCCGGTGACGGTGGCGGAGGTGCCGTCCACCGTGGCGACCTTGGCGCCGCCCGCGTACACGTCGTAACCGGTGGTGGCGGTGCCGGTGTTCACCGCGTCCCAGGTGAGCGAGACGCTGCCGGCCGTGGAGGCGGTGGCGCGCACGCCGAGCGGGACACCGGGCTTTGCGGTGACGTCCGCCGGGGTGACGCGCAGCAGCCGGGAGCCGTGCGGCGGCAGGTTGTCGGTGAAGCCGTCGGCGACCTTGCCGAGGTTCTTGCGGCTCCACAGGTCACGGACGGCGGGCTTGCCGCTGATGCCCAGCTCGCTCCAGTCGGCGGTCACGTCGGAGTAGCCCTTGCCGAGGTTGAACAGGGCCACCGTGTAGCTGCCGTCGGCGTTGCGGGCGTACCAGACCTGCTGCGGGCTGTCCTGGCTGAGCGGCTTGGCCGGGTTGCCGGCCTGGTCGACGGCGATGACCTCGTCGTTGGTGAGCAGCGACAGGCCGTACGGGTCGAGCTTGGTGAGGTCGTCGCCGATGTAGAGCGGGGCGCTCTCGATGGCCCAGAGCGTCATGTGGCTCTGCCGCTCGACCTCGTTGAGGCCGTCGAGCGGGCCGGCGCCGACGTCGAGGGAGTCGAGGTTGTTCCAGTGCCCCGGCCCGGCGTCGTCGATCCAGGGGACGACGTCGTTCCACCGCTGCTTGACCGAGTTGTTCCAGGTCACCAGGGTGTCGCAGTAGCACTCGACGTCGGTGTCCACGCGCCAGCCGTTGGAGTTCTCCTTCCAGACGTCGGCCTTGTCGTGGCTGAGCGACCAGGAGAGGATGAACTGGATGGGGCGGCCGGTACGCTGCAGCGCGGCGTGCCAGGTCTTGACGTCGGGCACGTTGTCGTGCGCCGCGTCGCCCTGGTTGGAGCCGGGGCCGACACCGTCCATCTTCAGGAAGTCCACGCCCCAGCCGGCCAGTTGGTCGGCGACGGACTGGATGTACTTCTCGGTGCACGGGCTGGCGAAGTTCAGCTGGTAGGAGACGTTGTCCCAGCCGCTGGTCTTGCGCAGGTCCGGGTAGACGATGTCCTTGGTCGTGCACCCCGGCGCGCCGTGGATCGGCGTCTTGCCGTCGTTGTACGTGTCGATGTACAGGCCGACCGCCAGGTAGAGCCCGAACTTCAGGCCCTTGGCGTGCAGTTGGTCGCCGAGCCACTTCATGCCGTGCGGGAACTTCACGGGGTCCGCGACGGGGCGGCCGTACTCGTCGGAGAGGCTCTTGTTCGTCTCGCTGCCGACGTTCCAGCCGGCGTCGACGTTGACGTACTCGTAGCCGTGCCGCTTCAGCTTGGAGGCCAGGATGTCGGCCTGCTGCAGCACATGGGGCTCGGTGAGCCAGGATCCGCCGTAGCCGGGGAAGTTGGTCGACTCCAGGCTCCAGCTGCTCCACCCCATGTAGGGCTTGGCGGCCACCACGGGGGCGGCCTCGGAGCCTGCGGCCTCCGCCGGGGACGCAGAGGAGGCGGAGGACGCGGGCATGGCGGGCGCGGCGGGCGACGCGGCGGCGGGTACGGCGAGGGCCGTGGCGAGCGCGGTGGCGGCGAGCGCGGGCAGGGCGGCCCTGCGCATGCCGCCGGGCCGACGCGGCACGGGCCATCTGAGACGTGCGAGTACAGCTGAATGAGCCATGGGGGCACTCCATCCCGGCGCGACGGCGTCCGCTTCGAGTGGGCAGGGGGTACGGGAGGCAGGGGGCGTCCTCGGTGGCGGTCGTCCCGGAACACCACCGAGGGCGGGCGTGCTGCGACCGGGGGAGGCTCCGGTCGCGCTCCTCGGCCGGGGGCGCTTCGTCCGCTCCGGGCGAGGAGTGCGGCGAATGTAGCCAGGGTTTCCTTCCAACGTCAACATATTCAGCGGCAAAAATCCGATGTCTGCTGCGCCAAGCAGCGGTCTTCGCGGGAAAATCTCCACCGGATCCCGGACCTCCCCACCCAAAGATGGGATGAGTAGGCCCCTTCCTTACTTTCCCTTGGAAAGGTATGGTCCGGCCATGAGCCTTGCCGACCAGCCCCCCGCCGCCGTCCTGGTCTTCCAGACCCTGCTCGTCCACGGCCCCCTCACCCGGGCCGAGATCGGGCGGCGCACGGGCCTGTCGGCGGGCGCGGTGACCAAGGCCGCCACTCCCCTGCTGGCGGACGGCTGGATCACCGAACTCGGCAGGCCGGCCGGGGAGCGGGCCAGTGGCCGCCCCGCGACGCCGATGGCCGTCCGCGCCGGCCGCGCGCGGTTCGTCGGCGTGAAGGTGACCGGCGACGAACTCATCGGCGTGCTCACCGACCTGACCGCCCGGCCGCTGGCCTCCCGGCGCGCCGCGCTGGACTCCCGCGACGTGGGGACCGTGGTGCTGGCGATCTCCCGGCTCATCGGGCAGTTGCGCGCAGCCGCGGGTGCGGAAGGGGACGACGCCGTCCACAGCGTCGGCGTCACGATCTCCGGCGACGTGGACGGGCAGACCGGCACCGTCCAGTACTCGCCGTTCCTCGACTGGCGCCGTGTGCCGCTCGCGCAGCTGGTCGAGTCGGCGTCCGGCATCCCGACGGTCATCGAGAACGACGTGCGCGCGTTGACCGTCGCCGAGCAGTGGTTCGGCGCCGGGGTGGGGCTGTCCTCGTTCGCCCTGGTCACGGTGGGCGCGGGCATCGGCTGCGGGCTGTCCATCGGCGGCCGCGTGGTGTCGGGGGCCCATGGGGTGTCCGGTGAGGTGGGGCACCTGCCCGTCGGCGGCACCGACCGCACCTGCACCTGCGGCAACACCGGGTGCGTGGAGACCGTGGCCTCCACGCACGCCATCACCGAGCAGGCCCGGCAGGCCACCGGCGACCCCGCGCTGACGATGGAGGAGGCCGTACGGCTGGCGCACACCGACAACGCCGCCGTCCGCGCGGTCTTCTCCCGCGCCGGGCACGTGATGGGTCTGGCGATGGCGTCGGTGGCCAACCTCATCGGCCCGGAACGCATCATCATCTCCGGCGAGGGCGTCGCCTCGTACGACCTGTTCGCCGACCAGATCCGGCAGACCTTCGCCGACCACGCCTTCGGGGCCGCGGCCGACTGCGACCTCGTCGTGCGTCCGCTGCCCTTCGAGGAGTGGGCGCGCGGCGGCGCGGCCGTCGCCGCGCAGCGGGTCTTCGCCCCCGCGAAGTGACGTCCCCCTGTGTGACCCCCCCCCGGAAGGCCGGTCGCCGTCATGAGCCGGATCACGAAGGCCGAGTGCCGGATGGTCTTTCTCGAACCCGAGGTGCTGCGCACCGACGCCCTGCAGACCTTCGTGCGCCAGGAGACGGTCCTGGTCTCCCTCACCACGGACGACGGCCTCACGGGCACGGGCTACGCGTACACCATCGGCACGGGCGGCAGTTCCGTGCTCGCCCTGCTCCGCGACCACCTGGCACCCCTGCTCACGGGCGCCGACGCCCGCTCCGTCGAGGCGCTGTGGCGGCGACTGCTGTCGGTCACCCGGGCCACCTCGGTCGGGGCCATCACCTCCCTCGCGCTGGCCGCGGTCGACACCGCCCTGTGGGACCTGCGGTGCCTGCGCGCCGGCGAACCCCTCTGGCGGCTCGCCGGCGGCGCGCACGAGCGGCTGCCGCTCTACGACACCGAGGGCGGCTGGCTGCACCTGACGCCCGACGAACTCGCCGCCGGCGCGCTGCGGGCGAAGGAGCGCGGGCTGCGCGGCGCGAAGGTCAAGGTCGGCAAGCCCACGGCGGGCGAGGACGTGGAGCGGCTGGCCGCGGTCCGCGCCGCCGTCGGGCCGGACTGGGTGCTCATGGTGGACGCGAACCAGTCGATGACGGGCGCCGAGGCGATCCGCCGGGCGCGCGCGTACGAGCCGTACGACCTCGCCTGGTTCGAGGAACCGCTGCCCGCGGACGACCTGGCCGGGCACGTCCGGCTGGCCGCATCGACCTCGATCCCGGTCGCGGTCGGCGAGTCGCTCTACGGCGTGGGCCGGTTCGCCGAGTACCTGGCCGCGGGCGCGGCGGGCATCGTCCAGGTCGACGTGGCGCGCGTCGGCGGGATCACCCCGTGGCTGAAGACGGCGCACACCGCGGAGGCGTTCAACGTCCAGGTGGCCCCGCACTTCCTGATGGAGCTCCACACGAGCCTGGCCTGCGCGGTGCCCCCGGGCATGTACGTCGAGCACATCCCCCAGCTCGACGCCATCACCCGCACCCCCCTGACGGTCGTCGACGGCCATGTCGTTCCGCCCGAGACCCCGGGGCTCGGCATCGACTGGGACGAGGACGCCATCGAGGACCTGCGGGTGGCGTGACCGGGCCGCGTGGCCCCGCGTCGGTCGTGCCGGGGCTGCCGCAGGTCGCCGGTCGAAGAACCGCGTTCGGCCCGGCTCACCTCCGGTGTCACCCATCGCCGCAGCCCGCCCGGACGGCCCCGCACCGGCGGTGCCGCCCCGGCACCGGCCACGGCGTATGGCGAGCGCCCGCGAGGCCGCCCCGGCGCCTGCCCGGCGGTCGCGGCCGTTCGGCCGGCCGTACCTCCGGCACCCGGACCCATCCATCGCCGCGACCGGCCGGCACGGTCCCACCGGCGGCGGCCGAACTCGCCGGAGTGGCCTCGCATCGGCCACGGCACCGGGCGAGCGCCCGCGGACCACCTCAACCTGCGGCGCGATTCCCACCGTTCCGCAGGGCCAACCGCCGACACCCGGCCTCACCCGTTGCCTCGGCCCGTCGGGACGGCCTCCCCGGCAGTGCTCGGAGGAGGCGGGGCTCCCGCATCGCGCCATGCCGGCAATCGCGACGGCAGCGGTCAGGCGGGCCGCGCTGGACCGCGCTGCCGCACCACGACCGCGGCGTCCCGGCCGCCGCCCGGACTCGGCCACGGTGTCGGGCGAGCGCCCGCGAGGCCGCCCCGGCGCCTGCCCGGCGATCGCGGCTGTTCGGCCGGCCGTACCTCCGGCACCCGGACCCACCCTTCACCGCAGCCGGTGGGCACGACTTCCCCGGACGCGCGGGGCCCGCCGGAAAACGGGAGGCGGCCCGGCCGGTGGCCGCGGCAGACTCGGGCGGTGATCCTCGTGCAGCCCGTGCTGGAACTGGGGACCGCGGACGGCTTCGCCCTCTGGCCGGTGGCCGAGCGGGAGCCGTTCAGCTTCATGCCGCTCCACGGCGCGTTGGCACCCCCCGAGGTCGGCGCGGCCGTGATGACCATCGCCGCGTACAACGATGCCCGGAGGGACGACGAGGCCCCGCCCGCCCGGCCCGGCGACCCGGTCGAGGACTTCCTGCGGGGGCTGCTGACCGGGGAGGACGTCCAGGCTCCGGGCGGACTGCAGGTCACCGGCACCGCCGGCGATCTGGTGGTGGTACGCCCGGGCTGCTGCAGCGGGCTGGAGGACTGGCGAGAATGGCTCGACGTCCTCGACGGCACCGGCGAGGTGTGGCTCGGCCACGACCCCTCACCGCTCGCCGAACGGCACGGCGACGTCGTCCGGTTGACCGTCGACGCGGAGCGGGACGGCAGCCCGGCGTTCGAGGTCGACGTCGACGTGCTGCGGCGCGGGGTCGCGGGCGCCGAGCGGGACCTGGCGGGCTTCCTCCGTGCCGCCGCCCAATGGGCGGCCGTGCGTCTGCCCGGGCACGCCTGCGCGGTCGTCGCCGCGCTCGCCCGTGGCGTCGGCATGCCGCCGCCGCAGGCGTAGGCGGAGCCCCCCCGACCGCGTGAGCCCGACCCCGACGAGGACGACCAGCATGCCGGCCACCACCCGGGCGCCCACCGGCTCGTCGAGGACGAGCGCGCCGAGCCCCACCGAGACGACGGGGAGGAGGTAGCCGACGGTCGCCGCGTCCGTCGCGCCCTCGTCGGCGATGATGCGCACCGTCAGGTAGAAGGTGACGCCCGTGCACAGGACGCCGAGGGCGAGCACCGCGACGGACGAGCGCACGGTCACCGCGATCCCGGTGGTGCCGGTGACGAGCAGGGCCGGCACGCTCAGCGCGGTCGCGGCGGTCAACTGGGCGGCGGCGAGCGGGAGTGCGCCCGCACCGGTGGGGATGAGCCTGCGCCCCATGTAGGCGAAGGCGAGCGCGTAGCTCGCGGCCGCACCCAGCAGGGCCAGGGCGCCCCAGCTCGCGAGGCCCGACCGGTGCCAGGGGGCGAAGATCAAAAGGACACCCGCGAATCCGGCGAGGAGGCCGCCGAGCCGGGGTCCGCGAATGGCGCGTCGTCCCGCGCCGCCCAGGGCGAGACCGATGAGCAGGGACCACAACGGCGTCGTGGCGTTGAGGACGCCCGCCACCCCGGAGTCGACGCTCTGCTCGCCCACGCTGAAGAGGAGGAACGGCAGGGCGTTGCAGAAGAGGGCCGCCACCGTGAGACGGCTCCACAGGAGCCTCCCCCGCGGCAGGCGCAGGCCCGCGCGGCGGCAGAGCACGAGCAGCAGGACCGCGCCGCAGGCGCAGCGCAGGAAGGTGACCCAGGCGGGCGGCAGTCCCTCCAGCGCGATCTTGATCCACAGGAAGGTCGACCCCCACAACAGGGCCAGCACCGCCATCCGCAGCAGCGCCCTCGCGCCGCTCCCGCCACCGGACACGCCGGCCTCCCGTCGTCTCGCGTCACCGTCGCCCACGACGCTCCCCCACCCGTCCTGGTGGCACAAGCGAAGGTTCATCCACCTACCGTTAAGCTGAGCTACATGCTCGACGTGCGCCGCATGCAGGTCCTCCGGGCGGTGGTGACCAGCGGGTCGGTCACCGCGGCCGCCAACCACCTCGGTTACACACCCTCGGCCGTCAGCCAGCAGATCGCCGTCCTGGAGAGGCAGGCCGGGGTCCCGCTGCTCGAACGGGTGGGGCGCGGGGTGCAGCCGACGCCCGCCGGGCTGCTGCTCACCGAGTACGCCGCCCGCATCGGCAGGGAGGTGGCCGAGGCCGAGACGGCGCTGGCCGATCTGCGCGAGGGCCGCACCGGGAGCCTGACGGTGCGTTACTTCCCGACGGCGGGTGCCGACCTGGTGGCCCCGGCCGTCGCGCGGCTGCGCCGCGAGCACCCGGGCGTGCGGATCGACCTCGGCCTGGTCGACCCCGGCGATCCGCTGCCGGAGGTGGAGAAGGGCCGCGCGGACCTGGCGATCGTGGTGCGGCCGCGCGGGCAGGGCCGTGAGGGCCTGCGCCTGGTGCACCTGCGCGACGACCCCTACCGCGCGGTCCTCCCCAAGGGCCACCGGCTCGCCGCGAAGCGGGTGCTCGACCTCACCGACCTCGCGGGCGAGCCGTGGGTGGGCAGCGAGTCCCCGGACGGCTCGTGCCTGGAGCTGATCCTCCAGGCGTGCGCCGCGGCCGGCTTCAGCCCCGCCGTCGTGGTGCAGAGCGAGGACTACGCCACCGCGCAGGGCTTCGTGGCCGCCGGGCTGGGGGTGAGCCTGCTGCCGCTGGCCGCCCTGGCGCACCACCACCCCGGGGTCGTCGTACGGAAGGTGCGCGGCCCGGAGCCCGTCCGGGCGGTCCACGCCGCGGTCCGGGAGACGTCGCTGCGGCAACCGGCGCTGCGGGGGCTGCTCGACGCGCTGCGCGACGTCGCCCGGGGCACGGCGGGCACGGCCTGACCCGCGCGCCCTCGACCTGCCGTCAGGCGGTGCCTCGCGGATAGCCGATGCCCGCGATGTCCTCGGCCAGACCGTCGAGCGTCACCTCCGCGTTCAGCTTCGCGACGACCTCCGGGGTGAGCGGGCGCAGCGCGTGGACATGGCGTACGGCGTCCAGGTCGACCGGCACCTCGTAGTAGTCCTCGGCGAAGGCGCGGAACGCCTCGGGGGAACGGTCGGTCAGCAGGTCGAACAGGTACGACGCGCCGTCCGCGTCGTCCCGGCCCTCGGGCAGGTTGACTGAGCCGTGCCGCCACGCGTCGTCCCCGGCGCCGCGCCACAGGCAGACGGTCGCGACCGGCACGCCGTCCTCGTCGCAGAACGCCGGCTCCTCGACGTACGGACGGAAGGCCTCGGGGACCTCGTCGACGACCCCCGGCCAGGGCTCGTGATCCTCCGAACCGTAGGGGCTGACGGGCGACTCGTGGTCGAAGCCGCGGATGAAGGCCCCGGCCGCACAGAACACGATCGCGTACTCGTCTCCCGACCCGTTGCGCAGGGAGGCCATCTCCTCCCCCGTGTCCCACACCGCGTCGAAGGAGTGGTACCGCATCTCCCACTCGGGGCTGAGGATCGCGTCGAGCATCGCCAGCGCGCGGCAGTGGTCGCGCAGTTCGGCGATGGAGGGCAGTCGGGGGGCAACGTCGTGAACGGTCACGCGCACATCCAAGCCCATGGCTCCGACATCCCCCGCCCGGGGCTCCCCGCGTCCGCGGAAATCCAGTGCCGCGCACGCCCCCGGTGCTGGTAAGCACGGTCGCACGAGACCACGTCGGAAGGCGGACATGCCCCCACGCACCCTGAGCGGCGACCAGGCCGGGATCGACGCGGCGCTGGTACGCCGGCTGCTGCACGCGCGGTTCCCCCACTGGGCGGACCTCCCGCTCACCCCCACCAGGTCGGCCGGCACCTCCAACGTCATGTACCGCCTGGGCAGCGACATGGTCGTACGGCTGCCCAGGACCGCGGGGGCCGCGAGCGACGTGGACAAGGAGCACGAGTGGCTGCCGCGGCTCGCGCCACGGCTCCCCGCGTCCGTCCCCGCGCCCCTCGGCAAGGGTGCTCCCGTCGACGGCTACCCCTGGCCCTGGTCGGTGTACGGCTGGCTGGAGGGCGAGAACCCGTCCGCGGGGCGCCTCGCCGAACCCGGCGCACTCGCCCGTGACCTGGCGGCGTTCGTCGCCGCCCTGCAGCGCGTCGACCCCGCCGGCGCACCGCCCGCGTACCGCGGCGAGCCCCTCGCGGCGCGCGACCGCGCGACGCGGTCCGCGATCGACGCGCTGCGCGCGGAGGTCGACGCGGCGGCGGCCGGCGCGGTGTGGGAGACGGCGCTGGCGGCACCGGGACCGCACGGGCCGCCGGTGTGGGTGCACGCGGATCTGCAGCCGGGCAACCTCCTGATGGCGGGCGGACGGCTGTCCGCGGTCATCGACTTCGGGTGCGCGGGCCTCGGCGATCCAGCCGTCGACACGATCGCCGCGTGGTACGTACTGCCCGCCGCGGCCCGTGGCACCTTCCGTGCGGCACTGGGCACCGACGACGCGACCTGGGCGCGCGGTCGCGGCTGGGCGCTGTCGATCGCGCTGATGGAACTGCGGCACCACCGGGACACCCACGAGCGGATGGCGTCGATCGCGCGGCACGTCCTCGGCGAGCTACTCGCCGACGGGGGACCTTGACCCGCAGAGGGGCGGCGCATCCTACCCGGGGGCTCCGGGCCGCTCCCCGGCATCGCCGATTCCCCCACCGGGGCCGTCACGTTCAGTAGCTTCTCCGTCACCAACCGGGGCGGCGGCGCGCGGACGCGCGGACGCCGGGAGAGCGACGGCAAGGAGCGAACGCCGATGGCGAATGTGGAGACCTCCCTCAAGGAGACGATGACGTCGATCGAGGGCAGCGTGGGCGCTGCCCTGGTCGACTACACCAGTGGCATGGCGCTGGGCACGATCGGTGGCGGCAAGGACCTCGACCTGACCGTCGCGGCCGCCGGCAACACCGACGTGATCCGCGCCAAGACCCGGACGATGAAGGAACTGGGCCTCAAGGAGGAGATCGAGGACGTCCTGATCACCATGAACACGCAGTACCACCTGATCCGGCTGCTCAAGAGCCGCGACGGCAACGGCCTGTTCCTCTACCTCGTGCTCGACCGGCGCAACGCCAACCTCGCGATGGCCCGCCACCGCCTCCGGCGCATCGAGGCCGACCTCGAGCTGTAGCCGCTGTTCCTCCCTCGGGGCTCCGTGCGCCCGGGAATTGAAGAATCCTTCAATTCGGCACATCCTGATCCGCACAAGCACGGCGGTGCACGGGCCCCGGAAGGGGAAGGATTGGACGCAGTGTCGCGCCGGCGGCAGCGGGAGCGGCCGCCGGCGCGTACGGGAAGGGCCGTCGGAGACCGGGCAGGAGCGACACACGATGCAGGTACCCCTGTACCAGGCCAAGGCCGAGTTCTTCCGCATGCTCGGGCACCCCGTGCGGATCAGGGTCCTTGAGCTGCTCCAGAACGGCCCGGTGCCGGTACGGGACCTGCTGAACGAGATCGAGATCGAGCCCTCCAACCTGTCCCAGCAGCTCGCGGTGCTGCGCCGGTCCGGCATCGTGGTGTCGATCCGCGAGGGCTCCACCGTCAGCTACGCCCTCGCCGGCGGGGACGTCGCCGAACTCCTGCGCGCGGCCCGCCGCATCCTCACCGAACTCCTCGCGGGGCAGACCGAACTGCTCGCCGAACTCCGACAGGCCGACGCCCCGCGCCAGCGCGCGGAGGAGCAGGTCGGCCACCCCGCCGGCTGAGCGCTCCGGCGCCACCTGGGCCAGAATGGTCGGGAGGTGAGCGCGATGACGCCTTGGCGGGTACGTGATCTGGAGGAAGGCGACCTGGACCAGGTCGTGCGCATCTGGGAGGAGTCGCGCGACACGACCGAGGACCCCGCGGTGACCCTGGCGGAGGTGGTCGGCGCGCTGCGCGCGGGAGCGCCCGCCGTGGTGGCGATGGTCGGTGACCGGGTCGTGGGGGCGGCGGTGTCCTCGACGGCCCAGGAGCGCGCCTGGGTGCTGCGGCTGGCCATCGCCCGGCAGTGGCGCCACCACGGGATGGGCTCGGCGCTGCTGGCGGCCCTGGAGGACAGCCTGAGCCAGGCGGGGATGCGCCGGATCGGGGCGCTGCTGCCCGAGGGCGAGGTCGGTGAGCAGGCGTTCCGGAACTCCGGGTACTCCTTCCGCCCCGGACTCGGTTACTTCGAGAAGCTGCTGTCGGCCGACTCCGCGCAGGACACCCTGCTCGACCAGCTCGGCGGGGCGGTCCCGGAGCACGGACTGTGGGACCGCATCGCGGGCATGGCCGCGGAGAAGACGCTCATCGAGCGGCGGCTGGTGCTGCCGCTGGAGAACCCCGGGGTCGCGGAGCGCTACCACCTGGTGCCGCCGCGTGCGGTGGTCCTCTTCGGTCCGCCGGGCACCGGCAAGACGACGTTCGCCAAGGCCGTGGCCTCCCGGCTGGCGTGGCCGTTCATCGAGGTGCTCCCGTACCAGCTGGCCGAGGACGCGCACGGCGTGGCCGACGGGCTGCGCCGGCTCTTCGCCCGGGTCGAGCACCTGGAGCAGGTGGTGCTCTTCTTCGACGAGGCGGAGGAGATCGCCTCGGAGCGGCAGGACCCGTCCACCCTGGCCCACCGGGTGACCAACGAGCTCCTCAAGCTCATCCCGCAGTTCCGGCGCGGCGAGCGCCGGCTGCTGATCTGCGCGACCAACGCGGTGCGCTCGCTCGACCCGGCCTTCCTCCGGCCGGGCCGCTTCGACTTCCTGATCCCGGTCGGCCCGCCCGACCCCGCCGCCCGCCGGGCGATCTGGATCCGCTACATCGGTCCGGACCGGGTGGCGGGCATCGACCTGGACGCGCTGGTCGAGGCCAGCGACCGCTTCACACCGGCGGACATCGAGTACGCGGCGCAGGCCGCCGCGCAGACCGCCTTCGAACGGCACCTGGCGACGGACCCGCGCAGCACGGCGGACCTGACGCACCGCACCGAGGACTACCTGCAGGCGGTCGCCCGCACCCGCACCACCCTCACGACCGAGGACATCCGCGCCTTCGACCACGACCTGCGCTCCGCCGCCCGCGTGTGAGGCACGCGGGGCACGGCGGAGGCGGGGTGGACGCTCCGCGCCAGGTTCGTGGCCTAAACCGGCGGACATCGGCGATGCCCGGGCGACGACCCCCCTCGGAGCCCTATGGTGATCGAGGGTCGGCAGATACGCGCTCCCCCGTCCGTGTCTGCCGGCCCACCTTGCCTTCCGCCCGCCGTGGGGCCCGGCGCGTGCCGGGCCCCACGGGGCGTCAGGACAGCTTGGGCACGTCGATCCGGTCGATGTCCGGGGCGTACCCGTCGGCGCTGTCGAAGGTGACGGTGTTGGCGCCCGCCTTCAGCGTGACGGGGAGGCTGACCGTCTCGACGGTGCCCCAGTCGCCCGTGGACGGGAACGTGTGGGCTACGGCGCCGTCGCCGTTGGCGGAGACCCGGACCGTGCGGGCGTCACCGCTCACGTAGGCGACCTTGATCATGTAGGTGCCGGCCTTCTTCACCGCGACGTCGTTGAAGCGGAGCGAGCCCCCGAGGTAGAGGTTGCCGGCCTTCCGGCCGCCGGAGCAGGCACCGCAGTCGGCGAGGGAGGCGTTGCCGGCCAGGGTGTTGCCCGCGGCCTCCGCCTCGTAGCCGGTCATGGGCTGGACCGGGCCGTGCGGGGTGACGGTGAACAGGCGCGAGCCGTGCGCGGGGAGGGACTTGGTGACCTTGCCCCGGTAGGAGCCGAGGTCCTCGTGGTTCCACACGTCGCGGACCGAGGCGCGGCCGGAGAAGCCGAGCGCGGACCAGTCGGCGGTCACGGCGGCGGGGGCATCGCCGAGGTTGAACAGGGCGACGGTGTAGCTGCCGTCGGCGTTCTCCGCGGCCCAGACCTGCTGGTCGCCTGCGGGGGTGACCGGGCGGGCCGGCGGGGTGCTCGACTGGTCGAGGGCGATGACCTCGCGGTTGGTCAGCAGGGACAGCCCGTAGTCGTCGAGGCGGGTGAGGTCGTCACCGGTGTAGAGCGGGGACTTGGCGATGGCCCACAGCGTCATGTAGGTCTGCCGCTCGGCCTTGGTGAGGCCGTCCATCGGCCCGTTGCCGACGTCGAGGGAGTCCAGGTCGTTCCAGCCGCCGGGACCGCCGTGCCGGCTCCAGGCGGCCGCGTCGGCGAAGCGGTCGTCGACGGAGTTCTCCCAGGAGACGAGGGTGTCGCAGTAGCACTCGACGTCGGTGTCGATCCGCCAGCCGTTGGAGTACTTCTTCCAGTCGGCGACGTGGCCGATGTCCAGCGACCAGGACAGCTCGAGGTGGATGGGGCGGCCGGTGGCGGCGATGCCCTTCTGCCAGGCGGCGATGTCGGCGCGGTTGTCGTAGTTGTCGCCGCTCTTGAAGGAGCCGGGACCGACGCCGTCGATCTTCAGGAAGTCGTAACCCCAGTCGGCGATCATCCGCGCCTGGGAGTCGACGTACTTCTGCGCGCAGGGGTTCGAGAAGTCGATCTTGTAGGAGCTGTCCCAGCCGTTGGTGGTGCGCAGGTCGTCGTAGACGATGTCGGCGGTGGTGCAGTCGGTGGTGTTCCAGATCGGCACCTTGCCGTCGCCGTACCCCTCCTTCTCCAGGCCGACGGGCAGGTAGATGCCGGCCTTGAGGCCCTTGGCGTGGACGTGGTCGGCGACCGCCTTCATGCCGCGCGGGAAGCGCTCGGGGTCGGGGGTCTGCCGGCCGTACGCGTCGAACTCGGGCTTCCAGGACTGGTCGCGCCACCAGCCGGCGTCCAGGTTGACGTAGCTGTAGCCGTACTTCTTGAGCTTGGCGGCCATGGCGTCGGCCTGCTTGAGGACGTTCGCCTCGGTCAGGTAGCTGTAGTCGCCCGTGGGGTTGAGCCCGGGGTACTTCGAGGACTGCATGCTCCAGCTCGACCAGCCCATGTAGGGCTTGGCGGCGACCTGGTGCGCGGTGGCGGCGGTGCTCTCGGCCGTCGCGGCGGGCACGGCGTCGGGACCGGTCGCCCCGGCCGCGGGGACGGCGGCCGACACGCCGGCGGTGAGGGCCAGGACGAGCAGGGTCCCGGCGGCGGTCGAGGACAGGGCGGAGCGCGAGGGTGACCGCATGGGTCGGGCCTCCTGGGGGTGGGGGGTACGGCGGGTGCGGTGCGGGGTGTCCCGGGCCTTGAGGCGTCAGCCCTTGCCCGAGCCGATGGTCAGGCCGCTGATGAACTGCCGCTGGAGCGCGAAGTACACCAGCAGGGTGGGGACGGCGGTCATCAGGGCACCGGCGGCGATGAGGTTGGGGTTGGTGAAGTACTGGCCCTGCAGGTTGGCCAGGGCGGAGGTGATGGGGCGCTTGTCACCCGTCTCGATGAGGGCGAGCGGCCAGAAGAAGTCGTTGTAGATCCAGATCGACTCCAGGGTGGCGAGCGCGGCGAAGGCCGGCCGGCACAGCGGCAGGATGATCTGGAAGAACTGCCGCCACACCTGGGCGCCGTCGACGAGGGCGGCCTCGGAGATCTCCCCGGGGATCGTCTTCATGTAGTTGCTCAGCACGAAGGTGCAGAAGCCGCACTGGTAGGCGATGTGGATGGCGATGATGCCCCAGGTCGAGTTGTACAGGAGCAGCGAGTCGCTCATCCACGCCGGGAGCGGTACCAGCAGGTAGAGCCGGTAGAGCGGGGTGATGAGCACCTGCGCGGGCAGCAGGTTGCCCGCGGTGAAGAGCATCAGCAGCGCGATGTTCCAGCGGAAGTCGAAGCGGGAGACGAAGAAGGCGACCGCCGCGGAGAACAGCAGGGTGCCCAGGACGGACGGGACGGTGATGAGGACCGAGTTCCAGAAGAAGTGCGGCATGCCGGACTGGTTCCAGGCGTCGGTGTAGTTCTGCAGGCTGATCCCGCGGGGCCAGGACAGGTAGCCGTGCTTGCTGGTGTCCGCGTAGGGGCGCAGCGAGGTGTAGACGGCCCACAGCAGCGGCAGCAGCCACAGCAGCGCGATCGTGGCGAGCATCAGGTGCCGGCCGGTCTGCCGCGGGGGCTTGGAGGCCCCGCCGCCGCGCGAGGCCTCGCGGCGGGGGCGGGCCGGGGTGACGGGCGGGGTGGCGGTCGTGGTCACCGGTCCTCCTTGCGGAAGGTCTGGACGAGGAAGGTCCCGATGGCGGCGAGGGAGACCAGGAGCAGGACGACCGCGAGGGCGGAGCCGTAACCGATGTGGCTGGACTCGCCGATGATGTTGTCGGTGATCAGCAGTGACAGCAGTTCCATGCCGGGCTTGCTGCCGACGCCGCCGCCGAGCACGTAGACGACGTCGAAGGCCCGCAGGGACTCCATGACGGTGACGACCAGGATGATGACGTTGACCGGCTTGAGGGCGGGGAAGACCACCTTCAGGAAGGTCTGGCGGCCGTTGGCGCCGTCGAGGGCGGCGGCCTCCTTCAGGGCCGGGTCGAAGCCCTTCAGCCCGGCCAGGTAGAGGATCATGATATAGCCGGTGTGCCGCCAGGCCGAGGCGACCAGGACGGCCCACAGGTTGAGGTCGGGGTCGCCCAGCCAGTCGATGTGGTGGCCGGGGGCCGCCGCGCCCAGGATGCCGTCCAGCAGGCCCGTGTCGGGGTTGTAGATGATCTCCCAGATGAGGCCGACCACGGCCAGGGAGAGGACCATCGGCAGGAAGATCGCCGTCTGGTAGACCCGGGTGAAGCGGAGCTTCCGGTCGAGCTGGTAGGCGAGGAAGATCCCGAACGGGGTGGGCAGCAGCGCGGTGAAGAGCAGCCAGATGACGTTGTGCCGCACCGCCGGCCAGAACGGCGGGTAGTTGGTGAGGATCTGGTGGTAGTTGTCGAGCCCGACCCAGTGGATGTCGGACAGGTAGATGCCGTCCCAGCTGGTGAAGGACAGGCCCATGGAGGCCAGTGCCGGGAGCCAGACGAAGACCAGGAGGGCCAGGAGCGGCACGCCGACGACGGCCGCCAGGAAGAGCCGGTCACCGGCGCCGAGCCGGCGGGGGCGGCGCCGGGGCGCCCCGTTGGCGGGGGCCTGCGACGTGGGGGCGGGGGGTGCGGTGGGGGACGCGGAGGGCACGGTGAACCTTCCCGGTCCGGTCAGGAGGTGAAGAAGCGCGAGCGCTGCGACTCGATGCGCTTCAGCAGGGCCGAGCCGTCGTCCGGGTGGCCGAGCCACTGGGTGAGTCCGGGCAGGACGACCGTGGAGATGAACCCGGGGTCGCTGTCGCGGTCCGCGAACTGGGTGATGTGCTTGGCGGAGGCGATGAGTTCGGCGGACTTCTTCTGCAGCGGGTTGTAGGAGCCGGTGTCGGCCTGCGCGTGGACGGCCACGTTGCTGGGGTCGACACCCATGTACAGGCCCTCGGCCTTGGCGCTGCCGAGGAACTCCAGGAGCTTCTTGGCGCCCTTCTCGTTCTTGGGACGGCGGCTGAGCATGAAGCCGTCCGTGGGCGCCTCGACGGCGTCCTGCCCGTTGGCCGGGTCGATCTCGGGGAAGGGGAAGAAGTCGATGTCGGAGCGGAGCGCCTCGTCGGTGACCTGCTGGCCGAGGAAGAGGCCGATGACCGCCATGCCGGACTTCTTGTCCAGCAGCGACTGGGCCGCGTCCTGCCACGAACGTCCGCCGGCGCCCTGCTGGTAGTACGGGCTGATCTCGCGCCACAGGTCGAGGGTGGCGACGGCGCGCTTGTCGGTCCAGGAGACCTCGCCGCGCATCAGGGACATGTGGAAGTCGTAGCCGTTGGCCCGCAGGTTGAGGTAGTCGAAGGCGCCGAGGATGCTCCAGGCGTCGCCGCCTCCGTAACCGGAGGCGATCGGGGAGAGGCCGTCCTTCTTCATCCGCTTGGCGAGCGCGGTGAACTCCGACCAGGTGCGCGGGACGGTGTAGCCGCGCTCCTGGAAGAGGCTCTTCCGGTAGAAGACGCCCCAGGGGTAGTTGTAGAGCGGGACGAAGTAGAACTTGCCGTCCTCGCCCCGGGAGAGCTGCTTGGTGGCCTCGCTGAAGCCGCCGCCTATCTTCTCCCACACGTCGTCGAGGGGGGTGGCGAGGCCCTTCTTGGCGAAGTACTGCATGCGGTAGCCGGCGAACCAGGTGAAGACGTCGTCCGGAGTGCCCTGCAGGTAGCTGGAGATGCCCTTCTGGAAGCTGTCGTGGTCGACGGTGTTGGTCTTGACCGTCAGACCGCTGTCCTTGGTGAAGGCCTTGGTCACCGCCGCGTAGGCGGACTTGGGCGTGGCGTCGGCCCCGTTGGACCCAAAGGTCACCGTCTTGGGGTCGGCCGCCGCTCCCCCGCCGCAGGCGGTGAGGAGGGGGGCGGCAAGCGCCGCGGCTCCGAGCCCGAACAGCCCGCCGACCATGGTGCGGCGGCTGGGCTGAGGCGCGGTCAGGACGGTGCGGCTCTGCAGCGTCATCGCTACTCCTAGTACGTGTCTGATCTGATGAAGGACTGGATCGCGGTGGCCGCGGCCCCGCGCGCCCACTCCTCGAAGGGCAGCGGACGGGTCCGCAGGTCGCACTGCCCGGCGGTGCCGAAGGCGGAGGCGGCGAAGGCCTCGAGGATCTGGTCGGCGAACAGGTCGTGGGCCACCAGGCCCTCGCCCGAGATGATCACGCGCTCCGGGCCGAAGAGGTTGGCCACCGAGCCGATGGCCCGGCCGATCGCCTCGCCGGCCCGCGCGTACACCTCCCTGGCCCCCGGGTCGCCGCCGTGGGCCAGTCGCAGTGCCTCGGCGGCGTCGGCCACGGGGGTGCCCGTCGCCTCGCGGACCGCGCGCACGATCGCCGGGTCCGCGGCGATCGCCTCCACGCACCCGCGGTTGCCGCAGTGGCACAGCGGTCCCGCCGGGTCGATGGACAGGTGCCCGATCTCCCCGGCCACCCCGTACGCGCCCGAGACCACCCGCCCGTGCACGACGAGACCGCAGCCGATGCCCGCGCCGACCGTCACCACGGCGAAGTCGGACAGGCCCACCCCGGCGCCGAACCACTGCTCGGCGACGGTGAGCGCCCTGACGTCGTTGTCGACGGTGACGGGCAGGCCGGTGGTCATCCCCGCCAGCTCGGCCAGCGGGATGTCGCGCCAGTCGAGGAAGGGGGAGTAGCGCACCAGGCCGCCGGCCCGGTCCACGTCACCGGAGACCGCGATGCCCAGGCCGCTGACGGGGACGCCGAAACCGTCGGCCTCCGCCAGCAGTTCGTGCACCAGTGCCGCCGCCGACGCCAGGACGGCCCTGGGGTCGGGGGCGGCCAGCGGCACGTGGCGGGAGGTGCGGATCCGGCAGCAGAGGTCGGTGAGCACGCCGATGATCTCGTCGCCGGTGATCTTGAGGCCGATGAACAGCGCCCGGCCGCCGTCCACCCGTACGGGGTTGGCCGGCCGTCCCAGGGAAGGACGCGCCTCCTCGTCCACGTCCTCGACCAGGTAACCGGCCTCGATCAGCGGCCGGACCGCCTTGGTGACCGCGGCCGCGGACAGCCCGGCACGCTTGGCGATCTCGGTGCGGGTGAGCGGACCGTGGCACAGGACGGTGGTGAAGATCTGGGAGGCGGCCGGCGTGTGGGCCGGGAACGCCTCCCCCGGAGGGATCGAGGGCATGGCCGGGAACCTAGGTGGGTTCTTTTCTGCTGTCAATAAAAGAAGCAAGACTCCTCGGAAGTAGCCCACATGAGGGCGCCTCATCTGGAAAAGGCCGGATCCGAGTGGGTGTTGACATGT
Organism: Streptomyces sp. NPDC059718; assembly: GCF_042733315.1. Taxonomy (NCBI): domain Bacteria; kingdom Bacillati; phylum Actinomycetota; class Actinomycetes; order Kitasatosporales; family Streptomycetaceae; genus Streptomyces; species Streptomyces sp. NPDC059718. The sequence continues at coordinate 99,779 of NZ_JBHWGA010000023.1, forward strand.
GATCCAAGGTAAGGATTGGCTGCCGCCTGTCTCCTGGCGCGACCCGAACGTGAGGACCCATGCCCGTGATCTCCCATGCCCCGGACACCGGGATCTGGCTGCTGAGCACCCCGCGCACGTCGTACGCGCTGCGCATCGACGCGACCGGTGCCCCCTGCCACGTCGCCTGGGGCCCGCGGCTGACCCTGCAGGAGGCGGCCGAACTCGCCGTCCCGCCGGGACCGGACGCGAGCAGCTTCGAGGGCCGTCCGCCGGTGGGCGAGGAACTCCCCGTCGACGGCGGGGCCCGCTTCGGGGTACCGTCCCTCCAGGTCCGCCTCCCCGACGGGAGCCGGGGCTTCGAGTGGCAGCCGACGGGGCATGACGTGCGGGAACCCGCGCCCGGTGTGCACGAGTTGGCGCTGAGGTTCCGTGACCGCGTCCACCCGCTGGAGGTCACCCTCCACTACCGTCTCCACGACGACAGCGACGTCATCGAGCGGCGCACCGTCCTGCGCAACGCGGGCGAGCACGACCTCACGGTGCTCCGCGCCGACTCCGCCGCCTGGAGCCTGCCGCCGCTGCCCGACTACCGGCTCAGCCACGTCACCGGCCAGTGGTCCGCGGAGAGCCAACTGCGCCGGGACCGGCTGCCGTACGGCGAGACCGTGCTGACCAGCCGCCGTGGCGTCACCAGCCACCACGCCAACCCGTGGGTGATGGTCGACGCGGGTGACGCCGGGGAGACCCACGGCCGGGTGTGGAGCGCCGCCCTGGCATGGAGCGGCAGTTGGCGTGTCACCGCGCAGCGCACCCCCGACGGGCGCGCCGGCTTCACGGGAGGTGCGGGACACGACGGTACGAGCGTGCCGCTGGCCGCGGGCGAGGAGTACACCACCCCCACCTTCGCGGGCCTGTACACCGGCGGGGGCTTCGGCGCGGCCAGTCGCGCCTGGCACGCGTACACCCTGGCCCACGTCCTGCCGCACCCGCGGGAGACGGCTCCGGTGCTCTACAACTCCTGGGAGGCCACCGGCTTCGACGTCGACGAGCCCGGCCAGACGGCGCTCGCCGCCCGGGCCGCGGCGCTCGGCGTGGAGCTGTACGTCGTCGACGACGGGTGGTTCGGGGCACGGCGCGACGACCGCGCGGGCCTCGGCGACTGGACCCCGGCCGCCGACCGCTTCCCCTCCGGGCTGGCCCCCCTCGCCGACGAGGTGCACCGGCTCGGGATGCGCTTCGGCCTGTGGGTGGAGCCGGAGATGGTCAACCCGGACAGCGACCTGTACCGCGAGCACCCCGACTGGGTGCTGCACGTCCCGCACCGGAACCGGACCGAGCTGCGCAACCAGCTGGTGCTCAACTTCGCGCGGCAGGACGTCGCCGACTGGGCGTACGACTGGCTCACCCGGCTCGTCGCGAAGAACGGCGTCGACTTCCTCAAATGGGACATGAACCGCGCCTTCAGCGAGGCCGGCTGGCCCGGCCGCGACGACGGCGCGGACCGGCTGTGGACGCGGTACGTGCACCACCTCTACGGGGTGATCGACCGGCTCCGCGCCGACCACCCGCGGCTGCGGATCGAGTCCTGCAGCGGCGGCGGGGGCCGGGTGGACCTCGGCATCCTCTCCCGCACCGACCAGGCGTGGCCCTCCGACAACACCGACGCCGCCGACCGCGTGGCGATCCAGCACGGCTACGGCCAGGTCTACCCCGCGCGCACCATGGCCGCCTGGGTGACCGACGTCCCGAACCAGTTGACGCACCGCACGGTGCCGCTGCGCTTCCGCTTCCACGTCGCGATGGCCGGGCTGCTCGGCATCGGCGGTGACCTCACCCGCTGGTCCGAGGAGGAACTGGCCGCCGGGGCGGAGCTGGTGGCCGAGTACAAGCGGGTCCGTCACCTCGTCCAGCACGGAGCGCTGCACCGGCTGCGCGGTCCCGGGGACGACGGTCCCACGGTCGTGGAGTACGCCGCGCACGACGGGAGCGAGGCGCTGGTGCTCGCCTGGCAGCGCGTCCAGCGGCACGGCGGCCCGCGGGGACCGGTGCGGCTGGGCGGCCTCACCGCCGGGGCCCGCTACCGCGACACGCGCACGGGGACCGTGCACCATGCGGCCGTGCTCGTCGGGTACGGGCTCGTGCTCGACCTGCCGCCGGGCGACTGGGCCAGTTCGGCGGTGCACCTGGTCCGCGTCGCGGAGCGGGACGGCGCATGACCGTCCCGCCGGGCCGTGCCGCACCCCGCGCATGTGGGCAACTGCACAAACCCGCAGCTGCGGGAGCTTGTCCGGTGTGACGTGGCAGCGTCAAGGTGAGCTCCGTCCGCCCGTCCCGAAGACCCGCCGGCCCTCTGCACGTTCCTCACCCGATCACCGAAGGGCGTTGCATGTCCCACCGCTTCAGACGAGCGCGTTTGACGGCGCTCGCCGCCCTGTTGTCCACGATCGCCGCGCCTTCCGTCGCGCACGCCGCGGATCCGGACGCCCCGGCGTCCCGGGCCGCGGCCCACGCGGCCCCCGCGGCACACTCCCTCACCCTCGACGACGGCTCGGTGCTGCGCTGGTCCGACGACGGGTCAGGCACCCTGACCCGCAAGGACGGCACCACCCGGGCCTTCCCCGTGGCGGGCACGAAGGGCCGCAGCGCGTTCGGCGGCTCCCTGACCCCGTCCGCCGAGATCCTCCAGCGCCGGGCCGACGCCGCCGCGCTCACGCCGTACAGCGTGGGCGGCGCCACCGGCGCCGGCTCCGCGGTGCGCCCCCGGACCATGAACTCCGGCGCCGTCCCGCTCCCGAAGGCGGTCCGCGAGGCCGTCGGCGGCATCGGCGACCGGAGCGCGGCCCGCACCGCCGCCCCCTCCGCCGCCAAGGACCTGCCCACCAACGAGGGCCTGACCACGTCCTTCCAGTCCTATCTCAACGCGGGCGGCGTCAACGCGGTCGGTGCCTTCCGGGACACCGCGACGTACCTCCGCGCGCTGCCCGGTGAGGGCCAGGTCATCACCAACGTGTCGCTGGGCGACCTCACCGACCAGGGCATGGCCGACGCGGGCGACGAGTACGTGCGCCTCAACGGCCCCACCACGGTGCTCCGCGACGGCAAGCGCTACCTCGACTTCCCCTCCCTGCCGCTCATACCGACCTACACCAGCGACAACAAGGGCCGCCTCGACCCGGCCGGCGCCATCGAGGGCCAGGACCCCAACCTCGCCGAAGTGCTGCTCGACTTCTCGATGATGGCCCCGCTGCCGCACGACCGGCAGCGCCCGGAGGCCACCGGCAGCGGCGCCACCGACCTGCTGGGCATCGCGCCCGGGGCGCAGTACCGGCTCGTGATCCCCGAGGAGCCCTCGGCCACCGGCATCGCGGCCGCGCTGCGGGCCGCGGCCGCCCAGAAGCCCCGGCCGGACGTCATCACCGCGAGCCTCGGCTTCGGCACGGACGGCTCGATCGGCTTCCCCTCGCGGTGGCTGGAGGACGACCCGGAGATCAGGGACACCCTGCGCGCCATCGTGGACTCGGGGATCGTCGTGGTCGTGTCGTCCAACGACGGCACCCGCCTGGGCCTGCCGGTGTCGGTCGGCCCCGACGGCGGCAGCACCCCGACCGACGTGACGTCGAGCAGCCGCGCGCAGACGTCCATCGACGACGTCGCCCCCACCACCACCCCCACCCTGGTCCGTGACACCGGGGTGATCGCCGCCGGCGGCACCACCGTCGACGACACCCTGAGCTCGGACGACGTACGCACCGCCGTCTACCCGACCACCCGCTACAACGGCTCCGCCGGCTACTCCTCGGGGTTCGGCACCCGGATCGACCTGGCGGCGCCCGGCGACAACCTGCCCTCGCTGATCCACACACCGGACGGGCCGGGCGTGGTGCTCAACGGCGGCACCTCGGCCTCGGCCCCGATGATCGCCGCCGCGGCGGCCAACGTGCTGGCGGCCGCCGAGGCGACCGGGCAGAAGCTCAGCCCGCGTGAGGTCCGGAAGCTGCTGGTGGACACCGGCCGCCCGATCGCCCAGCCCCCGCAGGCCGACCGGGAACTGCGCATGGGCCCGCAGCTGGACGTGACCGCGGCGGTGGAGAAGGTGCTCGCCAAGCGCCATTCGCTCACCCCGGCCGCGGTGCGGCTGTCCGTCGCCGAGCGCCAGCTGCTGTCGGTGAGCCCGACCACCGCCTTCGTCGAGGCCACCGATCCCTCCGCGATCGACCTGGCGGGCCCCGCCGACGCCTGGGGCAACCCGTCCGGGCAGAACGCGGTCTCACCCATCACCTTCGGTCTCGACCTCACCGGCGGGCACCGGAAGCTGACGTACCGTCTGCGCGTCGGCGAGCACGGCACGATCCCGTCCGCCGGCCCGAGCCTGCGCGTCCTGCCGCGTGAGCTGCTGGCCGCCGCCGGCCTGCCCCTCGCCTCCGGCGAAGCGCGCACCGTGCAGGTGACGTTCGAGGCGCTCGACGGGCACAAGGTGGTGGCCTCGACCGGTCAGCGGCTCACCTTCGGCGCCGCCGACGGCACCTATGTGCAGCCGAAGGCCCCGACCGCGCCCGGCTCGTCCCCGCTGGGCAAGTCCGTCACCGTGCACTACGACCTCACCGGCCTGCGGGACGCGACCGCCCCCGAGCTGGTGCTCTCCTCGGTCGGCCACTGGACGCCCTTCACCACCAGCGACAAGTGGCGTGCCCAGTGGCGCACCCCGCTCACCGGCACCAAGGGCACGGTGACCATCCCCGCCGCCGCCTTCGCGCCGGGTGGCGCCGGGCTCTACGGCATCGGCGTCACGCTCTACGACGGCCAGGTCTTCGGGGACTTCCGCGCGCTGCGCGTCGGACCCGGCGCCGACCAGCGGCCGCAGGCACCGCTGCTGGGACAGGGGAAGTCCGCCACGGCGCACGCCGTCGAACTGACCCGGGCCACGCCGCGGTTGACGGTCTCCTGGGACGCCTCCTCGGCTCCGCACGCCGACGGCGCGGCCATCGAGTTCCTCACCCCGGCACCCACCCTGTACGGGGCGCTCAACACCGCCACCAACCAGAACGGCAGCGGCCGCGACGACAACGGCGTCGACCACGCCTCCACCCTCTTCCGGGCCCTGCCGTCGGTGAAGGGCCGCACCGTGCTCGACCTCAAGGCCCTCGGCCTGCCGACCGGACTGCAGTACCCGGTCCGGGTCCTGCCCACGCGGGCGGGCAAGCCCGTCGGGCAGGCCTCGCCCACGTCGTTCGTGCAGTACCTCGACGGCGACACGGTCTCCGGCACCCTGGAGAACATCGAGGTCAGCGGGGGCACGGCGCTGCTCGCCACCGACGACTTCGCCGAGGGCGACGACGGCTGGATCCACCTGGAGGGCTCGGCCACCACCGCGTACTCGCTCTCCGAGGGAACCCTCGGCACCACGGTGTCCCGCGAGACCGGCACCTCGATGATGCAGGAGGTCCTGGGGGCCGACGCCGGCACGGGACACACCCTGATCGGCCACCGGCCGTTCGACGGCGGTGTGCTCCCCGAGGTCGACCTGCGTGACACGAAGACCGGTGCGCGCGTGAAGCTCAGCGCCCTCGATCCGGGCACCGGCTCGACGTCGGTGTACTTCCAGGGCGGAGCCGTCGACCCGGCCCGGCACCGGGCGGCCGTGACGACCTTCGACGGGGTCTCGGGCGTGGCCTCGCTGTGGACCGTCGACATGGCCACCGGCAAGGTCTCCGCGCCGATCCCGCTCAACGCGGACAACCCGGGGCGGGCCTTCGGCAACGTCTCCGTCGACGCGTCCACCGGCACGTTCTTCGTGGCCACCACCGGCACCATGGGGCCCTGCCTGTCCGGGCGCGTCCCCTACTGGGCCGTCTCGGTCGACGCCGGCACCCGTGAGGTGTCGCCGCTGACCACCATGCCCGCCTGCACCGCCGGGCTCCTGCCCGACGGCAAGGGCGACCGGGTGTACGTCGCCGCGGGACCCGCCACCCCCAGCTACACCACGGGCGAGTTCCCGACCGGCACCTGGCGTTCGGCCGACCAGAAGTCCCTGGCCACCTCCGCGCCGGCCGACCTGGGCACCCGGGGCGTCATGTGGCCGGTGCTCGACACCCGGCACCACGTCGCCCTCGTCGCCCACCTGTACGAGGAGGCCACCACCGGCGACAACAACGCCCTCAGCGAGATCACCGTCCTCGACCCCGACACCGGGAAGGTGCTCGCCCGGCACCCCGTCGCCAACCTCGTCAACTCCACGCTGAGCACGTCCAACTTCGACTTCACCAGCCGGCGCGGCCTGTTCCTCGACCCCGCCACGCGTACCGTCTTCCTGGTGAACCCCTGGGCCAACGGCCTCCAGCGGTTCACCTACTGACCGGACACCCACGGGGCCGGGTCCGCCACGACCGGTGGCGGACCCGGCCCCGTGGTCGTCCGACGACGCCTGTGCTAGGTTGATCGCGTTGCAGTTTTGGTACCCATGAACTTTACGTGCACCTGCCGGGATGTGACCGACAGGTGCATTTTTTGTTTTCCGGTTGTCCCGGAGGGGTCATTGCGGCGACGGAAGTCCGCAAAGTGCGGGCTTCATGTACTGCTCCCGAAGGAGATTCCCATGGCGACCGGCACCGTGAAGTGGTTCAACTCGGAAAAGGGCTTCGGCTTCATCGAGCAGGACGGCGGCGGCGCCGACGTCTTCGCTCACTACTCCAACATCGCCACCCAGGGCTTCCGTGAGCTCCAGGAGGGCCAGAAGGTGAGCTTCGACGTCACGCAGGGCCAGAAGGGCCCGCAGGCCGAGAACATCCTCCCCATCTGACCCACCGGGGATGTAAGGGGCCGGCACCTCACGGGGTGCCGGCCCTTCCTCTTTCGGGGCGGTGCGGGCACGTCGGGTCTACGCGGCGAGCGCCGCGGCGAGGTCGACCAGGTACCGGTCCACCGGGCCCGCGGTGAGCAGACCGCTGCCCGCGCCCGCGAGTTCCCCGGCGGCGGGGAGCAGGCGGGCGTGGAGCGCCTCCAGGGCGTCGCGGTCGCCGAGCTCGACGGCGAGCACGGACTGCACGCAGCACAGTGCCTCGTACATCAGGTCGGGGGGTGGCTCGGGCAGGGCCCGCAGGGCCGTCAGGGCCTCGGCGCGGCGGCCGGCGCGCAGCAGGACGAAGGGTTCGGCCCACGGCCGGTACGGCCCCCACTCCGCCGCGGGGTCGACACGCTCGGCGATCCGCGCCGCCGGGACGCTGCCGTCGGCCAGGTCGAGGCAGAGCAGCGCGAGCGGCAGCAGACCCCGTTCGACACCCGGCATCCCGGCGCCCTCCAGTCGTGCGGCGGCGGCCCGGTAGGCGGCCCCGGCCCGCGGCCCGCCCCCGGAGGCCGCCGTCCGCAGGGCCCGGTACCACTGCGTGAACACGCCCGCCAGGGGCAGTTCGTGGCGTTCGGCCAGGACGTCGACGGCGGCGGCGTGCACGTCGGCCGCGGGGAGGTCGGCGAGCGCGCTGCGGGCCTGGACGCGGATCAGGTGACCGAGCACCTCGTACGTCGTCAGCCCGTGCCGCCGGGCCAGCGCCACCAGTTCGGCACCGATCGCGTCCCGCCGCGGCGCGAGGCCCGCCCGGGCGCAGGTCTGCATGAACACCCCGTTGAGCGCGAAGGCCAGGAGCGCCGGGTCGTCGAGCCGGCGGGCCGTCTCCTCGGCCTGCCGGGCCGCCAGCGATCCGCGGGCGGAGCGGATGCCGCGCGTCTCCACCGCGATCGTGGCCAGCAGGCGGCAGCGTGCGCTCTCGTGCGCGGCGTCCGCGGGCAGGGCGGCCAGGGTGCGCTCGGCGGCGGCGACGATACGGCGGGCCTGCTCCGGGTCGTCGCTGCGGGTCCAGATCGCGGGGACGTCGTAGGCACCGATCACCCGGGCGGTCAGCTCCGGGTCGCCGGACTCCTCCGCCGCGGCGACGGCCGCCAGGCGGTGCTCCCGGGTGGCCGCCAGGCCGCCGCCCCCGGTCAGCGCGAGATTGCGGAGGAGGCCGACCGTCGACTCCAGCCGTGCGCGGGCCCCGGCGGCGACCGTGCGGTCGTACGCCTCGGCCGCCCGGGCCCACACCCGGGCGGCCGCGTCGCCCGGGCCGGCGGGCGCGGGCGCCGGCGGGTCCAGGCGCGGGTCCTGGGCGAGCATGTCCGCCTCCAGGCGGCGCAGCGCCGCTCCCGGGTCGAGCCCCAGTCCGCGGGCCAGCATCGCGCGGGCCCGGCGCAGCACGGCGAGCGCGTCCCCCTGACGGCCCGACCGGTACAGCGCGAGCGCCAGCAGCCGCCAGGCGTCCTCCCGCCACGGATGCGCGATCAGGTGCGCGTCCAGGTCGGGCACCGCCTCTGCGGCAAGGCCCAGCTCCAGCCGGGCCTCGGCCCGCCGTTCCACCGCCCGCAGCCGCAGTTCGGCGAGGCGGGAGCGCTCGCCGCGGGCCCACTCCCGGTCGGCGTACTCGCCGTACGAGGGACCGCGCCACAGTTCCAGCGCCTCCTCGAGCCGCGTCAGCGCCGCTGCGGGCGGGAGTGCCGCGGCGGCGTCGACGGCGGACTCGAACCGCCAGGCGTCCACGGCGTCCGGGTCCGCCCGCAGCGCGTACCCGGTGCCCGCGGTGACCAGCAGCCGGGCGGGCGCGCGGGGCGGCCGCTCCGGTTCCAGCTCGCGGCGCAACGCCCCGACGAAGGTCTGCACGGCCCCGACGGCGCCGGCCGGGGGTTCGTCCCACAGGTCCGCCACCAGGCGGGTCACCGGTACGACGCGACGGCGCGCCAGCACCAGCCGCGCCAGCACCTCCCGGTGCCGAGGGCCCTTGAGCGCCAGTGCGCGACCGTCGCCGTCCCAGGCGACGACCGGCCCGAGCACACCGAAAGCGACCAGCACCCTGCCCACCTCTCCGGCCGACCTCCCCGCTGCCACGGTACGCGCTGACCGGATGCTGATTCGCGGGCGGGAGGCTCGGGACGTCCGCCGCCGCCGGGCACGTCACTCCCCCGCCACCGAACGAGAGCAGCGCACCATGACACCGGTCCTCCCCGGCTTCGCCTACCACCGCGTCCCCGTCGCCGACGGCGTCGCCCTCAACGTCGCCGTCGGCGGCTCAGGCAGCCCCGTCGTACTCCTGCACGGCTTCCCGCAGACCCACCTCATGTGGCGGCACGTCGCCGCCGACCTGGCCGCCGACCACACCGTGATCTGCCCCGACCTGCGTGGTTACGGTGCCAGCGACAAACCGGCCCCCGCGGGACCCGCCACGTACGCCAAGCGCACCATGGCCGCGGACGTCGTCGCGCTGGCCCACGCGCTCGGTCACGACCGTTTCGCGCTCGCCGGCCACGACCGCGGCGCCCTGGTCGCCTTCCGCGCCGGGCTCGACCATCCCGACGCGGTCAGCCGGCTGGCCGTACTCGACGTGCTGCCGACCCTGGACATGTGGGACGTCCTGCGCGGCGCCGACGCGGCCGTGGGCTTCCACCTGTACCTGATGGCCCAGCCCCCGGGCCTGCCCGAGCAGATGATCGCCGCCGCCCCGGACGCCTTCTTCGGGCACTTCCTCGACGCGTGGAACCGTTCCCCGGAGACCTTCCCACCCGGCGTGCGCGCCGCCTACCTCGACGCGTGCCGCGCGGCCGTCCCCTCGATCGTGGCCGACTACCGCGCCTCGGCGACCGTCGACGCCGACCACGACCGCGCCGACCGGGCCGCAGGCCGGCGGCTCCGGATGCCGGTCGCGGTCCTCCAGCAGGACTGGGGCGCCGCCCTCGGCTACGACGCCCGCGCCCTCTGGCAGGCCTGGGCCCCCGACCTGACGCACACCACGGTCGGTTGCGGCCACTTCATGGCGGAGGAGGACCCGGGACTCGTCGCGTCGGCCCTGCGCGCACTCGTCGCCTCCTGAACTCCCGCAACCGGCCGCGGCCCGGGGCGGGAAGAACTTCGGAAGTGAGTTACGTTACAGATATCAGTGGTAACGAATCTCGCGAACTCGTGAGGAGCACCAGATGATCGTCACCCCCGCCCCCGGGACCTGCTCGCCGCCGCACACCGCGACCGCCGAGCACTGGTTCGACTTCATCTGCCCCTACTGCTACGTGGCCCAGGACCGCACCCGGATCCTCCGTGAGCACGGCATCCGCGTGGTCGGGCACGCGCTGCGGAGCCACCCCTGGACGGGGCCCGGCGGCAGCCCTCCCGGCCGGCGCACGGACCCCGCATACGCGCTCCTCGCCCACGAGGCCGAGGCGGCGGGCCTGCCGCTGCGCCGGACGGACCGCGTCACCCACTCGCGCCCCGCACTGGAAGCCCACGCATGGCTCGCCGCGGGCGACCCGGAAGCCGCCGGCCGCTTCGCCACCGCGGTGTTCGCGGCCAACTTCGCCGACGGCCTCGACATCGGGTCCCGGGAGCTGCTGGTCTCCCTCGCCGAGGAGGCCGGGGGCGACGCGGACGGGCTGCACGCCGCCTGGGGCTCCGCGGCGATGGCCGAAGGGCTGGCCGCGTCGGAGCTGCTCGCCTGGCGGCACGGCGTCCACGCCGCACCCACCTGGGTATCCGGACGCCACGGGATCGCCGGGCTGCGGCCCCCGCAGTCGTTCCGCGACTGGGCAGCGGCGCTCGCCTCGTGAGGTACGGCCTACTTCAGCAGCGCCTCCATGTGGGCCGCGGCCTCACGGGCGGCCTCGTCCGGGGTGCGGCCCTGCTCGCGGGCGAACAGGTAGGCGGCGTACCAGTCCCACCAGTGGTGCTCCGGGGCAGTCGCCTCGTAGGCGCCGTGGCGGTCCTCGGTCTCGTGCAGGAGCCCGGCGAGGGTCGGGACGTCCATGGCGGAACCTCCTTCGTGATGGGGCCCGGGATCCCACCGTCCCCGCGGACGGTGGGATCCCGCAACCCCGGGGCCGCCTAGCGCATCGGGCGGAAGCCCGTGCGGACCTCGTTCACGAACAGCTCCGGCTGCTCCCAGGCGGCGAAGTGCCCGCCCTTGGGGAGCCGGTTGTAGTGGACCAGGTTCGGGTAGGCCTGCTCGGCCCAGCTCCGGGGGGCCTGGTACAGCTCGTCGGGGAAGACGCTGACGGCGACGGGGAGCTTGACGCCCTTCGCGCCGAAGAACGGTGTCGTGTTCTCCCCGTACAGGCGCGCCGCGGAGACCCCCGTGTTGGTCAGCCAGAACAGCGTGATGTTGTCCAGGACGTCGTCGCGGGTCAGACCCTCGCTCACGCCGTTGAAGGACCGGGTGATCAGCTCCAGGCTGGCCTTGTCGTGGTCGAGCAGGAAGGCCGCCAGGCCCACCGGGGAGTCCGCCAGGGCGGTCAGCGACTGCGGGCGCGAGCCCATCATGTACGCGTAGTAGACGTGCCGGTACACGAAGTCGAGCTGCTCGACCGCGGCCTTCTCCTCGTCGTTGGCGAGGACGACGTCGGACGGCAGCGGGTTGCCGGCCACGATCGCCTCCTCGATCGCCGGCGGGATCACCTTCGGCATGTTGGTGTGGATGCCCACCAGGCCCTCGGGCTCCTGCACGCCCATGAGGTCCGTGACGACCGCACCCCAGTCGCCGCCCTGCGCCACGTACTTGGTGTAGCCCAGGCGCTTCATCAGCTCGCCCCAGGCGGCGGCTATGCGCTCCGGGCCCCAGCCCTTGGCGGTGGGCTTGCCGGAGAAGCCGTAGCCCGGCATCGAGGGGATCACCACGTGGAAGGCGTCGGAGGCGTCGCCGCCGTGGGCCGTCGGGTCGGTGAGCGGCTCGACGATCTTCAGCTGCTCGACGATCGAGCCCGGCCAGCCGTGCGTCACGATCACCGGCAGCGCGTCCGCGTGCTTGGAGCGCACGTGGATGAAGTGGATGTCCAGCCCGTCGATCTCGGTGACGAAGTGCGGCAGGGCCTTCAGCTTCGCCTCGACCTTGCGCCAGTCGTACTCCGTCGCCCAGTAGCGGGCGAGCTCCTTGACGGTGGCGAGCTGGGTGCCCTGGGACTGGTCGCCGACGGTCTCCTTCTCGGGGAAGCGCGTCGCCTCGATGCGTGCGCGCAGGTCCGCGAGTTCCGCATCGGAGAACTCGAACGTGAACGGACGGATCTCCGGGGTCTGCGGAGTGAAGGACATCTGGTCTCTCCTCGTTGTCTGCGGCGACCCTGCGTCGCCGGCTACGCCAAAGTGACGCGGATGCGGCAGGCATCGCCCCAGGGGAAACCCCGGGGATCGCCCCGGGGCCGCACCCCGGGCACGGCGGTCATCCCCCGGGGGCCACACCTCGGAGCAAGACACCCGAATCACCCGAATGCACTAAAATGAGCACGTCGCACAGGAGATCAGGAAGATCGACCCATGGGCGTGCCCGCCATCGACGCACAGCTGGGGCTGCGGGGCCGGGACCGGGAGCTGGCCGCGTTGGAGCGGGTGCTGGCCGCGGCACGGGCGGGCACCAGTGCCGTGCTGGTCGTACGCGGCGAGCCGGGGATCGGCAAGACCGCGCTCCTCGACCACACGGCAGCCCGGGCCACCGGCTTCTGCACCGCCGTCATCGCGGGCGTCGAGTCCGAGATGGAGCTGCCGTTCGCCAGCCTCCACCAGCTCTGCGCTCCCCTGCTGGGCCGGCTCGGTGAGCTGCCCGCACCCCAGCGGGACGCCCTGTCCGTCGCCTTCGGGCTGTGCGAAGGCCCGGCGCCCAACCGGTTCCTGGTGGGCCTGGCCGTACTGAGCCTGCTGGCAGGCGCCGCGGAGGAGCGCCCGCTGGCGTGCTTCGTCGACGACGCGCAGTGGCTCGACGACGGGTCCCGGCAAGTGCTGGCCTTCGTCGCCAGGCGGTTGATGGCCGAAGCGGTGGCGATGGTCCTGGCCGTACGCGAGCCCGACGACGACGGGGAACTGGCCGGACTCCCCGCGCTGGCCGTGGCGGGCCTCAGCGAACCCGACGCGCGCGCCCTGCTGGCCTCTGCCGTCCGGGTACCGCTCGATCCGCTCGTGCGGGACCGGATCGTCGCCGAGGCCCACGGCAACCCGATGGTCCTGCTGCACCTGCCGAGCACGCTCACCCCGTCCGAGCTGGCGGGCGGCTTCTGGCTCCCCGGCAGGCGTCCGGCGGCGGGACACGTGGAGAGTGCGTTCCACCAGCGGTTCCTGTCACTGCCGCGGCACTGCCGACGGCTGCTGCTGACCGCGGCGGCCGAGCCGACCGGCGACGTGGAGCTGCTGTGGCGTGCGGCCGCCGTGCAGGGGATACCGGCGGACGCCGCGGGACCGGCCGAGGCCTCGGAGCTGGTCGAGTTCGGCGCCAAGGTGCGCTTCCCGCACCCCCTGGCGCGCTCGGCCGTCTACCAGCGGGCGCCGGCACCCGAACGCCGGGCGGCGCACCACGCGCTGGCCGAGGCCACCGATCCCGGACTGGACCCCGATCGCCGGGCCTGGCACCGCGCCCACGCCGCCGCGCGGCCCGACGAGAGCGTCGCCTTCGACCTGGAGCGTTCGGCGTGCCGGGCGCAGGGCCGGGGAGGGGCCGCCGCCGCTGCCGCGTTCCTGCGCCAGGCGTCCGAACTCACCCCCGATCCCGCGCGCCGCGCCGGCCGCGCGTTGGCCGCCGCCCAGGCGGCCATCGACGCGGGCGGGGTGGACCGGGCGCGCACCCTGCTGGCGACCGCCGAGGCAGGCCCGCTCGACGACCTGCAGCGCGCCCGGCTGGAACGGCTGCGGGCCCGCCTGGAGTTCTCGCAGGTGCGCGGGAGCGTCGCGCCCCGGCTGCTGCTCGACGCGGCGCGTCGGCTGGAGCCGCTCGACGCCGCCCTGGCCCGGGACACCCTGCTCGAGGCGGTCGGCGCGGCGATCTTCGCGGGCGGACTCAGTGAGGGGCCCGGGCTGCGCGAGGTCGCGGAGGAGGCCCGCGCGGCACCCGAGCCCCCGGTGCCACGGACCCTCGACGTGCTCCTGGACAGCGTGGCCGCCCTGGTCCTCGACGGCTTCGGCACGAGTGTGGACGCCCTCAGGGACGCGCTGGACCGCGTCCGCCAGGACCTGCGCTCCGGCACCGTCCGCGCGGACGGCGACCGGCGCTGGCTCTGGCTGGCCTGCCCGGTGACGCCCGAACCCCTCGCGTTGGAGCTCTGGGACGACGAGGCGTGGCACGAACTGGCCTCCGGCGCGGTGGGCATCGCCCGCGCGGGCGGAGCGCTCGCCGTGCTCCCGATGGCGCTCAGCTACCAGGCGTGCTTCCACGTGCACGCCGGTGAGTTCGACACCGCGGAGGCCCTGATCGACGAGGCGACCGCGATCTCGGAGGCGACGGGCAGCGTGCCGATGATGTACACCTCGCTGCTGCTCGCCGCCTGGCGTGCGCAGGAGTCCCGGGCGCTGGACCTGATCGAGCACCACATCCGGGAGGTCGGCGAGCGCGGCGAGGGCCGCGCCCTCGGCCTCGCCGAGTACTCGACCGCCGTGCTCTACAACGGACTCGGCCGCTACGACGCCGCGCTGGAGGCGGCGACGCGCGCGTGCCGGTACGAGGACCTGGGCTTCCTCGGGTGGACCCTGTTCGAGATCGTCGAGGCGGCCGTCAGCAGCGGACGGCCGGAGGCGGCCGCCACCGCGATGGAGCGGCTCTCCGAGCGCACCCGCGCCAGCGGCACCGAGTGGGCACTGGGCATGGAGGCCTGCGCACGTGCTCTGCTGAGCGACGACGACCGCGCCGAGGCGTTCTACCGGGAGGCGGTCGAACACCTCGGCCGCTGCCGTATCGCCGTCCATCTCGCCCGCGCCCGCCTGCTGTACGGGGAGTGGCTGCGCCGCCGGAACCGCCGCCAGGAGGCCCGCGACCAACTGCGCGCCGCCCACGAGGTGTTCAGCAGGCTCAAGGCCGACGGCTTCGCCGAGCGCGCCCTCCGCGAGCTGCTGGCGACCGGTGAGACCGTACGCAAGCGGACGGTCGACACCGCGAACCGGCTGACCGGCCAGGAGGCGCAGATCGCGGCCCTGGCCAGGGAGGGACACACCAACGCCGAGATCGCCGCCCAGTTGTTCATCAGTCCGCGCACGGTGGAGTGGCACCTCGGCAACGTCTTCACCAAGCTCGGCGTCTCCGGGCGGAGGCAGCTGCGCACGGCGCTGTCCCCCGTGGGGCAGGCGACCCGGCAACGGGCCTGAGGTGCGGGCGCGTCAGCCCCGGTTCACCGTGCGGTCGGGCCTGCCGTCGGCCGGGGAGAGCCGGATCACGTGGACCTCGTCGCCCTTGCCGGCGTCCAGGGTCACGCGGACGCGGTCCGGCCCGTCCCGCTCCACCGCGACCAGGGCACAGCTGTCGCCGTTGACGAAGCCGACGTGCCGGCGGCGTGCCGTGAGCCACGACCCCTCGCCGACGTAGACCCACCACAGCGGGTCGATCACGGCAGCCCCCTCCACGACCACGAGGTCCCGGTCGGCGTGGCCGGGCGCCGCGCCAGAGGAAGCCCATCAGCAGCACGTCCTCCGGGGCGAGCCCGGGGCGGACGCCGCCGTCCGCCTCGCAGGCGGGCAGGAGCGTGCCGACGGCCCTCATCACGGGGGCGTACGCCCCGTGGTCGACGGTGTCCTGGGCCGCCGCGCCGTGCAGGGCCTCGCCGAGCCCGTGCCTGACGCGGACGTCGTCGGCGAGGGTCGCGAACCAGCTCCGGAACGCCTCCAGCGAGGTGTGGGCGGCGAGGACCTGGCCGACGGAGTCGACCAGGCGCTGCACGTCGTGCCGGTAGACGGCCGGACCGCCCGATGTCCGTGCCGTCCGGGTGTCAGTCGCGGTCCGTCAGACGCCGCAGCAGACGGCCCGCGTCGAGGACCTTGCGCACGTCCTCCGGCGGCAGGGTGCCCAGGCGCACGGCGAGGGCCTCGGCCTCGCCGCGGGCCATCCGCACGAGCTCCCGCCGGCCCGGCGCGGTCATGACCACCCGTGTGGCACGGCCGTCGGCCGGGTCGGGTTCGCGGCGGACCAGCCCGGCCGTCTCCAGTTGCGTCACCGCGGCGGTGATCGTGGGCTGGGTGCAGGCGGCCCGCTCGGCGAGGACGCCGACGCGCGAGGGACCGTACTGGTTCAGCAGGGCGAGGACGATGAGCGGGGTCGGCTGGACCCTCGGCTCGGGGCGGGCGCGGCGCAGCAGCCGCACCAGGCGGTGCAGGGACACCACGAAGTCCAGGGCGTCTTCCTCACCGACCGCCGCCATCGTCCGCCCCCTCGCGTGGTCTCCGTCGGGTCAGGGGATCCCGATCGTGGGCGAGTACAGGTCCATCCACAGCGCCAGGTCGAGGGCGCGTTCCAGGCCGTGCCGGGCGGCGTGCGTGCTGACCGGGGTGTCGGTCCTGACCGCGTCCTCCAGCCAGGTCCGGCTGACCAGGTCGAACACCGGGTGCGCGGGCTTGGCCAGCAGGTCCTTGGCGTTCTCCTGCAGCGCGACGAAGTACCCGGGGTCCTGGGTGGAGGGGTACGGGCTCTTCACCCGGTCGTAGACCGAGCGGGGCAGCACGTCCGCGGTGGCCTCGCGCAGCAGGCTCTTCTCCCTGCCGTCGAAGGACTTCAGCGACCAGGGCGCGTTGTAGACGTACTGGACCAGGCGGTGGTCGCAGAACGGGACCCTGACCTCCAGCCCGTTGGCCATGCTCGCCCGGTCCTTGCGGTCGAGGAGGATGCGCACGAAGCGGGTGAGGTGGAGGTTGCTGATGACGCGCATCCGGTACTCGAAGTCGCTCTCGCCGTCGAGGCGTTCGACGCCGGCGACCGCGCGGCGGTAGCCGTCGTGGACGTAGCCCTCCAGGTCCAGGGACTTGGCCACCTGGTCGTTGAGGATGTTGCCGTCGTCGCCGAACTCCGTCGTGAACCGCACCAGCCAGGGGAAGGTGTCGGCCCTGCGGGCCTCCTCGTCGAAGAACTGGCGGTAGCCGCCGAAGACCTCATCGGCCGACTCGCCGGAAAGCGCGACGGTGGAGTGCTGCCGGATGGCCTTGAACAGCAGGTAGAGGGAGGAGTCCATGTCGCCGAGCCCGGCCGGGATGTCACGGGCGCGGATCACCCTGGCCCGCACGTCCGGATCGGCGAGCTGGTCGGAGTCGAGGACGATGTCCTGGTGCTCGGTCCCGCAGAGTTCGGCGACGTCGTGGACGAACGGGGTGTCGGGCGTCCCGCGCAGGCTGTCGGGGACGAAGTGCTCGGTCTGGCCGACGAAGTCGACCGCGAAGCTGCGCACCTTCTCGCCCTGGTCGGCGAGTTGCCGCGCCGCGATCGCCGTCATCGCCGAGGAGTCCAGACCGCCGGAGAGCAGGGTGCAGCGCGGCACGTCGGAGACGAGCTGCCGCCGCACGATGTCCTCGAGCAGCTCGCGCACGCGCGCGATCGAGGTCTCCTTGTCGTCGGTGTGCGGCTCGGTCCGCAGCGACCAGTAGACGTGGGTGCGGATGCCACCCCGCCCGACGGTGACGACGGTGCCGGGCTCGACCTCGCGCATGCCGTCCCAGATCGCGTGACCGGGCGTCTTGACGAAGGCGAAGAGCTCCCGCAGCCCGTCCAGGGTGACGCGGCGGGGGACGAGCGGATTGGCCAGGATCGCCTTGGGCTCGGACCCGAACAGCACGCCGTCGTCGGTCGGGTAGTAGTAGAACGGCTTGATCCCCATCCGGTCGCGGATCATGACGAGCTTCTGCTCGCGGCTGTCCCAGATGGCGAAGGCGTACATGCCGTTGAGCCGTTCCGCGACGCCCTCCCCCCACTCCAGGTAGCCGCGCAGCACCACCTCGGTGTCGGAGGTGGTGGTGAAGCGGTGGCCGCGCACGGTCAGTTCCCTGCGCAGTTCGGTGAAGTTGTAGGCCTCACCCGAGTACACCATCGCCACCGCGCCGCCCTCGGGCGCCTCGGCGCTCATCGGCTGCCGGCCGCCCGGCAGGTCGATGATCGCGAGCCTGCGGTGTCCGAGCGCGGCGGGTCCGTCGACCCACGTGCCGCGGTCGTCAGGCCCACGGCAGGCCATCGTCTCGGTCATCGCGTCGACTGTTTCCTGCTCGTTCCCCAGGTCCCTGCGGAACGAGATCCATCCGGCGATTCCGCACATGCGTATGCCTCCGGGCTCTCGCTGTGCCCGTCCGTCGTTCGCGACGTCACGGATCGGGTTGGCCCTGGCCGGCTCCGCGGCGCGGTTGTCACTCTCGGTGAAATGTATCGGGCACCTATCAATCGAGTGTCCGTCGGCTCCGGTCGACCGTCAAACGCCCGCGCCGACGCCGTGCTCCACGAGGGGACCGACCGTCAGACCGGCGTCGCGGCATGCCGTGACCAGGGTGGGAAGGGCCGCGAGGGTGGCGCGCCAGGAACCCGGGGCGGAGGCGTGGTCGCTGTCGTGGAGCAGGACGGTGGCGCCCGCGCGCAGATCGGGCCGGAGGGTCGCCAGTACGGACTCCCCGGTGGCGCCGGTCGTCCAGTCGCGGCCCCAGGCGCTCCACAGGACCGGTGTCAGGCCGGTGCACGCGGCCGCCGCCCAGCGCCCTCCGGTGAGGATGCCGTACGGAGGGCGGTACCAGACCGGCGCGGCGCCGCAGGCGTCGCGGACCGCCCGGACGGCGCGGGCCAGGTCGGCCCGGTCGCGCGCGGGACCGGGCAGCCACGGGCGGTCGTGGGTCCAGCCGTGGACGGCGATCTCGTGGCCGCGCCGGACGGCCTCACGCACGATCCGTGGGTGGGCGCCCACCCGCGCGCCCAGGACGAAGAAGGTGGCCCGGACCGAGAGTTCGTCGAGGGCGTCCAGGAAGCGCGGGGTGGAGACCGGATCGGGCCCGTCGTCGAAGGTGAGGGCCACGTGGTCGGGGCGTCCGAGGCCGGCCAGGGCGGGGAAGGCCCGGCGGCGCAGCCCGGGCAGCCAGGTGGCGGCCGGGACGATGTGGCCGGCCGCCAGGACGCCCCCCGCCAGCACCGCCCGCCGGACGTCGCCGCCGCGCCTCATCCCGGCCCCCCGTGGACGGTACGGTGACGGTTCTCCGGGGTGCCCGGACGCTTCCCGCGCGGCACGTCCCAGCCGCCGGCCACGGCGGGCGAGCGCGACAGGCCGACGGCTCCGGCGGCCATCAGGGCGACGCCGGCCGCCTCGGGCACGACGTGCGCCCCGAGCGCGATCCGTTCCCCGAAGAGCACCCAGCCCAGCGCCACGCTCACCACCGCGTCCCCGATGGTGAGCGCCGGCTGGGACGCCGCGAGGCTGCCGGCCCGCAGGGTGACCTGGAGCAGCAGCAGGCTCAGCAGGCCGACCGCGCCCACCGCGTACAGCTGCCAGGAGGTGAACACCCGCGGCAGGCCCTCGGGGATGCGACCCGTGACGTCCTTGATCAGCGCCGCCGTGCAGGCGAAGCAGGCGGCCGTGGCGCACCCCAGGACGCAGGCCCGCGCACCGCCGCTCAGCGCCCGCCCGACGAGCCACAGGACGAGCACCAGCAGCGCCAGCGGCACACCGGCGCGCGGCCAGGTGCCCGGCAGGGCCTGCGCCTGCCCGCCGGACGGCGTCGCGGCACCGAGGAACAGGGCCAGCCCCCCGGCCAGCGCCAGGAACCACACCCAGGTCCCGGCGTCGGGCCGCCGGGAGAACGCCAGGCTCCCCGCCATCAGGGTGAACAACAGCTCGGTGGCCATGAGCGGCTGCACCACCGACAGTTGCCCCACCGCCAGGGCACTGGCCTGCAGGACCCCGGAGACCGCGAGCGCCGCCATCCCGGCCGCCCAGAACGGGCGCCGGACCAGTCGCAGCAGGTGCCGCAGCCGCCCGCGCAGACCGTGCCCCGCGCCCTCTTCCTCCTCCTGCTGCAGGGCGGCGCGCCGCTGCAAAGCGGAGGCCGCGCCGTTGGCGAGGGCCGCCAGCAGTGCCAGCACGACGGTCAGGACGGGCACCGCGTCATCCGTACTTGCCCGCGAGACGCCGGTAGACCCAGGGCAGGACGCCGCGCACGGCGACCGGGATCCGCAGCCAGCGGGGGACGTACACCTCGTCCCGTCCCTTGCGGACCGCGTCGGTCACCACCCGGGCGACCCGCTCGGCGGGCATCGGGCGGGGCCGGGAACGGGTGTACGCCACGCCCCGCGTCGCGAAGAAGGGGGTGTCGACGACGCCCGGGATGACATGGGTGATGCGCACCCCGCTGCCGGCCAGCTCGTAGCGGAGCGAGTCGGCGAAGGCGCCGAGCGCCGCCTTGGCCGCGGAGTACACGGCCTCGTCGCGGACCCCGACGCTGCCCGCGAAGGAGCCGATCAGCACGATGTGGCCGCTGTCCCGGGCCAGCATGCCCGGGAGCACCCGGCGGACCAGCTCCATCGCCGCGACGACGTCCACCATGAAGATCCGCTCGATGACCGCCTGCGGCATCGAGGCGAAGGGACCGGCCCAGCCGATGCCCGCCCCGGCCACCAGCAGGTCGACCCGGCCGCCCGTCACGCGCGCGGCGTCGCGCACCAGCCGCCCGGTTCCCCCGGGGTCCTCCAGGTCGGCGGGGAGCGCGGTCCCGGAGGTCCGCTCCGCGACCGCCCGCAGACGCCGGTGGTCGCGGCCGCTGACCAGCAACCGCCATCCCTCGGCGGCGAGGCGGTCGGCGACCGCCGCGCCGATGCCCGAGGACGCCCCGGTCACCAGCGCGACCGGGGCCGGTCCGCCAACCGGGTCCGCCGGGCCGCGCACGGGCTTGCCGCGTACCGCCTTGCCGCCGGAGACCGCTTGGGGAGGGTGAGAGGTCATGGCATCGCTTTCTGTCCCTGCCGCTGCTTTCCGTCCCTGCCGCTGCAGCTGCCGCCCGGGATGGCCGGTGCGGCTCCCCCGGGGCGCGTCCCCCTCCGGTCTCAGTAAACCGCCCGATCGCCGGACCGGCTCTGTGGACGACCCGGCCGGGAAGCAGGAGGCAGGGGTCGCCCCGTGATGCGGGGCGGTTCGTTTCAAGACGGGGCAAATCGGTTAGACCCGAGTAGTCCGCAACTGGTGTACGAGGTGATCACGTGCCGGATGTGCCCGCAGCAGCGCCGCCCGTTCCCTCCCGGCGGGACGTGGTGTCGCGGTGACGCACACCGGGCGGGCGGGCCGTGCACCCCGGCGTTTCCTCGTGCTCAGCGCCGCCATGGGCGCCGGACACGACGCCGTCGCCGACGAGCTCGTCGCACGGCTCACCGCCCGCGGCGGGCAGGCCCGCAGGGCCGACGTGCTGGAGCTCCTCCCCGCGCACGCCGGCGCGGCGCTGCGCGCCTTCTACCGCGCCACGGTCCTGCACCTCCCGCTGCTCTACGCGGGCATCTACGCGACGTTCCTGCGCCCCGGCGGGTCACGCCGCACGCCCGGCCCGGCCGGGCTGGCCGGACTCGCCGAGCGCGGGCTCGCCGACCTCGTCCGGCGCGAGCGGCCCGGGCTGGTCGTCCCGGTGTTCCACCTGGCGGCGCAGCTCACCGGCGGGATGCGGGCCCGCGGAACGCTTGCGGTGCCCAGCGCGGTGGTGGTCACGGACTTCGACGTGCACAGCCAATGGCTCCACCCCGGCAACGACCTGTACTGCTGCCTCACCGAAAGCGCCGCCCGCCGGGTGCGGGAGGCCACCGGCCGCCCGGCCGCCGCGACCGGTCCCCTGGTCGCGTCCCGCTTCCTGGCGCCCGCCCCGGACGCCGGGCCCTGGCACCGGGTGTTCCGTTCCCGGGCGCCGGACCGGCCGGTCGTCCTGCTCTCCGCGGGTGCCTGGGGCGCCGGCACGCACCTGGCGGACACCGCCGCCCTGCTCGCGCGGGCCGGTTTCCTGCCGGTGGCGCTGTGCGGCGAGAACCGGCGGCTGCGGGCCCGGCTCTCCCGCGTCCCCGGGACGCTCGCGCTGGGCTGGGAGCGGGACATGCCCGCGCTGATGAGCGCGGCGGACGCGCTGGTGGACAACGCCGCGGGGCAGACCGCGCTCGAAGCACTGGCCATGGGACTGCCCGTCGTCGGCTACCGCCCCATCCCGGGCCACGGCAAGGCCGGGGCGCACCAGATGACGGCGCTCGGTCTGACCCGCTTCGCCACCGATCCATGGACGCTGATCGACGTCCTGGACGGCCTCACCCGTCCGCGCCGCCCGCGCCGCACCCCCTCCCCGGCCGCCGCCGCGCTCTTCGCCCCGGACACCGCGGCGCACCTGATGGAGTATTGCGAACCGGCCCCGGTCGCGGTCTGACCGCGTGGACGCCGTCCTCCACGCCCTGTCCATCGCGGGCGCCATGACCTGGGACATCACCTGGGCGCTGATCCTCGGTTTCGCACTGTCCGCGGTCGTCCAGGCCGTGGCCCGCAAGCAGGGCGTCATCGGCCTGCTCGGCGACGACCGGCCCCGGACGCTGGTGATCGCCGCGGGCCTGGGCGCGGCGTCCTCGTCCTGCTCCTACGCCGCCGTCGCCCTCGCCCGCTCGCTCTTCCGCAAGGGCGCGAGCTTCACGGCGGCGATGGCCTTCGAGATCGCCTCCACCAACCTCGTGGTCGAACTCGGCGTCCTGCTGGCCCTGCTCATGGGCTGGCAGTTCACGGTGGCGGAGTTCGTCGGCGGGCCGGTCATGATCGTCGTCCTCGCGCTGCTCTTCCGGCGCCTGCTCCGGCCGGACCTGCTGCGGGAGGCCCGTGCCCAGGCCGACCGCGGGCTCGCCGGGTCGATGGAGGGGCACGCGGCGATGGACATGTCCGTGCGCCGCGAGGGCCCGTTCCTGCGGCGCCTGCTGTCCCCCGAGGGCTTCACCGCCACGTCGCACGTCTTCGTGATGGAGTGGGCGGCGATCCTGCGCGACCTCGTGCTCGGCCTGCTCATCGCCGGTGCCGTCGCCGCCTGGGTGCCGGACTCCTTCTGGCAGGCCTTCTTCTTCGAGGGGCATCCGCTCGCGGCGAAGCTGTGGGGCCCGCTGATCGGGCCGCTCGTCGCCATGGCCTCGTTCGTCTGCTCGGTCGGCAACGTGCCCCTCGCGGTGGTCCTGTGGACCGGGGGGATCAGCTTCGGCGGCGTGGTGTCGTTCATCTTCGCCGACCTGCTGATCCTGCCGATCCTCAACATCTACCGGAAGTACTACGGCCGCCGCACGGCCCTGCTGGTCCTGTGGACCTTCTACGTCGCCATGGCGGTCGCCGGCTACGTCGTCGAGGTGCTCTTCGGCGCGCTCGGTCTGATCCCCGACCGGTCGAGCGCCCACGTCCCCGGCGGCGGCGTCCACTGGGACTACACCACCTGGCTCAACATCGCCTTCCTCGCGCTCGCCGCCGTGCTGCTGGCCCGCTTCCTCGGCACGGACGGCCGGCGGATGCTGCGGATGATGGGCGGCGCACCGGCCGGCGGGCAGTGAGGGTGTCCGGCCCCGGCCCGGTCCGGGGGCCGGGGCCGGCGGAGGCCTGTGGTCTCATGGGCTCCGTGAGCCGCGCCGCAGAAGAGACCAACCGCCGGATGCTCCGGGCACGGGACGCGATGGACCGTGCGTACGCGCAGCCACTGGACGTGCCGGCGCTGGCGCGGATCGCCCATGTGTCACAGGCGCACTTCACCCGCACCTTCCGGGCCACCTTCGGGGAGACGCCGCACCGCTACCTGCAGCGCCGCCGCGTGGAGCGGGCGATGTTCCTGCTGCGGGAGAGCGACCGCAGCGTGACGGACATCTGCTTCGAGGTCGGCTTCGGCAGCCCGGGGACCTTCAGCCGCACCTTCCGCGACATCGTGGGCACGTCGCCGCGGGCGTACCGCAAGCAGGCGACGGCCGTGGACGTGCCGACGTGCTTCGCGAAGGCGTGGATGCGGCCGCGTGCCTGATCGCGGGCCGAGCGGGGTGAGCAGTTTTGGATAAGTTTTCGTCCGGCCCGGCCAGTAGCGTGATGCACATGTTCAACGCCATCACGCACTCGCAGATCTACGTCCTGGACCAGGACGAGGCCCTCGACTTCTACGTCGGCAAGCTCGGCCTGGAGGTGAACGCGGACGTCGACCTGGGCTTCATGCGCTGGCTCACGGTGAACGTCCCCGGCCACCCGGAGCGCCAGATCCTGCTGGAGAAGCCGGGCCCGCCGGCGATGTCCGAGGAGACCGCGCAGCAGGTCCGCGAGCTGGTCGCCAAGGGCGCCACGGGCGGCCACCTGATCTTCAGCACCGACGACTGCCGCAAGACGTACGAGACGCTCCGGGACCTGGGCGTGGAGTTCACCGAGGAGCCGACCGAGCGCCCGTACGGGATCGACTGCGGCCTGCGCGACCCCTTCGGCAACAGCATCCGCTTCACCCAGCCGAAGGTCTGAGCCGCGGCCGCCGGGAGGCGCCCGCGATCGGTCCCAACCGACTGCCCCTCCCGGACGTCTGTATCGCACGTCCTTCTGCCCGCAGGCCCGTGTCACCGGCACGCGGCCTGCGGGCAGTGCGATCGACGTCCCGAGGAGCAGCATGCCGTCACGTCAGGTACCCCCTTCCGCGCACCTCCGCCGGCCGCTTCTGGCGGCCGTCCTCGTCGCCGCGGCCGTGCTCGTCACGGCCCCGGAGGCCGCGGCCGCCGGCGCCGTCCAGCCGTCCACGACCGCCGTGGCCGTCCATGACCAGGCGGTCACCCGGGCCGAGCGGCAGGCGGTCCTCGACTACTGGACGCCGGAGCGGATCGCGGCGCTGACCCAGCCCTCGTCGGGCAACCCGCCCAAGGGCGGTCCCGACGGCGCCCCGTGGACGGGGCCGAGCGCCCTCGGCCGTACGGTGGGCCGGCTGTTCTTCACCGACCACGGCGAGGACTCCAGTTGCACCGCCACCGTCGTCGACAGCGCCAACGGCAGCACCGTGGTCACCGCGGGGCACTGCGTGAACAACACCGACCTCATCGGCGAGGACAACCAGTGGACGCGGAACGTGCTGTTCGTGCCCGGCTACCGCGACGGGCGGGCGCCCTACGGGAAGTTCACCGGCCGGCTGGGGGTCGTCGCCCCGACCTGGCTGGAGAACGACCAGCAGCACGGTGAGGTCTACGGCGCCTACGACCAGGCGTTCGTGGTCCTCGACACGGACGCGCGGGGCCGGACCGTCCAGGCCGCGGTCGGCGCGGCGCAGAGGATCGGCTTCGACCGGCCCGGCGACCGGAGGGTCCACCAGTTCGGTTACCCCCGCGCGGCCTCGGACCCGGAGCGTGAGGGCCTTCCCGAGTACACCGGCGAGCGGCTCGCCTACTGCACCGGACGGGCCGAGCAGGTCGTCGGCACCCCCGAGTACCCCGCGGCGAAGGGGCTGTGGGGGACCGAGTGCATCATGGGCGGCGGCTCCAGCGGGGGCCCGCGGATAGCCGGTCTCGACCCGGAGTCCGGTCTGGGCACCGTCGTCGGCGACAACTCCGAGGGCAGCCGGCTCGACGCCGCGGGCAACACCTGCGACCCCTGGGATCCGGCCCCGGGCTGCACACGGCACCTGGTGGGCCCGCAGTTCACCTCCGCCGTCACCGGGCCGCTCTACCAACGCGCCCAGCACAGCGCCCGCTGAGCGACGCCGGCCACGGCGCCTCCCGCCCGCGGCCGGGAGGCGCCGTTCCGCCTGCCCCTCAACGGCGGCCGGGGCCTGGTGTGTTGCGCCCGGAACCGGTGACGGCCGGGCCCTTAGCCCCGGGGCCGGGTGGGCGTAGTCTGTGCCAATCTCATTGCACGGGCCATCGAGAACGGGGGGCATGGTGCCGGGGTTCGTGTTCCTGCGTCTGCGCGCACATCGTCTGCTCCTCGGCGCCGCCCTGCTCTCCGTGCTCCTCACCACTTGCGCGGTCGCCGCGCTCGCCGCGTTCAGCTCGGCCGTGGGGGACGCCGGTCTGCGGCGCGCGCTGCAGGAGCAGTCGGCGGCACGGACACTGGTCGGGATCACCGCCGACGTCGACGGCAAGGACCCGGGCGCGGCGGACGGGGCCGTGCGCGCCACGGTCGCCGGCGCCTACGACGGCCTGCCGGTGTCCGTCACCGGGGTCACCCGTTCCGGCCCGTACGGGCTGCCGATGGCGCTGCGGCCACGCGGTGCCCCGCGCACCGGGGACCCGGACCTGACGGTGCTGTCGACGCTGGACCGGGCGCGGGTGACCATGACCGAGGGCACCTTCCCCGGTGCCCCGCCGGCCGGCGGACCGGTCCCGGTGGCGCTGCCCGAGGCGGCCGCGGAAGCGCTGAAGGTGCGCACCGGGCAGGTGCTCACCCTGACCGACCGGCTGCGCCACGGCACGCTGCGGGTCCGCGTGACGGGGACATACCGGCCGGTCGATCGATATGCCCTGTACTGGCGGCTCGACCCGCTGGGCGGCCGCGGCGTGCGGACGCTCTCCTTCACCACGTACGGGCCGATGGTCACCGTCCCGGGGGCCTTCGGCCCCGGCGGGGTCCCCGCGGTGGAGATGGCCTGGCAGGCGCAGGGGGACTTCGCCGCGATGACCACGGCCCGCGCCGACGACGTCAGCGGGAGCGTCCAGCGGACGGTGCAGCGGCTGGGCACCCTGCAGGCCGCGAACTCCGTCGTGGCGAGCAGCGAACTCCCGGATCTGCTCGGAGAGTTGCGCGGAACCCTGCTGGTGAGCCGGTCGACCCTGCTGATCAGCGTTCTGCAGCTGATGCTGCTGGCCGGTCTCTCCCTGCTCCTGGTCGCCGGACTGCTCGCGGAGGAACGCTCCGCCGAGACCGCGCAGTTGCGGGCCCGCGGCGGCTCGCGCGCCCAGATGACCGGTTTCGCCACGGCCGAGGCCCTGCTGCTGACCGTACCGGCCGTGGTGCTGGCCCCGCTGCTCTCCGGCCGGCTGGTGCGGCTGCTCGCCGGTCACGGGGCGCTGGCGCGGGCGGGGGTACGGCTGG
The DNA here is from genome assembly GCF_042733315.1 of Streptomyces sp. NPDC059718. NCBI lineage: Bacteria > Bacillati > Actinomycetota > Actinomycetes > Kitasatosporales > Streptomycetaceae > Streptomyces > Streptomyces sp. NPDC059718. The sequence continues at coordinate 126,536 of NZ_JBHWGA010000023.1, forward strand.
AGCCCTCGCCGCTGACGGCCTGGTGGGTGGCCGCGCTCACCGCGCTGGCCTGCGGTCTCGCCATCGTCGGGCCCGTACTGCGGCGCACGGGGACGTACACGCAGGAGTACACGGCGCGGCGGCGCCGGCGGTCGTTGCCCGCCGGCGTGCAGGCGGGTGCGGACGCGGGCCTGGTGCTCGTGGCCGGTCTGGCGTTCTGGCAGTTGTCCCGCCGCGAGGCGGGCAGTGGGACGCTCAGCACCGACACCTCCGGACGGCTGGGTCTGGATCCGGTCCTGGTGGGGGCGCCCGCGCTGTGCCTGCTGGCGGGTGCGGTGCTGGCACTGCGGCTGCTGCCGCTGGCGGCCCGGCTCGGCGAGCGCCGCGCGGCGAAGGCCCGCGGGCTGCCGGCGTCCCTGGTGGGCTGGCAGCTGGCACGCCGCCCGGGCCGCGGGGCCGGGCCCGCCCTGCTGCTGGTCTTCGCCGTGTCGATCAGCATGTTCGCGATCGGCGAGAACAGCACCTGGACCCGGTCCCAGGACGACCAGGCGGACTTCGCGGTCGGCGCCGACCTGCGCGTGTCCGGCTCCGCCACGCCCGCGTTCGGGCAGGGCGGCGTCTACGACGACGTACCCGGCATCGCGGCCGTCACCCCCGCCGGCCGCGCCACCGTGTCCCTGCCGCGCGACCGCGACGCGACCGTCCTGGCCGTGGACACCACCTCGGCCGCCCGTGTCCTGCGGCTGCGTGACGACCTGTCCGACGAGCCCCTCGCGGACCTGGTGCGACCCCTGCGGGCGGACGGCGGCCCGGCTGCCCGCAGCGCCGGATTCGTCCTGCCCGACGGCACGGACCGGCTCCGCCTGACGGTCCGTCTCCGGTCGCTGGGGGCCGGGGACCGCACCGTCGCCGGCACGGTGACCGAGCAGCTGTTCGTGACGCTGACCGACCGGTACGGCGTCCCGTACACGCTCTCCCTCGGCGAGGTCCGGGCCGACGGCGAACGGCACGTGCTGGAGGCCGACTTCGCGGCCGTCACGGGCCGGGCGCGCGGCGCGGGCCCCGCCGGGCCGCTGCGTCTGACCGGGCTCCGGGCCGAGTACCTGGTGCCCCGGCGGAACGAGCGGCACAGCCTGACCGTCACCGACGTACGCGCGGTGACCACCGGCGACGGCACACGCGAGGTGCCCTCCCCCACCACGACGGCCTGGTCCGCCCGCACGCAGATCGACAACCCCGACTTCCCCGAGGCCCCCGGCCTCGGCTACCGCCCCTCACGCACCGGCGAGCCGCGCTCCGCCGCGGACACCCCGCTGACCGTCCGCTACGACACGGGCGAGGAACCCTTCCAGCGGGACATCCCCAACGGCGCCGACGGAGCCTCCCTCACCCTGCGGGCGGGGCCGCGGCCGCCGACGGTGCTGCCCGCGGTCGTCACCGACGCCTTCCTGAGCGCCGTCGACGCGAAGCCCGGCAGTACCGTCCCGGTCGAACTGGAGGGCACACGGCTGTCCCTGCGCATCACGGGGTCGCTCCACGCACTGCCCACCACCGGGCGGGAAGGCTCCACGGGCACCGGCGGCGGCGCCGTCCTGCTGGACCTGGCGAGCCTGAACCGCGCCCTGGTCCTCCAGGACCAGCGCGGGCTGGAGCCCACCGAGTGGTGGCTCGCCGCCGGCCCGGCCGGAGCGCCCCGTGTGGCCTCGGCCCTGCGCGCCCGGGGGGACGCCGCCACGATCGTGGTCCGTGACGAGGCGCGGGCGCAGTTGCGGCGTGACCCGCTGGGCGCGGGTCCGTTGTCGGCCCTGCCGGCGGCGGTGGTGGCGGCCGCGGTGCTGGCGGCGGTGGGTTTCGCGGTCGCGGCGGCGGGAGCGGTACGGGAGCGCTCGGAGGAGTTCGCGCTGCTGCGGGCGCTGGGCACGCCGCGGAAGGCGCTGGCCCGGGTGATCGCGGCGGAGCAGGGGCTGCTGGTGCTGACCGCCGTGGGGGTCGGGGCGCTGCTGGGCGGGGCGCTGACCCGGTCGATCGTGCCGTTGATCGTGCTGACGGCACGCGCGGACAGCCCGGTGCCCGAGGTGCGGGTGGAGTTGCCCGCCGTGCCGTTGCTGGAGCTGCTGGCCGCGGTGGCGATGCTGCCGCTGCTGGCGGTGGCGGTGGCGGCGTTGCGTACGGCCGATCCGGTCCGCGCGCTGCGCCGGCAGGGAGGGGAGTGACGTGACCGACGTACGTACCGCCCGGCCGGCCTCGTGGACCGGTGCCCGCCTGCGCGCCGCTCCGGGTGGGGCGCTGGCGCTGGCCGCCCTGGTGCTGGCGACCGCGTTCCTCGCGGCGGCGCTGCCCCGCACCGTCGAGGCGTACGAGGACACCGCGCTGCGGGACACCCTCCGGCGGGCCTCCCTGACCGACCGCAGCGTCACCGCCACCTTGGACCTGTCGTTCTCCGGGGTGCGAGGCGGGGGCGGTTCGCCGTTCCAGGCGAGGGAACTCGCCAGGACCGAGGACATGTTCCGGAGTGTGGTGCGGCCGCCGCTGGCCCTGGACACCGCGCAGACGGTGTACGGGGTGCGCAACGCCGAGGCGGCGGCGGCGACCGATCCCGGCCTCCCCCGGCCGACCAGGGACCGCGATCCGCGGGCGACGCTCATCTCGCAGCCGGGCCTCGCCGCCCGCTCCCGGCTCGTCGCCGGACGCATGCCGGCCTCCACCGCCGGGGAGCGCGAGGTGGAGGCGGTGGTCACCGCACGGACCGCGAAGGTGATGGGCCTGCGCGCGGGATCCGCGGTCCACCTGCTGGACACGACCGGGGCCGGGCTGACCGTGCGGATCACCGGGACCGTCGAACCCCGCTCGCCCGGCGAGGCCTTCTGGAACGCCGAGCAGGACCTGCTCGCCCCGACCCTGGTCACCGTCCCCGGCCCGCCGGGTGAGGATCCGGAGCACTACTGGCACTTCACCGCGCTCATCGGCCAGGACGCCGGCGGCGTGGTGCTCGACCTGCCGGAGGGCGCCCGCCTGTACTGGCACCACCCCGCCGACGTCGGTGCGTTGAGCGCCCACGACGTGCCCGCGCTGCGCGACCGGCTGGCGTCGCTGACGGGCGGACCGGACTCCACCCAGCTGCGCATCCTGACCGGAAGCCAGGCGGTCACCGTGGATCAGGACGGACTCGCCGCGCTGCTGGGGCCGTTCGTACGGGAGCGGGAGGCCGCCGCGCCACTGGTGCTGATCGCGACGGTGGGCGTGGGCGCCGTGGCAGGAATCGTGCTGCTGATGGCGGGCGGCCTGTCGGCGACCCGTCGCCGTACCGAGCTGCGGCTGCTGCGGGCGCGCGGAAGCAGCCTGACGGGTCTGTGCGCCCGGCTGCTGACGGAGAGCGCCGTCGTGGTCGTCCCGTGCACGGCGGCCGGGGTGCTGCTCGCGCTGCTGCTGGTGCCGGCCGAACGCTCCGCCGCCTCCCTGCTCGCCGGGGTGCTGGTGGCGGCGGTCGCCGTTCCGGCGCTGCCGGTGCGGGCGGTGGCGCTCGTCCGCCGGGTGGGCCCGGAGCGGCGCGACGATCTCGTGCAGGCCCGGCCCTCACGCCGCCGGGCGGTGGCGGAGCTGACGGCGGCGGTCGTCGTGACCGGCGCGGTCGTGGCGCTGCGGCGCCGGGGCACGGCGGACGGCGGCGCGGACGTGCTCACCGCCGCGGCACCGGTGCTGGTCGCCGTGATCGGGGCACTGGTCCTGCTCCGGCTGTACCCGCTGCCGTTGCGGCTGCTCTCCCGGCCCGCGGCCCGGATGCGGGGCACGGTGCTGTACCTGGGGCTGGCCCGGGCCGGCCGTACGCCCTCCGCCACGGCGCTGCCGCTGGTGGCCGTGCTGGTGGCGCTGGCCGTGACGTCGTTCGGCGGCTCGGTCCTCACCGGCGTCGAGAGCGGCCGCGACCGCGCCGCCACGCGCGCGGTCGGCGGCGACGCCCGGATCGAGTCCCTCACCACGCTCCCGGAGGGGCTGGACGCGCGGGTCCGGCGGGTGCACGGCGTCCTCGGCACCTCGCCCGTGAGGATCGAGACGGGTCTCTCGACGGCGCCGGCCGGCACCTCCTACGACCTGGTCGTCGTCGATCCGGCACGCTACGCCGCCCTGGTGGCCGCCACGGGCATCGGCACCCCCTTCCCCGCCGCGACACTGGAGGGCGACGGCAGCGGACCGCTCCCCGCGATCGTCTCCCCCGCGCTGGCACGGGAGTTCGGCAGGGCGACCGTGTCCGTGCAGGCCTTCGCCGGGGCGACCCCGGTGCGCACGGCCGCGGTGCGCGACGTGACGCCCGCCGTCCTGGGCGGCGAGTTCGTCGTCGTCTCCGCGGCCGGCCTGGCCCGCACGCACCCCGAGACCGCCCGCTCCCCCGTCCAGGCCGCGACCGCGCTCTACGTGACGGGGCCGCGACTGGACGGGCGGGCGCTGAACGCCGCCGCGCGCGCCGCCTCGGCGGACCTGACGGTGGCCCTCCGCTCCGAGGAACGCGCGTCGTTCACCTCCTCGGCGCTCCAGACCGGCGCCCGGCGGGTGTACCTGGCAGCCGTGGCGGCGGGCGCGGGCTACAGCGTGCTGGCCCTGCTGCTCTCCCTGATGGTGCACACGCCGCAGCGCAAGGTGTTGCTGGCGCGGCTGCGGACGATGGGCATGACCGGGCGTCAACGTCAGTGGCTGGCGGTGCTGGAGACGCTGCCGCAGGTGCTGCTGGGCGCCCTCGGCGGCATCCTGGTCAGCCTGGCCACGGTCCCGCTGCTGCGTCAGGGGGTGGATCTGACCGCGCTCGCCTTCTCCGCGGCCGCGCCGGTGACCGGCGTGTCCGGGACGGTGCTGCGCACGGACCCGCTGTCGCTGCTGCTGCCGTCGGCCGCGCTGGTGGTGCTGGCCTGCGCGGTGCTGGCGGGGCAGGCGTGGCTGACCGGGCGACACGGAGAGGGAACGGAACTGCGGATGGGGGAACGGGAATGAGCCACGACACACCGGGGACGGCGGCACGGAGCGGTGCGACGCTGGCGGAGCTGGAGCGACGCGTCGCCGAGAGCCGGGAGCAGCCCGCCTACGGGCACGACGCGTTGATCGTCTGCGACCGGCTGGTGCGGATCTTCACCGCCCAGGGCGTGGAGGTCCAGGCCCTGCAGGGACTGGACCTGCTGGTGCAGCAAGGCGAACTGATGGCCCTGGTCGGCGCCTCGGGCAGCGGCAAGTCCACCCTGCTCAACATCCTTGCCGGGCTGGACACCCCCACCGCCGGCGCCGCCTCGGTCGCCGGCTTCGACCTGCTCGCACTCGACGCAGGCGCCCGCCTGCGCTACCAGCGCGAGGTCGTCGGCTTTGTGTGGCAGCAGACCTCACGCAACCTGCTGCCCTACCTGACCGCCCTGCAGAACGTCGTGCTGCCCATGCGCCTCGCCGGCCGCGTCAAGGGCCGCAAAGCCCGCACCGACCGCGCCACCGAACTGCTCGAGATGATGGGCGTCGGCTACTGCGCCGACCGCCGACCCCAGCAGATGTCCGGCGGCGAACAACAACGCACCGCCATCGCCGTCGCCCTGGCCAACCACCCCTCCCTGGTCCTGGCCGACGAACCCACCGGCCAGCTCGACTCCGCCACCGGCGAACAGGTCTTCGCAGCGTTCCGCACCGCCAACGAACAGCTCGGCACCACCATCGTCGTCGTCACCCACGACCAGGCCGTGGCCACCGCGGTCGACCGCACCGTCGCCATCCGCGACGGCCGCACCGCCTCCGAAGTCGTCCGCCGCACCAGCGTCGACGACGAAGGCCGCACCACCGTCCACGCCAGCGAATACGCCACCGTCGACCGCTCCGGCCGCCTCCAACTCCCCCGCGACTACACCCACGCCCTCGACATCCGCAACCGCGTCATGCTCGAACTCGAACCCGACCACATCGCCGTCCGCCCCGACCGCCCCGAAGAGGACTGACCGGCCCGAAGAGGAAACCGGCAACCCGCCCGGTTCCTGACCGGACCTCACGTCAGCAGGCGTGCGGGCAGTGCCGTCTCGCGCACCGCGCCACCGCTCCCGGGCTCCACCCGGTGCAGGGTCGGACCCGGTCGTTCCGCGACGACCTCCGTGAGCCCGCCGTCGGCGAACAGGGCAGCCGCGCCGTCGTCGAGCGCCCGGCCGGCGGGACACACCTCTCGCCCCGGACCGGCGCCGGAACGACCCCCGGCGCGGGCGGACCAACGACTCTGACGCGAAGTCGGACGCATGTCAATATGTATTCCTAATTTAGGAGAATCCCGGAACGCGGCGTGCCCAAAACCTTGACAGGCCCTTCCCGGCGGGTGCATGTTCGGCAACATTGTCATCGCGATGGCAACGTTGTCATCGCCTCGATGATGCCAGGCCGCCTCCTCATTGAACATCCCTGAACGGAGCCGTTGTTCATGCCGGACCAGTCCTCCCTGCCCTCCCGACGCGCCGTACTCTCCACCGGCTCCACCCTCCTCGCGGGGTTCGGGCTCGGCATGGCCTTCCCCGCCGCCGCCACGGCACAGGCGCGGTCCTCGAACCCGGCCGGTGCCCGGGCCGAACTCGCCGCGTACCGCCCGGTCACGGTGTCCTCCACCGACTACGCCCCCACACCAGCCGAGTTCGCCGTCGACGGCCTCGACCGGGTCGGCGTGCGGGGCTCCGGATGGCGGGCCGCCGCCGGCGACCCCCAGTGGATAGCAGTCGACCTCCAGGCCCTGTGCGAGGTCGGGTCGGTGCGCCTCACCTTCGAGGCCACGGTCGACGACCCACCGTTCACGCCCGGGACCGGTGGCAATCCCCGCGACAACACCACCGGCCAGGAAGTCCTGTCGAGTTGCGCGGTCGCCTTCGTGATCGAGACCTCGCGCGACGGGAAGTCGTGGACCGTCGCGCACCGCACCGACGACGGCAAGGGCGGGGTCGTGGAGATCGCCCTGCCCGAGCCCGTCACCGCACGCTGGGTGCGGATGACGGTCACCAAGCGCTCCAACGCCAACCCGCTGGGCCTCAACGGCTTCCAGGTGTACGGCACCCCGCGCGGACACCGCCCCGAGGCCACCGGCTGGACCGACTGGGGCACCCACCACCGCACGCCCCCGGCCCTGGAGGTCGCCGACGACGGCACCGTGCCGCTGGAGTCCGGCTGGGACCTGACCATGGACGACTGGGCGGGCGGCAGCGCCGCGGAACTGTCGGCGCCGTCCGTGGACACCAGCGCCTGGCTGCCGGCCACCGTGCCCGGGACCGTCCTGTCCTCGCTCGTGGCGGAGGGCCACCTGCCCGACCCGGTCGCCGGCTTCGCCAACCTGCACATCCCCGAGGCCCTCTCCCGCCACTCCTGGTGGTACCGGCGCGAGTTCCGCCTGCCCAAGGACCTGCGCACCGGGTCCGGGCGCCGCGTCTGGCTCGAGTTCGACGGGGTCAACCACGAGGCCGACGTCTGGCTCAACGGCAAGCAGGCCGGCACCCTCACCTTCCCCTTCGCCCGGGCCGCCTACGACGTGACCGGGCTGCTGGCGGCGCAGGGCCCGCAGGCCCTCGCGGTGAAGATCAGCCCCATGCCGTTCCCGGGCAGCCCGGGCGACAAGGGCCCGGCCGGCCTCGCCTTCGTCGACGCCGGCGCGAACATGATGAACCGCAACTCGCCGACCTACCTGGCCTCCTCCGGCTGGGACTGGATGCCCGCGGTGCGCGACCGGGCCGCCGGCATCTGGAACCACGTACGGCTGCGCTCCACCGGCGACGCCGTCCTCGGCGACCCCCGCGTCGACACCGTCCTGCCGGACCTGCCCGACACCCGCACGGCCGACGTGACCATCGTCGTCCCGCTCCGCAACGCCGCCGCGGACACCCGGTCCGTCACCGTCACCGCCGCCTTCGACGGCGTGCGCGTGCAGCGGACGGTCACCGTGCCCGGGGGCGGCAGCACCGACGTCGTCTTCGACCCGGCCTCGGACCCGAAGCTGCGCCTGCGGAACCCGAAGCTGTGGTGGCCCAACGGCTACGGTGAGCCGGAGCTGCACCGGCTCACCCTCACCGCCTCCGTGGCCGGGCAGGAGAGCGACCGGCGCACCACACGCTTCGGCCTGCGCCAGTTCGGCTACGAGTACGACGTCCCGCTGACCTTCCAGTCGGGCTCCAACGCCTACGCGCAGACGGTGACGTTCACCCGGCGGACCGCCCGCTACGTGCGGATCCTGTGCCGCACCCGGGCCACCGACTGGGGTTCGTCGATGTGGGCCCTGTCGGTCGCCGACGGCACCGTGCCCGATCTCGACCTCGCCCTGCACAAGGACGCCACCGCCTCCTCCACCGACGACCCGTCCAACCGGCCCGGCAACGTCACGGACGGGAACCCCGGCACGCGCTGGTCGTCGAAGTTCGAGGACGACCAGTGGGTCCAGGTCGACCTCGGCTCCGCGGTCTCCTTCGACCGCGTCGTCGTCACCTGGGAGCAGGCGTACGCCGAGACGTACACCGTCCAGGTCTCCGACGACGGCGACGACTGGACCGACGCCGCGTCCGTCGACAACGCCGCGGTCCCGCTGCCCTTCCAGACCTCGGGCTCGGCGAGCCTGCAGGACGTGGAGTTCGCCGCGACCACGGCCCGCTACCTGCGGATCCTCTGCCACTCGCGCGCCACCAGCTGGGGCTCGTCCATGTGGGGCCTGTCGGTGGTCGACAGCGGTACGCCCGGCACCGACCTGGCGCTGCGCAAGGAGGCCACCGCCTCGTCCTCCGAGGGCGACGGCAGCGGTCCGGGCAACGCGGTGGACGGCAAGCCCGGCACCCGCTGGTCCTCGGCGTACGAGGACGAGCAGTGGATCCAGGTCGACCTCGGCTCCGCGGTGCGCTTCGACCGCGTCGTCATCACCTGGGAGCAGGCGTACGCCAAGACCTACACCGTCCAGGTCTCGGACGACGGCGACGAGTGGACCGACGTGAAGTCCGTCGACAACTCCACCGTCCCGCTCAAGATCAGCGTCAACGGCGTCCGCGTCTTCGCCCGCGGCGGCAACTGGGGCTGGGACGAGCTGCTGCGCCGCATGCCCGCGGAGCGCATGGACGCGGCCGTGCGCATGCACCGCGACATGAACTTCACGATGATCCGGAACTGGGTCGGCAGCAGCAACCGCGAGGAGTTCTACGCCAGTTGCGACGAACACGGCCTGCTGGTGTGGAACGACTTCCCCAACGCCTGGGCGATGGACCCGCCGAACCACGAGGCCTTCCTGGACCTGGCGCGGGACACCGTGCGGCGCTACCGCATCCACCCCAGCGTCGTGGTGTGGTGCGGCGCCAACGAGGGCAACCCCCCGGGCCCGATCGACGAGGGGATGCGCACCGCGGTGCGCGCGGAGGCGCCCGGCCTGCTCTACCAGAACAATTCGGCGGGCGGCATCGTCTCCGGCGGCGGCCCCTACGGCTGGGTCGAGCCCGAGCGCTACTACTCCGCGTCGACCTACGGCGGTGGCAGCTTCGGGTTCCACACCGAGATCGGCATGCCCGTCGTCTCGACGGCCGAGACCATGCGGCGCATGGCCGGCGAGGAGCCCGAGTGGCCGGTCGGCGGCGTCTGGTACCACCACGACTGGAGCACCCGCGGCAACCAGGCCCCGCAGAACTACCGCGCGGCCATCGAGGGCCGGCTCGGCACGGCGGAGGACCTCGACGACTTCTCCCGCAAGGCGCAGTTCGTCAACTACGAGAACTTCCGCGCCATGTTCGAGGCCTGGAACGGCCGGCTGTGGGACGACGCCTCCGGCCTGATGCTGTGGATGTCGCACCCCGCGTGGTACAGCACGGTGTGGCAGACGTACGACTACGACTTCGACGTCAACGGCGCCTACTACGGGGTCCGCAAGGCCGCCGAGCCCGTCCACGTGCAGGCGGACCCCGTGACCGGGAAGGTCGTGGCGGTCAACCACACGCCCGCGGCCCTCAAGGGTGCGACGGTGTCCGCGCGGCTGCTCGACCTGTCAGGCCATCCGCTGTCCGCGGAGCGTCGCGGCACGGTGGACGTGGCGGCGTCCGCGAAGGCGGAGGCGTTCACCGTGGCGTGGACGGACGGCCTGCCGGACTTCCACCTGCTGAAGCTGAGACTGACGGACCGTCATGGCGGCGTGCTGTCCGAGAACGTCTACTGGCGCTACCGCAAGCCCGAGCACATGCAGGCGCTCAACAAGGCCGCACGGACCCGGGTCCTGGCCGACGTCACGGACACGGACCTCTCGGGCGACCGCCACGGGCTGACCGCGCGGCTGAGCAACCGGGGATCCACGGTCGCCGCCCTGGTCCGGCTCTCCCTGCTGGACTCCCGTACCGGCGACCGGGTGCTGCCCACCCTGTACAGCGACAACTACCTGTGGCTGCTCCCCGGTGAGAGCCGCACGGTGACGCTGTCCTGGCCCGCCGGGGCGCTGCCGTCGAAGCGTCCCGAGCTGCGGGTCGACGGCTACAACGTGCCGCCGGTCACCGCGCGGCCGTAGCCCCCGTCGCCGTCGTGGCGGTCACCCGCCGGGAGACC
>NZ_JBHWGA010000023.1:137063-153651 GCF_042733315.1 Streptomyces sp. NPDC059718
GCCGCCTCCGGGCCGCGGCGTTGTTGGTGGGGGGGGGCCGGGGCGCGGGGCGCCCGGCGCCGGCGCGCCGGGGCGCGGGCGGCTCACCCCACGGCCCACGCGACCGGGGGTGTGGCCCGCCCGGCCCCCCCCCACGACGATGCGCCGCGCCGGGAACCCGTCCCACATCGCGGACGTCTGACAGGAGGTGACGACTTCTCCAGCCCTGATGCGCCCGGCGCGGTTCGGCGACCTGGCGGCCATCGTGGACGTGCACACGCAGGCGCGTGCCGCGTACTACCAGGCGGGCGGCCTGCCCGGTTCCGAGATCGACAGCCCCGACGGGTGGGCGCGACGCCGCGCGTCCTGGGCACACGCCATCCAGTCGAGCGCGACGACGGTGCTGTGCGCCGTCGAGGACACCGAAGTGGTCGGCGTGGTGGCCATGGGACCGCCCAAGGAGGGCGCGCAGGCCCCGCCGGCGTGCGGTGAGCTGCACTGGATCCATGTGCGCCCGGACCGCTGGGGCCGCGGCGTCGGGGGGCGGTTGCACGCCGAGTTCGTGCGCTTCCTGCGGGAGTCCTCCCTGGAGACGGGGCTGCTGGACGCCTGGGAGCGCAACAGCCGCGCCCTCGCCTTCTACACCCGTCACGGCTGGGTCCCGGAGGGCGGTCGCCGCCCCGGCCCCGGCGGCGCCGACTTCGTGCGTCTCCGTCTCGACCTGCGCGGCCGCGTGTCCGCCGCCGCGTCCGCGGGCAGTGCCGTGCCGCTGGCCTGACCGGCGACGCCCGGCATCCTGTCCGGTGTGCTGATCAAGGGGTACGACCACGGACCGCTGACGGCCGGTGAGCCGCTGACGGACCGGCCCGGCTTCTGGGCGAACCACCTCCTGGGGTGGTGCGAGGCCGGGCCGGACGGCGAGCGTCCCGAGCCGGAGTGGTTCGGGGACGACGGGGCCGACACCGACGCCCTGGCCGAGGTGCTGGACGACGAGCGGGCCTGGCCGGTCCTCAGGGTGCCGTTCGGGGACGGCCACTGCGTCGTCCTGGTCCACCGGAACCTCGACGGCGACGCCGGGCTGGACTACCTGCTCACCCATCCCGGCTGGGTCCGTGCGGAGACCCTGTTCTCGTACGACGGCGTCACGTACGGCCCCGGTCTGCGATGGCGCCAACTGGTGCACGTCGCCGACGCGGTGCCGGGCTCCGGCCCGGACGAGGGCCTGTCCGATCCCTCCGCCCGGCTGCTGCTCCTGCTGCCCGTACTCGCCGACGGCAGGCGGTACGCGACGCAGGCCCTGCCGCGGATCGCCGCCGCGCTCACGGCGGTCGGCGCGCCGCAGGAGACGGCGGCGCTCGCAGCCCGGTGCCTCATCGGCGGGCCGGGGGACGGGATCTGGCACGACCCGGCGTGGGGCTCGCCGCTCAGCGGTGGCGGTTCCCGTGCCGGGGAGGGCGAGGGGCGGCCGGGCCCGCAGCCGTTGCCTGGCCTCGGCGTGACCGCCGCCCAGGGGGAACGGCTCGCCCGCGCCCTCGGCGGGCACGGGGAGCCGTCCACCGGGGTCAGTGCGCCACGGACTTGGCCCATTCCTCCACGGTGACGACGTCGGCCTGCCGCGGGAACACCTTCTCCGTGAGCACGCGGTGCACCTCGGGGTCGGCGTCCAGGCATCCGTCGGACAGCACGGTGAGGCCGTAGTCGAGGTCGGCTGCCTGGCGCAGCGTGGACAGGACCACGCCTGAGGTGGCGATGCCGGTCAGGACGAGGCTGTCGATGCCGCGGGCCCTCAGGACGATGTCCAGGTCGCTGCCCGCGAAGGCGCTGACGCGCTTCTTGGTGACGACGACGCCGCCGGGGGCGGGCGCGACGTCGGGGTGGATCTCGGCGCCCGGGTCGCCCGCGGCGAAGCCGCCCGCCTGCGCGAGCGCGCCGAAGGTCTTGTTGCGGGGGCTGATCTCCGGGTGCCCGGCGCGGAAGCCGATGACGACGTGGATGACGGGGACGTCCGCGGCACGCGCGGCGTCGATCGCGTCACGCACCCGGGGCAGGTAGCCGGCGTCCCCGGTGAAGCGGTCGGTGATGGCTCGCTGGACGTCCATCACGAGGAGTGCGCTGTGCGCCATTCTTGCTGTCCTTTGTCCGTGCCGTTCGGGTCGTTCGGGTCGTTCGGGTCGCCACCGGGACGGCTCGCCGCGGGGGTGTCGCGGCGGCCGCGCAGCGCCGAGGCGAGGGCGGCGATCAGGGCCATGACGGTGGCCGCGCCGAAGACGGTGACGAGTCCGTGGTGGAAGGGGCCGGAGACGAGCGTGGGGAAGAAGGCCGTGCCGGTCAGGACGTGCACCTGGTGCTCGGGCAGGGTGCCGAGGACCCCGCTGGGACCGAGCAGGTGGCCGATGGGGTTGTCGCCGAGGAAGGTGGCGAACAGGGTGCTCACCGGCGGCAGTCCGGCGACCTGCTCGGCGGTGCCGGCGGGCACGCCGTTCGCCCGCAGTCCGTCCGCGAGCGTCTGCGGCAGCGAGCCGGCCAGCCCGGCGATCATCAGCGAGAAGCACAGGCCGATGGAGAGCGCGGTACCGGAGTTCTGGAAGGTGGAGCGCATGCCGGACGCGACGCCGCGCTGATCCGGCGCGACGCTGCCCATGATGGCCGAGGTGTTGGGGGCCGAGAACATGCCCTGCCCGATGCCGCTCACCAGCAGCAGTGCCGCGAACGCGGGGTAGGGGAAGTCGACCGGGAGCGCGAGCAGGCCGACGAACGCGGCCGCCACGAGGACCAGTCCGGTGGTGGAGAACAGCCGGGCGCCGAAGCGGTCCGACAGGTACCCGGACACCGGCCCCGCCACGAGGAAGCCGACGGTCAGCGGCAGCATGAACAGCCCCGCCCACAGGGGCGTCTGCTCGAAGTCGTAGCCGCGCAGCGGCAGCCAGATGCCCTGCAGCCAGATGATGAGGGTGAACTGCAGGCCGCCGCGGGCGATCGCGGTCAGCAGCACCGCCAGGTTGCCGGCGGCGAACGCCCTGATGCGGAACAGGCCGAGCTGGAACATCGGTTCCGCGACCCGGGTCTCCGCGACGCAGAACGCCACGAGCAGCAGCACGCCCGCCGCCAGGCCGCCGAGCACCCAGGGGTTGGTCCAGCCCGTGGGGTGGCCGCCGTAGGGCTGGATGCCGTACGTGATGGCGGCGAGCAGGCCCCCGGCGCCTGCGGTGAAGGTGAGGTTGCCGATCCAGTCGACGCGCCCCGGCTTCCGGGCGCCGGTCTCCCGCAGGCTGCGGTACGACCAGACGGTGCCGACGATGCCGATGGGCACGCTCACCCAGAACACCGCGCGCCAGTCGATGGTGGCCAGCAGCCCGCCGACGATCAGTCCGAGGAACTGGCCCGCGAGCGCGGTGATCTGGTTGATGCCCAGCGCCATGCCGCGCTGCCGGGTGGGGAAGGCGTCGGTGAGGATGGCCGCCGAGTTCGCGGTCAGCATCGACCCGCCGACGGCCTGCACGATACGGAAGCCGATCAGCCACAGGGCGCCGCCCCCGCCCCTGAGCGGGTCGAGGGACAGGGCGAGCGACGCGCAGGCGAAGATCGCGAACCCCATGTTGTACATCCGGACCCGGCCGAACATGTCGCCGAGGCGGCCGAGCACGACCACCAGCACGGCGGAGACCAGCAGGTAGCCCAGGATCATCCAGAGCAGGTAGCCGATGTTGCCGGGGGCGAGCGGGTCGAGGCCGATCCCGCGGAAGATGGCGGGCAGGGAGATGATCACGATCGACGCGTCGACGGTCGCGATCAGCACGCCGAGCGTCGTGTTCGACAGCGCCACCCACTTGTAGCGGCCGCCGTCGACGTACGCGGTGGTCACAGCTGCTCCGCCAGCCGGTCCAGCAGGGGCAGCGCGTCGACGAGCTGCCGCCGCTCCTGCGCGGTGAACTGCCCGCCCAGCACGGCGGCCAGCCGCTGCACCGACTCCGACCGGCGGTCCGCCAGCACCTTGAGGCCCGCCTCCGTCACCGTCATCACCACGCGCCGCTTATCCTTGGCGTCCGGCCTGCGGCTCACCAGCCCGCGTTCCTCCAGCCCGGCCAGCGTCGTCGCCATCGCCTGCGGGCGCACCCGCTCCAACTCGGCCAGCGACCCCGGCGAATCCGGGCCGTCCCGGTCCAGCCGGGCGATCACCGACACCTCCGACAGCGTCACGTCCCCCACGGCGTGCGCCTGGCGCAACCGCCGCGCGATCCGGCCCACGCTCAGCCGCAACGCGGCCCCGACCTCGGTCGGGTCACCGGCTTCGAGTGCCTTCGCATCCATGAGTAGCAACAATAGATTAATCAATCTGATGTAACTATCTGGCTCCGGTCAAGACCGGACCAAGAGGTGGCGCCGGGGGCGCGCGGGGCCCCCCGCTTGCGGAGGGCGCACAGGCAACGCATAAGGTTAGGCTCGCCTAATACTTCAAAGGTGAACCACGTACAGGAGTCCCCACATGTCTCTTCGGCGCCGCGGCACAGCCGCCGTCGCTGTCGCCATCGCCGCCGCGCTCTCCCTCGCGGCCTGCGGTGGATCCAGCAGCAACGGGAAGGAGGGCAGCGCAGCCGCCTCCGCGACCGCCGGGTCCAAGGACTCCAAGTCCGTCGCGCAGGGCGGCGAGGACTTCGGGGACGCCGCGGAGAAGACCGCGGCCATGGGCAGCACCGCCAAGCCGGGCGAGTGGCCGCGCACCATCACCCACGCCATGGGCAGCACCGTCCTCAAGGCGCAGCCGAAGCGCGTCGTCGTCCTCGACGTGGGCGAGCTCGATAACGTTGTCTCGCTCGGCGTCAAGCCGGTCGGCCTCGCGCCCACCGAGGGCTCGCCGGAGCTCCCGTCCTACCTCAAGGGCGCCGCGGGCAAGCCCGCGAACATCGGCACCATCAACAGCCTCAACCTCGAGGCGATCGCCGCGCTCAAACCGGACCTGATCCTGGGCAGCCAGCTGCGCGCCGCCGACTCCTACGACGAGCTGTCGCAGATCGCGCCGACCGTCTTCTCCATCCGCCCCGGCTTCACGTGGAAGGAGAACTACCTCCTCAACGCCGCCGCGCTGGACAAGACCGCGCAGGCCAAGGCGAACCTCGACGCGTACGCGAAGAAGGCGGAGGCACTCGGCACGAAGCTGGGCGCCGGCAAGCCGAGCGTGTCGATGGTGCGTTACATGCCCGAGGGCAAGATCCGCCTCTACGCGAACGACTCGTTCATCGGCACCATCCTCAAGGACGTCGGCATCCCGCGGCCGAAGAACCAGGACATCGAGGACCTGGCCGCCGAGATCAGCGCCGAGAACATCGACCAGGCCGACGCCGACTACATCTTCACCGGCGTCTACGGCGACGCCAAGGCCACCGAGAAGTCCAAGGCCCAGGGCAACCCGCTGTGGAAGAACCTGAAGGCGGTCAAGGACGGCCACGCCTTCGACGTCCCGGACGAGACCTGGTACCTCGGGCTCGGGGTCACCGCGGCCAACGCGGTCCTCGACGACCTGGAGCAGCGCCTCACGGCGTGAGCCCGCGAGGCCACCGAGAGCCGTACGCCGGGCGCCGGCGGGCCCTCGTGCCCCCCGGCCCCCGGCGCGCGCCCGTACGACCCGCAACGCGGAACCCGGAAAGAGAGAGTGAGCGCGGCGCATGGCGCGACCGACCCGTCGCCGTATCGCCTGGCTGGTGGGGTGCGCGGTGATGCTGCTGATCGCCGTCCTGCTGAGCCTGGCCGTCGGCAGCCGACAGATCGCCCCCGGCGAGGTCCTCCAGGCCCTGCTGCACGGTGGCACCAGTGACGACGCCCAGGTGGTGCGGGCGTTGCGCGTGCCGCGCACCGTCATCGGTGTACTGGCCGGCGCCGCCCTCGCCGTCGCCGGGACCGTGATGCAGGGCGTCACCCGCAACCCGATCGCCGAACCCGGCATCCTGGGCGTCAGCCAGGGCGCGTCCGTCGGGGTGGTGTGCGCGATCGCGTTCCTCGGCGTGCACACGCTCACCGGGTACGTCTGGTTCGCCTTCGTGGGCGCGGCGGTCGCGGCCGTCGCCGTGTACGCCGTCGCCGCGGGCGGTTACCGCGGCGCCTCCCCCGTGAAGCTCGCGCTGGCGGGCGCCGCGATGAACGCCTTCCTCGCCTCCGTCGTCTCCGGGATCGTCACCACCGACGCCCACGCGCTGGACGAGTTCCGGTTCTGGCAGGTCGGCTCGATCAGCGGCCGCGGCAGCGACGTCATCGGCCAGATCTGGCCGTTCGTGGCGGCCGGACTGCTGCTGGTCGCGACGATGGCCCGGGGCCTGGACGCGCTCGCGCTCGGCGACGACGCCGCCAAGGGCCTCGGCCACAACGTGGCGCTGCTGCGCGTGCTGGGCGCGGTGGGGGCGACCGTGCTGACCGGCGCGGCCGTGGCCGCCGTGGGGCCGATCGCCTTCACCGGCCTGGCCGTCCCGCACATCGCCCGGGCCCTGGTCGGTGCGGCGCACCGCTGGGTGCTGCCGGTGGCCGCCCTCCTCGGGCCGGTGATGATCCTCGCCTCCGACGTACTCGGCCGTATCGTCTTCCCGCCCTCGGAGGTACCGGTGGCCGTCATGACCGCCCTGCTCGGCGTGCCGTTCCTCATCGCGCTGGTGCGGCGCCGCACGGTGGTGGCCGCATGAGCCGCGCGACCGCGCCCACGGCCTCGCCGACGCCCGCCCGACTCTCCGTGCGCCCGGCCGGGCACGCCCTGTTCCGTCCCGGGCGGGGCAGTTTCCTGGTCCACCGCCGGGCGGTCCTCGTCGCCGTCGTGCTCGCCGTGCTGCTGCTCGCGGCCGTCGTGCTCTACCTCTGCGTCGGCGAGTCCTTCGTCTCCCCGATGGAGGTCGTCGACGTCCTCCTCGGCCGTCCCAGCCCCGACCGGCTCGTCGTCGGCACGCTGCGACTGCCCCGCCTGGTCGTGGGCCTGCTCGCCGGGGCCGCCTTCGGCGTCGCCGGGGCGCTGGTCCAGGCCGTCGCGCGCAACCCGCTGGCCAGCCCCGACGTCATCGGCGTGACCCACGGCGCGGGCGCCGCGACGGTCGCCGCGATGAGCTTCGGCCTCGCCTCGCACACCGCGCTCCCGTACGTGTCGATCGCCGGCGGTCTCGCGGCGGCGCTGCTCGTCTACGTCTTCGCCTGGCGCCGCGGGCTCCACGCGTCGCGCTTCGTCCTCGTCGGGATCGGCGTCTCCGTCGCCCTGGGCTCGCTGACGCAACTCATCCTCACCAAGGGCGACTTCCTCGTCGCGCAGCAGGCCAAGGTCTGGCTGACGGGCTCGCTCAACAGCCGCGGCTACGACCAGGCCGCCCCCCTGGCGACGGTGCTGCTCCTGGCGATCCCCGCGGCGCTCTGGGCGGCCAGGGCCCAGCGCGGGGCCTCCTTCGACGACGACACCGCCATGGCCCTCGGCATCCGGCTGGACCGGGTGCGGCTCGGCCTGACCGCGCTCGGCATCGTCCTGGCCTCGGTGGCGACGGGGGCCACGGGACCGGTCGACTTCGTCGCCCTCCTCGCCCCGCAGATCGCCCGGCGGCTGACCCGTACGGCGCAGATCCCGCTGCTGTCCTCGGCGCTGACCGGCGCGCTCGTGGTCGTCGTCGCCGACCTGCTGGCCCGGCGCCTGTTCTCCCCCGTCGAACTCCCCGTCGGCGTCCTCACCGCAGCGGTGGGCGCCCCCTACCTGATGTGGCTGATCACCCGCACCCGCAGCCGTTCCGGAGGCACCACCTCATGAGCCGTACCAGCCGACTCACCGCCCGGGAGCTGACCCTGGCGTACGAGGACCGCACCGTCGTCGACGGCCTGGACCTGGAGGTCCCCGACGGGCGGGTCACCGTCATCGTCGGCCCCAACGCCTGCGGCAAGTCCACGCTGCTGCGCGCACTGGGCCGGCTGCTCAAGCCGCGCTCCGGCACGGTCCTGCTGGACGGCACCGAACTCGCCCGCATCCCCGGCCGGCAGATCGCCCGGGCCATCGGCGTCCTGCCGCAGAGCCCCACGCCGCCGGACGGCATCACCGTCGCCGACCTCGTGGCGCGCGGACGCCAGCCGCACCAGAAGTGGTGGCAGCAGTGGTCCGAGGCCGACGAACGCGCCGTCGCGGAGGCGCTGGAGCACACCGGCACCGCCGACCTCGCGGACCGGCCGGTCGACGAGCTGTCGGGCGGGCAGCGCCAGCGGGTGTGGATCGCCATGGCCCTCGCGCAGGAGACCGACCTGCTCCTGCTGGACGAGCCCACCACGTACCTCGACATCGCCCACCAGGTGGAGGTGCTGGACCTGGTCCGCCGCCTCAACCACGGGCGCGGGCGCACGGTCGTCGCCGTGCTCCACGACCTCAACCAGGCCGCCCGCTACGCCGACCACCTCATCGCCATGAAGGCCGGACGGATCGTCGCCCAGGGCCCGCCCCGCGACATCGTCACGGCGGACCTCGTCCACGAGGTCTTCGGCCTCACGTCGGTCATCGTCCCCGACCCGGTCACGGGCAGCCCCCTCGTCGTCCCCGGCGTGCCCTGGCAGCCCGCGGCAGCCGACTGACCCCTCCCCCGTCACACGGCACCGCGGAGGCCGACGGCCTCCGCCATACTGCCCGGATGACCGCACCGACCGGCCCCGTGATCCTCTTCGACGACGACTTCCACATGTACGTCCTCAGGGACGTCGCCCACGCGGAGGCCTACTGGGAGATGCCGGACGAGTACACCTGCGGATTCGACGCGCAGGCACGCCCTCTGAGCATGGCGGGCGAACCCCATCGGGTCACCCTCCGACTCACCGGCGCCGCACCGGCCGAGACGACACTGCGCCGCCTCGTCGCCGACCACTACCGGCGCTTCCTCGCCCGCGAGGTTCCGCCGCAGGCGGCGGACCTGGCGGAGTTCGTGGCGGCACTGCCCCGCGACGGCCGCTGAAGCGGCCCCGGCCGGGCAGACGTCAGCGCGGCGGCGGCAGGGGCTCCTCCTCGGGCCGGGCGTCGCCGGGTTCGTCGCTGCGCCCCTGCGCCCGGGTCGGTTCGGGGTCGGACAGCGCGGTCTGGAAGCATCGGATCATGGGCGGAACCCACCTGAGCGTCAAGGACGTCGTCGTCGACTGCGCGGATCCGGAGCGGCTGGCCGCGTTCTGGGGCGAGCTGCTGGGGCGGGCGGTCGTGGCGCGGATCGGCCCGTACGTGTGGCTCGCGCGGGGCGAGGGGCCGGGCCTGGGCTTCCAGCGGACCGAGGCGCCCAAGTCCGGGAAGAACCGGGTCCACTTCGACGTGGCCTCGCCCGATCCGGGGGCGGAGCGGGCGCGGATCGAGTCGCTGGGCGGGTGGGTGCTCGAGGAGTACGCCGAGGGCGGGTTCCTGGTCATGGCCGACCCCGAGGGGAACGAGTTCTGCGTCGTCCCCGAGGGGCCGTTCGAGCTCGACGACGAGGGACGCGCGAGCTACCTCCGCGACGGCGGCTGATCAGGGGCGAGGCCCCGCACCATGTGCCGCATGACTTCCGGGTGCAGCGCCGGGTGCCCCGCGGCGGCGGCCCCGGGCGGTGCGGAACCGCCGCCCGGTGGACCGGGCCGCGCTCTCAGCCGGAGCCGGGCGGCGCGGCGGCGAGGAGGTCCCGCAGCGGCTCGCGCTCCGTGGGGAGTCCCGCGGCCCGCAGCCAGGCGACGCGGTTGGCTATGGTGCCCCAGCAGGCGTCCTGGCCGACCAGGGCCTCCAGGAAGGCACGCTGGGCCTCCGTCAGCGGCCGGCCGGGGGCGTACGGGGTCGGGAAGGCGCACTGGGCACCTCCGCGTCGACGACGTTCGTCGACACCAATCGCCCGACCGGAACGTCGGCCTGGACCTCGGTGAGCGGCAGCACCCTCGTCACCGCCACGGCGCGCACCGACACGCCTCCCGCCAGGAACGGCGAGCTCTTCGACTACGCCGTGACGGCGGTGGGCAACTCCGGCTACCAGTCGACCGGCGAGGCCCCCACCCCACTCGCTGTCGACGGTGTGCTGGTGGTACTTCGGCACCATCGCGAGCGCGGCCGGGAGGACCTCGTCGAAGTGCCGGGCGCGGTCGAGCAGTCCGCGCAGCAGGGTGAAGCGGAACCAGCCGTCGAACTGGGGCAGCGGCTCGTCGAACCACGCGTCGGCGGCCGCGGGGTCCGCGAGCGCGTCGAGCAGCGCCGGCACGGCCGCGGAGTCGGAGGTGCCCAGGGCGGCGCAGGCGCGCACCGCCGGGTCGGGGTCCGCCAGGAAGCCGCCGGTGTCATGACCCCAGGCGCCCAGCGACAGGAGGGCGCCCGCCCGCTCGCGGCGGTCTCCGCCGGCCCGGGCGATCCGCTCCAGGCGTTCGGCCGCGGCCGGTACGCGGTCGGCGAGTTCGGGCGCCCGGAGCAGGTCCGTCACCGCGCCGAGGGCCGCCTCCCTGACGGTGGCGTCCGCGTCCTCAAGCCAGGGCACGACCGCGCCGAACAGTTGCGGCCGGACGGCACGGCACGCCTCGATCGCCGCGATCTCCTCGGCCCAGTCCTCGTCGTCCTCGGCGTCCTCCTCGGCGTCCTCCTCGGCCTCGTCCTCCTCGTACGCCGCGGAGTCGGCGAGTTCGCCCAGCCATTCCAGGAGCGCGGCACGCAGCGGCCGGACCCGGTCGTCCCAGGAGAAGTAGCTCTCGTGAACGGCGAGCGTGCGGGGGTCGCCCAGGATGCCCGCGACGAACAGGGCGGCCGGCGCGGTGGCGGAGTACAACGACCCCTGGTGCAGGACGGACATCTCCAGCCGGCCGAGCGATTCCGCCTGTACCTCGGGGTCGTCGTGCAGGAGGCCGAGCAGGTCGTCCGGCGTACCGTCCGCGGGTCCGTAGGCGTGGGCGAGGGCGGCCCAGTCGGTCGCCGGCAACAGGGCGGCGGGTTCGGGCAGGACGGCGGCGTCGTTGTTCGCAGACATGGCGGCAGTCTGCCGCAGAGGTCCGACAACGGCCGCGCACATCAGGCGAATCCGGCTCTTTCACCCGTGTTCCCGCGTTAACTGTGGGGCGGCAGTGAGCGATGTGGAGAGGGGGAGTACATTGCGGCTGCCATTGGCATCGGAATTCACGACAGCCTGGAGAACTTGTGACCGCATCCCCCCGCCGTGCCTGGTACCGCCCCGGCACCCTGATAGCAGCCGCCGCGACCGGCATCATCGGTCTCGGCCTGTGCGCCACCCCGGCGTCCGCCCACACGCCCGACTGGAAGGCGGACTGCCACAAGGTGGAGGTCCACCTGAAGCAGTACAACGGCGGCGTCAAGAACACCGTGACGATCACCGCGGACGGCAAGGACCTGCTGCCGACCACGGAGTTCGGTTCGTCGTTCGACCAGACCCTCGACGTGCCGGCCCACACCGCCGATGTGCACCTGCACCTCAGCGTGGTGGCCGGCGACGGCGAGCGGTTCTCGAAGGAGGACGACCTCACCGTTCCGGCGTGCCAGGACCAGAGCACGCCCACGCCCACCCCGACAGAGACGAAGACCACCGAGTCTCCCAAGCCCAGCGAGAAGCCCAGCGAGTCGGCCGGCACGGCCCCCTCCGCTGCGCCCTCCAGCCCCAGCACCGACGAGTCCCCGGCCGGCGACCTCGCCGAGACCGGTGCCTCCAGCTCCACCCCGCTGATCGCGGGCGGTGCGGCCGTCGCGCTGCTCGCCGGCGGCGGTCTGCTCTTCGCGAACCGCAAGCGTCGCGCCGCGGCCCGTCACTGACCTCCGGTCGCTGACGGCGGCGCGGTGACGCGCCGTGCATGACACAAGGGTGCCGGACCGTGCTCCGTACGGTCCGGCACCCGGCTTTTTGCGCCCCGTGGCGGGCGCCCCGCGTCAGGCCACGGGCCCCGGCGCGGCGGAGGCCTCGAACTCCCCCTTGCGCAGCCGGTACACCTGCAGCCGCAGGTCGTAGTACTTCTCGGTCTCCCCGACCCATTCCATGCCGACGCTGCGGGCCGTGGCGGCGCCGCGGTCGTTCCGCGGGCGGACCACGGCGAAGAGTTCGTCGACGCCCGACGCGAAGGCGTACCGCGCCAGGGCGCGCCCGGCCTCGGAGGCCAGGCCCCTGCCCCAGTAGGGGTGGGCGAGCTGCCAGCCGATCTCGAGGTCGACGCCGTAGGGCGGGAGCGGCAGGACGGCGGCTCCGCCGACGAGTTCGCCGCTCTCGCGCAGTTCGATCGCCCAGCGCCCGGCCGGCCGTTCGAGGGCGGCACCGCCCTCCTCCCAGGAGTGCAGCAGGTCCCGCATGGACGCGACGTCGGGCTGCCGGGTCATCGCCGGGGCCAGCCAGCGCGTCACGTCGTCCGCCCCGTAGACGGCCAGCGCCGCTTCGGCGTCGTCGCCGCGCCATGGCCTCAGGACGAGCCGGGGGGTGACGATCCGGGTTTCCTCGTTGCCCTTCGCGCGCTGCGCCGTGGCCGTACCAGTCATCTGCGTCTTCCGTCCCTGTCGCGGGCTCCGCCGGCCGTACGTCCGGCGGGCGCCCGAAGTCCCCTGCGCCCTTGCACAACACCAGGGGGCCGCCGTCACTTCCCGCCCCTTTCTTGCCTAACCCTCATCACTCGCTTGACAGGTTACCTCGATCCTGTTTGCATGTAACCATCGAAGCGAATCAAAGGGGTTAGACATGGTCACCGTGCACCACCGCTACGCCGAGGTCCAGGGGCACCGGCTCTTCTACCGGGAGGCGGGCCCGGCCGACGCCCCCGTCGTCGTGCTGCTCCACGGCTTCCCGACCAGCTCGTTCATGTTCCGCGAGCTGATCCCGCGGCTCGCCGGCCGCTACCGCGTCATCGCGCCCGACCACCTCGGCTTCGGATTCTCCGACGCCCCCGCCGCCGACGCGTTCGCGTACTCCTTCGACGCCCTCGCCGGACTCACCAAGGGTCTGCTCGACCGGCTGGGCGTCACGCGCTACGCGCTCTACGTCCAGGACTACGGAGCGCCGATCGGCTGGCGCCTCGCCCTGGGCGACCCCGCCGCCGTCACCGCGATCATCACCCAGAACGGCAACGGCTACGAGGCGGGGTTCATCGAGGAGTTCTGGAAGGACGTCCACGCCTACCAGCGCGAGCAGACCCCCGAGACCGAGGCGGGCGTCCGCGTGGCGCTGAGCCTCGAGGGCATCAAGTGGCAGTACGTCACAGGAGTGGCGGACGAGACCACCGTCAGTCCCGACGCCTGGCACCACGACTTCCAGCTGGTCTCCCGGCCCGGGAACGACCTCGTGCAGCTCACGCTCTTCCGCGACTACGCGTCGAACCTCCCGCTCTACCCGCGCCTGCACGAGTACCTGCGCACCCACCCCGTGCCCGTGCTCGCGGTCTGGGGCGAGAACGACCCCATCTTCGGGCCCGACGGCGCCCGGGCCTTCGCCAAGGACGCGCAGCGGGCGGAGGTGCACCTCCTCGACGGCGGCCACTTCCTCCTGGAGACCCACGTCGAGCCCGTCGCGGAGCTGATCCTGGGCTTCCTCGACAAGGCCGGGCTGCCGCGCTGAGTTCCCGCATCCCCCACCGCCGTACGACGATTGCGAGGGCCATGACCCGCCACACCGGCTTCCACGAGGGCGAACTCTCCGTCCAGCGACGTGCCGGCGTCGCGCACGAGGCCGCGCGCCTGCGGGGCATGCTCGACCCGCCGCACCTCGGCGGCGGCGTGGCCCACTTCCTCGCCGACCGGGACCTGGCCGTGCTCGGCGCGCACGACGAGGCCGGACGCCTGTGGGTCTCCCCGCTGACGGGGACCCCGGGCTTCCTCTCCACCCGGGGCGACGCCGTACGGGTCGCCGCCCGTCCCCGTACGGGCGACCCCCTCGCCGTGCTCCCCGTCGGCGGGGCCGCGGCCCTGATCGTGATCGACTTCGCGATCCGCCGCCGGCTGCGCCTCAACGGCACCCTCGCCACGGCCGACGACGCCGGCTTTGAGCTCGCCGTCGACCAGGCGTACGGGAACTGCCCCCAGTACATCCAGCAGCGCCTGCTCGGCCCGGCGCCGGCGGACACCCCCGGCGGCGAGGACACGCCCACGGCCGCGGTGCGGCCCGCCGACCGGCTCGACGCGGCGCAGGCGGCCCTGGTGGGCCGGGCCGACACCTTCTTCCTGGGCACCGCCCACCCCGAACACGGCGCCGACGTCTCCCACCGGGGCGGCCCGCCCGGATTCGTCCGGACGGCGCCCGACGGCAGCCTGTGGTGGCCGGACTACCCCGGCAACAACATGTTCAACAGCCTCGGCAACCTGGCGGGCGACCCCGCCGCGGCCCTGCTCTTCGTCGACTTCGCCACCGGGACGACGTTGCAGCTGTCCGGCACCGCGGTCGTCGACTGGACCACGCCCGGTGACGCCGGCGACGACGGCGGCACCGGCCGCCGGGTCCGCTTCACCCCGCGGCACGTCGCCACCGGGCGGGTCCCGGTCCGGGCGGACGCCGTCCTGCCCTACCGGCTCAACCCGCCGCTCACCGCCTGACCGGGATCAGCCGCCCGTCACCGCGGCCAGCAGCCCGCGGAAGTCCTCCTCGCAGGCCGGGCAGCCGCGCAGGTGCACCGCGACACCGGGGTAGCGCCGCTCCGGTGCCGCGTCCGCCAGGAACAGCTCCAGGTAGACGTCCATCAGGTCCAGCGCCGCGTCGCAGCCGGGGTCCAGGGGGTCGGTCCGCAGGAGGTCGTCAAGGCCCTGCCAGTCGTTCATGAGCGCCTCGCTGTCGTCAGGGGCAGATGTCCATTGGCTGCGAGCCGGGCACGGAGCTTACGCCGCGCGTCGAACATCGTCTTGTAGAGCGCGTTGCGGTTCGTCCCGAGTTCCGCGGCGAGCGTGTCGGCGTCCACGCCGTTCACCGCGAGCGCGGTGAACACCGTGCGCTGGCGCTCGGTGAGCTCCTCCTCGACGGCCTCACGCAGGGCGTCCACGAGTTCACGGGCCTCGCTCTGCCGGACGGGGTCGATGCCGAGCCGGTCGGGGAGCCGCTCCCACGCCTCCGGGTCGAGCTGCACGCCGGCCGTCCGCCAGAAGTGACGGCCGAGCTTGCTGGACACCTCGTTCATGACGAACTTGTACGCCCAGGTCGTGAAGCGGCTGTCACCGCGGAAATCGCCGATCTTCCGGGTGATCGACAGCAGCGCGTCGGCCGCGGCCTGGTGGGCGATGTCGTCGAGCTCCGGCCCGGTGATGCCGTGCCGCGACCCGCGCCGGTTCAGCTCGGCGTAGGCGATCCGCAGCAGGAGCGCGTGCAGCCGGCCGGTCGCCGACTCGTACGCCTCACCGTCCGCCGAGAGCGCCCGCACCCACTGCGCGGACTCCGCGTCGAGGGACCGGCCGCCCGGGGCCCCGTCACCGGCCCGGCCGTCGTGTTCTGCGGAACCCATGCAGCGATCCTAGACGCGGCCGCCCGCCCCCACCTCCACGGCGGCGCCCCCTGCGCCCCGCGGAAAACCGGTCGTTCCCGGCAGGTAAGACCCGTGCGTTCCCCGTCACCAATGGGTGTACGGAAAAGAGAGAGCCGCGAGCAAGGAGGGACCGTGACCGGCTACCGCAGGAACCCGGAGGCCGTCTCGCGACTGTCACCGGAGCAGTACCGCGTGACACAGGAGAACGGCACCGAGCGCGCCTTCACGGGCGCCTACCTGGACAACAAGGAGCCCGGGATCTACGTGGACGTGGTCTCGGGGGAGCCGCTGTTCGCCTCGGTCGACAAGTACGACAGCGGCAGCGGGTGGCCGAGCTTCACCCGGCCGCTGGACCGGACCACCGTCGTGGAGCGTCCCGACCCGGCGTACGGACGGCTGGCCACCGAGGTCCGCTCGGCGACGGGCGACAGCCACCTGGGGCACGTCTTCCCAGACGGCCCCCGGCAGGCGGGCGGCCTGCGGTACTGCATCAATTCCGCCTCGCTGCGCTTCATCCACGCCGATGACCTGGAGCGGGAAGGTTACGGGGCCTACCTCGGGTTGTTCGACAATGGTGACAGGACCGATTCGGAGGATTGACATGGCAGGACAGACACAGAGGGCCGTGCTCGCGGGCGGGTGCTTCTGGGGCATGCAGGACCTGATCCGCAAGCAGCCCGGCGTCGTCGCGACCCGCGTCGGCTACTCGGGCGGCGACGTGCCCAACGCGACCTACCGCAACCACGGCACGCACGCCGAGGCGATCGAGATCCTCTTCGACCCCGAGCGGACGGACTACCGGGCGCTGCTGGAGTTCTTCTTCCAGGTCCACGACCCGACCACGAAGAACCGCCAGGGCAACGACATCGGCATGAGCTACCGCTCGGCGATCTACTACGTGGACGACGAGCAGAAGCGTGTCGCGGAGGACACCATCGCCGACGTCGAGGCCTCGGGCCTGTGGCCCGGCAAGGTCGTCACCGAGGTCGAGCCCGTCGGGCCCTTCTGGGAGGCCGAGCCCGAGCACCAGGACTACCTGGAGCGCTACCCGGAGGGCTACACCTGCCACTTCCCGCGGCCGAACTGGCGGCTGCCCGCCCGCGCGAAGGGCTGACGGACCCCGTCGCGCCGCCCTGGTGACGGGCTCGGGCGGCGCGGCGGCCCTCGGGGGGGCGGGGGGGGGCCCGGGGCCCCCCGCGCCGCC
>NZ_JBHWGA010000024.1:0-149017 GCF_042733315.1 Streptomyces sp. NPDC059718
CGCCGGGCTCCGCCCGGCCCCCTCACGCGCCGCCGACGGCAGTCCCCCGCACCCGCGCCAGCACCAGCAGGACGCACACCGTCCCCACACCCCCCACCACCGCCGTCACCGCGTACGGCCGGACGAACTCCGCCGCCGCACCCGCCACCGCCATCCCCAGACCCTGGATCGTCATCAACCCCGCCGACTGCAACGTCATCGCCCGCCCCCGCAACCCCTCCGGCACCGCCGCCACGAACCATTGATCGAGGCCGAGGGTGTAGGCGGCCGTCAGGCCCGTGGTGAACATCGCGGCGACGGCCAGGGGCAGCGAGGGGCGCAGGGCGAAGAGTGCGTACGGGAGGAGGGAGCACGCGGCGAGGGGGACGGTGAGGCGGGCGCGGGCGGCCGGGGGCAGGAAGGCGCCCGCGAGGAGTTCGCCGAGGACGGTGCCGACGGGCATCGCGGCCATGAAGAGGCCGAGGCCCGGGGTGCCGGCGCCGATGGAGTCGGTGTACGGGGCCGCGAGCGCCTCCGGGAAGACCACGAAGAACGGCTGGATCCAGCAGAGCAGCAGCAGGGACCGCACCCGGGGGTCCCGCAGCAGACGGCCGCTGCCGCCGGCGGAGCGCGCCGCGCCGCCGCCGCGCGCGGGGCGCCGCGCGGTGCCGAGGCGCAGCAGCAGGGCGGAGCCCAGGAAGGCCGCCACGGTGATCGCCAGCGCGGCCCGGGGCGGCAGGAGGACCAGCAGGAACCCGCCGACGCCGAAGCCCACGATCTGCGCGCCCTGGGCGACCATGCGGATCAGGGACCGGCCCAGCACGAAGGTGTCGCCGGGCAGGATGTCGGCCAGGCTCGCGGCCCGGGTGCCGGTGAACACCGGGGCGATCATCGCCATCACGCACCGCAGGCCGAGCAGGACCGCGATCGGCGTCCCGGGCAGCACCATCCCGGCCGCGCACGCCGCGCACAGCAGGTCGCACACGACGAGCACCCGGCGCGGCGGGAAGCGGTCGGAGATCCCGGCGAGCAGGGTGCCGCTGAGCGCGTACGGCACGAAGCCGAGCGCGAAGGTGAGCGCGGTCAGCAGCGGCGACCCGGTGAGCCGGAACACCAGCACGGACAGCGCGATCTCGGCGACCACGGTGCCCTGGAGCGACAGTACGTGTGCCGCGAAGACGGCCCGGAACTCCCGTACGGCGAAGACCGCGCGGTAGCCGCGCCCGGCGGCCGGGCCCGCCGCGGTGGAGTCGGTGTTCAGCGTCATGGGCGCAGCCTGGCGGCCGGGACGGGGCACGCCGTAGTGTTTCGGCTCCAGCCGAAAGTCGAGGAGCAGGGGTCTGCCGTGCCGTTCCGCATGCGCTTCGGACCGGACGACCTGCTGCGCTGCCGGTTCGCGATCTCCCCGCTGTGGGAGACCGAGGGGGCCGTCCGCACCCTGAAGGAGCCCGGGCTGCAGACCTACCACGTGCCGTGGCTGCGGCAGACCCGTGAGGCGGCCCTGGCACTCGACCTCACCCCGCTGTGGCTGCTGATGCCCCGCCCCGGCCACAGCCCGGACTTCCTCTGCCCGCCCCCGGTGGGCCCGTCGGCGGCCATCGAGGACGAGCTCGCCCGGGTGCGGGCCACCGATCCGGAGGTCGCCCGGCAGGACATGGCCCGTTCGCTGGCGGACACCCCGGGCGCCGCCGACAGCCCGCGCGGCCGGGCGATGCTGGCCGACCCGGTGCGCGCGGTGCGGGAACTGGCGGATCTGTACGAGCGGGCCTGGGAGACGCTGGTGGCCCCGTACTGGCCCCGGTTGCGTGCCGTGCTGGAGGCCGACATCGCCTTCCGCGCGCGCCGGCTGGCGGACGGCGGGCTGACGGGCCTCTTCGCCGACCTCCATCCCTCGCTGAGCTGGGCGGACGGCACCCTCACGCTGCACAAGCCGACGGAGCACGACCGGGACCTGGGCGGCGACGGCCTCGTCCTGGCGCCCAGCGTCTTCGTGTGGCCGGACCTCGCGGCGGGCTTCGACCCGCCCTGGCAGGGCACCGTCGTCTATCCGGCGCGCGGCATCGGCGGCCTGTGGCAGACCCCGCAGGCCGCCTCCGAGGCCCTGGTACGGCTGCTCGGCGCCAACCGCGCGGCCATCCTCGGCGGTCTGGGCGAGCCGGCGACCACGACCGCGCTCGCCCACCGGCACGGCCTCGCGGTGTCGTCGGTGTCGGCGCACCTGTCGGTCCTGCGGGACGCAGGGTTGCTCACCTCGCGCCGCTACGGCCACCAGGTGCTGTACGAGCGCACCCCGCTGGGCAGCGCGCTGGCCGGTGACTGACCGCCGGGACGCATGACGCCGCGGGGTGCGGTGGGCTACTGCGCGAGGTGCCGTTCGACGGTCTCCACCTTGGAGGTGAGCCCGTCGGTGACGCCGGGCCGGATGTCGGCCTTGAGCACCACCGAGACGCGCGGTGCCCGGGCCTCGACGGCTGCCACGGCGCGCTTGACCACGTCCATGACCTCGTCCCAGTCGCCCTCGATGGAGGTGAACATCGCGTCGGTGTGGTTGGGCAGACCCGACTCGCGGACCACACGGACCGCGTCGGCCACGTACGCGCCGACGTCCTCGCCGACGCCGAGCGGGGTGACGGAGAAGGCGACGATCATGCCTCGACCACGCCGTCCTTGAGCTCCTTGCGCGCGCGGGAGGCGATGACGCCGGCCTCGGCCTCGCGGCGGAGCCTGCGCTCGGCGAAGAAGCCGCCGGTGGGGAGGACGGAGAGCACGAAGTACAGCGCGGCGCGGCCGAGCGGCCACTTGGCGCGGTTCCAGGCGTCCAGCCAGAACACGACGTAGAGCACGAAGAGGATGCCGTGGATCATGCCCATGACGGGGACCGCGTTGAAGTCCGTGGTGCGCTTGAGCACCGAGCAGACCAGCAGGAGCAGGAAGGAGACCGCCTCTGGGGCGGAGACCAGGCGGAGCCGGTTCAGGGCGGAGGCGGTCTTGATGTCCACGGGACCTCACTATCGGGACAGGGACTGCGGCGGGCACGGGCACTGCGATCGGAGTGTTTGTGAATGCGATCACAAGTGTTCGGTCCATTATCACCCGGCCCTCCCGCCGCCCCGCCCCCGGGGCCCCCGGGGGAACAGGTGAACCAACGGCGCGCGGGACGCGTCCCCCTCCACGACGGAAGACGAACCGCCCTCTCGAGGAAGAAGCGGGATGAAGCTGGACTGGGACCGCCGGCACTGCGCCCGGCGCGGGCACATCACGTACGCGCCCGACGAGGCGCACCTGCGGGAGCGGCTGCGCGCCGACACCGCACTGGGAGAGGTGTGGCGCTGCCTGCGCTGCGGCGACTTCGCCCTGGGTGCGCCGCACGGCTCGGGTCCGGCCGACCGGGCGCCCGAGGTGCCGCGCGGCCGGGCGCTGCGCGACCTGTTCATCCTGCGCTTCCTGGCGGTCGAGCGGCTGCTGCGGGGGGTGTTCATCGTCGTCGCGGCCTGGGCGGTGTGGCGGTTCAGCAACTCGCAGGACTCGGTGCGCCGGTTCTTCGAGGAGAACCTCGCCGTCTTCCGCCCGGTCTTCCGGCACTTCCACTACGACCTCGACCACTCCCCCGTCGTGGACACCATCCGCCGCACCTTCGAGTACCGGCACTCGACGCTGCTGATCGTGGCGGGCGCGCTGCTCGCGTACGCGGTGATCGAGATCGTCGAGGCCGTCGGCCTGTGGGCGGCCAAGCGGTGGGCGGAGTACCTGACGGTGGTGGCGACCGCGGCCTTCCTGCCGCTGGAGGTCTGGGAGCTCACCGAGAAGGTGAGCTACCTCAAGATCGGCACGCTGGTCCTCAACGTCCTCGCCGTCCTCTACATCCTGCTCTCCAAGCGGCTGTTCGGGCTGCGCGGCGGCCACGCGGCCTTCGAGGCCGAGCGCCGCGGCGCCTCGCTGCTGGAGGTCGAGGAGGCGGCGGGAGCGCCGCACGGAACCACTGCACCCCAAGTGACGAGGACCCTGGTGACGGGTTCCTCCCGGACGGATACGGTCTGACCCGTGGCTCAGTTTCGATTGCAGGGCAGCAAGGTGCTCGCCGTGGACATGGCCGGCGACGCCGTCAAGGCGAAGAACGGCTCGATGGTCGCGTACGACGGCCAGATGAGCTTCAAGAAGATGTCCGGGGGCGGTGAGGGCCTGCGCGGCATGGTCACCCGGCGGCTGACCGGGGAGTCGATGGAGGTCATGGAGGTGCGCGGGCAGGGCACCTGTTACTTCGCCGACCGCGCGAGCGAGATCAACCTCGTCCGCCTGAACGGGGAGAAGCTGTACGTCGAGGCCAGCAACCTGCTCGCCACCGAGGCGGCGCTGCGCACCGGCACCACCTTCACCGGCCTGCGCGGTGCCTCGCAGGGCAACGGCCTGTTCACCACCACGGTGGAGGGCGTCGGCCAGGCGGCGATCACCTCCGACGGCCCGGCCGTGGTGCTGCGCGTCGCCCCCGGCCTGCCGCTGCAGGTGGACCCGGGCGCGTACGTGGCGCACACCGGCAACCTCCAGCAGCACTTCCAGGCCGGCATCAGCTGGCGGTCGGTGATCGGCGAGTCGGGCGGCGAGTCCTTCCAGATCCGCTTCGAGGGCGACGGCCTGGTGTACGTCCAGCCCAGCGAGCGCAACACCATCGGGGGGCAGGTCTGATGCCGTTCACCCGCGTCAACTCCAAGATGGTCGAGGCCCAGGTGCTGCCGGGCCAGCGGCTGTTCAGCCAGCGCGGCGCGATGCTGGCCTACCGGGGGAACGTGAGCTTCACCCCCAACGTGCAGGGCGGCCAGGGCGGCATCGGCTCGATGATCGGCCGCCGGCTCGCCAACGAGGCGACCCCGCTGATGACCGTCGAGGGCCACGGCTCGGTGATGTTCGGCCACGGTGGCCACCACGTGCACTGCGTCGACCTGACCGGCGACACCCTGTACGTCGAGGCGGACCGGCTGCTGGCCTTCGACGGCTCGCTGCGGCAGGGCACGATGTTCATGGGGTCCCAGGGCGGCGTCATGGGCGTCATCCGCGGTCAGGTCACCGGCCAGGGCCTGTTCACCACGACCCTGCAGGGGCACGGCGCGGTCGCGGTGATGGCCCACGGCGGCGTCATCGAGCTGCCGATCACCCCGCAGCGCCCGGTGCACGTCGACCCCCAGGCGTACGTCGCCCACCGCGGCGACGTACGCAACAAGCTGTCCACCGCGCTCGGCTGGCGCGACATGGTGGGCCGCGGTTCCGGTGAGGCGTTCCAGCTGGAGCTGTCGGGGCAGGGCACGGTCTACGTGCAGGCGAGTGAGGAGAAGCTGTGAGCACCGGACCCGTCGTCCACGACCCGTACACCCTGCCGGTCGACGACAACGTCAACCCCTACGCCTTCAGCGTCGACCTGAAGGGCCAGTGGTTCCTGCAGAAGGGGAAGATGATCGCCTACTACGGGCAGATCAGCTTCCACGGCATCGGCCACGGCGCCCTGGACGGCCTGATCCGCAGCAACTTCCACTCCCCGCTGCACGCCTCGGACTGGGTGGTCGCCGAGGGCCAGGGCAAGATGATCCTCGCCGACCGGGCGTTCGACGTGAACTCCTTCGACCTGGAGGACGGCAACCTGACCATCCGGTCGGGCAACCTGCTGGCCTTCCAGCCGGGCCTGTCGCTCAAGCAGTCGATCATCCCGGGCTTCCTCACCCTGATCGGCACGGGGAAGTTCGTGGCGGCCTCCAACGGCGCCGTGCACTTCGTCGAGCCCCCGGTCCGCGTCGACCCGCAGGCCCTGGTGGGATGGGCGGACTGCCCCTCCCCCTGCCACCATTACGACCACGGGTACATGCGCGGCGTACTGGGCGGCCTGCGGGCGCTGACCGGCGTCGGCGGCACCTCGGGCGAGGAGCACCAGTTCGAGTTCGTCGGCGCGGGGCAGGTGCTGCTCCAGTCGAGCGAGGTGCTCATGCCCGAGCAGGCCACGGGCGCGGTCCCGCACGAGGCCGGCGTCCCGGGCGGCGGAGCGGGCGCCCCGGGCATGCCGCAGGGTGTGCCGAGGCTCCCGGGACAGCTCGGGGACCTGCAGCGCCGCTTCGGTCTGTGAACCTACCGACACGTATCGGGACCCCAAATAATCCGGATTTCAACTTTCTGGGTATGATTCCATCATGGAGACAGAGACCGGCACCCTTTGGCTGACCGCCGACGAGCAGCGCACCTGGCGCATCCACCTGGAGGTCAGCAAGTTGCTGACCCACCAGCTCGAACGGGACCTGCAGCCGTTCGGTCTGACGTACAACGACTACGAGATCCTGGTGAACCTCTCGGAGTCGCCCGAGCACCGCATGCGGATGAGCGACCTGGCCCGTGCCACCCTGCAGTCCAAGAGCCGGCTGTCCCACCAGATCAGCCGGATGGAGACCGCGGGCCTGGTCCGCCGCGAGAACTGCGAGTCCGACCGGCGCGGGCTGTTCGCCGTCCTCACCGAGGACGGCTGGGAGACCATGCGCAAGGTCGCCCCGCACCACGTCGTCGCCGTCCGGGAGCACTTCATCGACCTGCTCCCGGCCGAGGACCTGGCTGCGCTGCGCAAGGCCCTCCACCCCGTCGCGGACCACCTGCGCGCGGTGCGCGGCAAGGCCTGACCCACCCCGGCGGCCTGTTCGCCCGCGCCCCAGGGCGCGGGCCTCAGGCCTGCTCGGTGAGGCCCGCGACCAGTTCGTCGGCGGCGGCGTACGGGTCCAGCTCGCCGGCGACGATGCGCTCGGCGAGCGTGCCGAGGCGGCGGTCGCCGTGGAGGTCGCCGATGCGCTCGCGCAGCCTGGTGACGGCGATGTGCTCGACCTCCAGGGCGGCGCGGCGCAGCCGGCGCTCCGCGAGCACGCCGTGCTCCTCCATCCAGGCGCGGTGCTTCTCCAGGGACTCGACCACCTCGTCGATGCCCTCGCCGCGGGCGGCGACCGTCTTGACGATCGGGGGGCGCCAGTCGCCCGGCCCGCGGGCCTCGCCCAGGCCCAGCATGTGGTTGAGCTCGCGGGCGGTCGCCTCGGCACCGTCCCGGTCGGCCTTGTTGACGACGTACACGTCGCCGATCTCGAGGATGCCGGCCTTCGCCGCCTGGATGCCGTCGCCCATACCCGGCGCGAGCAGCACCACGCAGGTGTCGGCCTGGGCGGCGATCTCCACCTCGGACTGGCCGACACCGACGGTCTCCACCAGGATCACGTCGCAGCCGGCCGCGTCGAGCACGCGGATCGCCTGCGGCGCCGCCCAGGCCAGACCGCCCAGATGGCCGCGGGTGGCCATGGAGCGGATGTAGACGCCGGGGTCGGAGGCGTGGTCGCTCATCCGGACCCGGTCGCCGAGCAGGGCTCCCCCGCTGAACGGCGAGGAGGGGTCCACCGCCAGCACCCCGACCCGCTTCCCGGCCCGCCGGTACGCCGAGACCAGCGCGGACGTCGACGTGGACTTGCCGACGCCCGGCGAGCCGGTCAGGCCGACCACGTACGCGCCACCGGTCAGCGGCGCGAGCGCGGCCATCACCTCCCGCAGCTGCGGGGACGCCCCCTCCACCAGCGAGATCAGCCGGGCGACCGCCCTGGGGCGGCCCTGCCGTGCCTGCTCCACCAGCGTGGGGACGTCCATCGCTACGCTCCTCTTGTTCCAGGGCTCGGTTCGCCTCCGGGGCGCTCGGAGCACCCGCCGACAGTCGATCATGCTCGGTCCCTCGTTCCTCGGGACCTCCGCGTGTTCTCCTTTTCGGCGGGTGCCGCGCCCCTTCGGCTCACTCGCCCACAGGTCGTGTTACTTGCCCGGCACGCGGATGATCAGGGCGTCGCCCTGGCCTCCGCCGCCGCACAGGGCCGCCGCGCCCACGCCGCCGCCGCGGCGCTTCAGCTCCAGGGCCAGGTGCAGGACGATACGGGCGCCGGACATGCCGATCGGGTGACCGAGGGCGATGGCGCCGCCGTTGACGTTCACCTTTTCAGGTGTCACGCCCAGGTCCTTCATGGACTGCACGGACACCGCCGCGAAGGCCTCGTTGATCTCGATCAGGTCCAGGTCGCCGACGGACAGCCCCTCCTTCTTCAGGGCGTGCGCGATGGCGTTGGACGGCTGCGACTGCAGCGAGTTGTCCGGGCCGGCCACGTTGCCGTGGGCGCCGATCTCGGCGATCCACTCCAGGCCCAGTTCCTCGGCCTTGGCCTTGCTCATCACGACCACCGCGGCGGCGCCGTCGGAGATCTGTGAGGAGGTGCCCGCGGTGATCGTGCCCTCCTTGCTGAAGGCGGGACGCAGCTTGGCCAGCGACTCGGCCGTGGTCTCCGCGCGGATGCCCTCGTCCTTGGCGAAGACCACCGGCTCGCCCTTGCGCTGCGGGATCTCCACCGGGGTGATCTCCGCCTCGAACAGGCCGTTCTTCTGCGCGGCGGCCGCCCGCTGGTGGGACAGCGCGGCGATCTCGTCCTGCTCGGCGCGGCCGATACCCAGGCGCGTGTTGTGCTTCTCCGTGGACTCGCCCATGGCGATGTCCTCGAAGGCGTCGGTGAGACCGTCGTACGCCATGGCGTCCAGCATCTGGACGGCGCCGTACTTGAAGCCCTCGCGGGACTTCGGCAGCAGGTGCGGGGCGTTGGTCATCGACTCCTGGCCGCCGGCCACGACGACGTCGAACTCACCCGCCCGGATCAACTGGTCGGCGAGGGCGATGGCGTCCAGTCCGGACAGGCAGACCTTGTTGACCGTCAGCGCCGGCACGCTCATCGGAATGCCGGCCTTGACCGCGGCCTGACGGGCCGGGATCTGCCCGGCACCCGCCTGGAGCACCTGGCCCATGATCACGTACTGCACCTGGTCGCCGCCGATGCCGGCCCGGTCCAGGGCGGCCTTGATGGCGACGGCGCCGAGTTCGGCACCGGAGAAGGTGCGCAGCGAGCCGAGCAGCCGGCCCATGGGAGTGCGCGCACCCGCGACGATCACGGACGTTCGTGCCTGGCTGGTCATGACGCGGCCCCTTTGCACGGAGGGAAGGTTAACGATGGTTTTCGAGGGTGCTGTCAATGTACTGAGGGGTGGAGCCGGCGGTCACCCGGCAGACGGTGTGATCGCGCGCACGTTGCGTGACCATGCCGACCGGCGGTCCACTGGAGTCATGCTGACGCGAATCGACCACATCGGCATCGCCTGCTTCGACCTCGACAAGACCGTCGAGTTCTACCGTGCCACCTACGGCTTCGAGGTGTTCCACACCGAGGTGAACGAGGAACAGGGCGTGCGCGAGGCCATGCTCAAGATCAACGAGACCTCCGACGGCGGGGCCTCCTACCTCCAGCTGCTGGAGCCCACCCGCGAGGACTCCACCGTCGCCAAGTGGCTGGCCAAGAACGGAGAGGGGGTGCACCACATCGCCTTCGGGACCGAGGACGTCGACGCGGACGCGGCGGCCGTCCGCGACAAGGGCGTGCGGGTGCTCTACGACAGCCCGCGCACGGGTTCCATGGGGTCGCGGATCACCTTCCTGCACCCCAAGGACTGCCATGGTGTGCTCACCGAGCTCGTCACCTCGGCCAAGGACCACTGACCGGAGACGACTCGCCCCGGTAGAGTGGCCTGGCGACCCCGGGGTGGGCTGGGGTACCTGCCCGCGCTTCGGCGTGGGATCGGACACAATTCGCCGTAAGGCTCCGCGGTAAACGGGGCCCCGGGGAATCTCACTCGGTTGGCGGGTGGGTACACCAGGAGACGGATGGGACCGCGGAGTGCGGGGCTACGACCGCTACGAGGTTGAGGACGACCACCTCTCGCAGTTCGAGGCCGAGATGGAGCGGCTTCGTAAGGAGCGGGACAAGGTCGTCCAGCATGCCGACGACCTCGGCTACCAGGTCGAGGTGCTGCGCGCCAAGCTGCACGAGGCGCGCCGCAACCTCGCGACGCGTCCTGCCTACGACAACCTCGGCCACCAGGCCGACCAGTTGCTGCGCAACGCCCAGATCCAGGCCGACCAGCTGCGCGCCGACGCCGAGCGGGAGCTGCGCGAGGCGCGCGCGGCCACCCAGCGGCTGCTCCAGGAGCAGGCCGAGCACCAGGCCCGGGTGGAGGCCGAGTGGCACGCCGAGGCCGTCGCCCGGCGCCGGCGGCTGGACGAGGAGCTGGCGGATCGCCGCACCAACGTCGAGAGCCACGTCAACGAGAACGTGGCCTGGGCCGAGCAGCTGCGCGCCCGCGCCGAGTCGCAGGCGCGCCGGCTCATGGAGGAGACCCGCACGGAGTCGGAGTCCGCGCTGGCCGCCGCCCGCGCCGAGGCCCAGCGGATCGCCGAGGGCGCCCGCGACCGGCTGGAGTCGGAGTCCACGACCGCCCGCGCCGAGGCCGAGCAATTGCTGCGCCGCGCCCGCGCGGACGCCGAGCGGCTGCTGAACGCCGCGGCCAGCCAGGCCCAGGAGGCCACCAGCCAGGCCGAGCAGCTGCGCGCCTCGACCCAGAGCGACGCCGACAACGCCCGCACCCAGGCCGGCGAGCTCTCCCGCTCCGCCGAGGAGAAGCTGCGCGAGGCCCAGGAGAAGCTGCGCGAGGCGCAGAGCGAGTCCGACCGGCTGCGCGAGGAGGCCGCGG
Source organism: Streptomyces sp. NPDC059718 (assembly GCF_042733315.1). NCBI lineage: Bacteria > Bacillati > Actinomycetota > Actinomycetes > Kitasatosporales > Streptomycetaceae > Streptomyces > Streptomyces sp. NPDC059718. The sequence goes on from NZ_JBHWGA010000024.1 coordinate 10,591, forward strand.
CCAACGCCGCCAAGCGGCTGGCCACCGTCGACGCCGACAACGAGCAGCGCACCCGTACGGCCAGGGCCGAGGTGGCCCGGCTGGTCGCCGAGGCCACCAAGGAGGCGGAGGCCGCCAAGGCCGAGGCCGAGCAGATCCTCGCCGACGCCAAGACCGAGGCCGAACGGCTGCACAGCCAGGCCCAGGAGACCGCCAAGTCCGAGGCGGCCGAGGACGCGGCGGCGGCCCTCGCCAAGGCGGCCCGCACCGCCGAGGACGTCCTCAACAAGGCCACCGAGGACGCCCGTGCCACCACCCGCGCGGCGAGCGAGGAGGCCGAGCGCATCCGCCGCGAGGCGGAGACCGAGGCGGACCGGCTGCGCGGCCAGGCCGAGGAGTCGGCCGAGGAGCTGCTCGGCACCGCCAAGGACGACACCAAGGAGTACCGCGCCAAGACGGTCGAGCTGCAGGAGGAGGCCCGCAGGCTGCGCGGCGAGGCCGAGCAGCTGCGCGCCGAGGCGGTCGCCGAGGGCGAGCGCATCCGCGGCGAGGCGCGACGCGAGGCCGTGCAGCAGATCGAGGAGGCGGCCCGGTCCGCCGAGGAGCTGCTGACCAAGGCGAAGGCCGAGGCCGCGGAGCACCGGCAGAAGGCGACCGTCGACTCCGAGAAGGCCCGTACCGAGGCGATCGAGCGCGCCGCGGGGCTGCGCAGGCAGGCCGACGAGCTGCTGGAGCGCGCCCGTGGCGAGGCCGAGCAGGTGCGCACCGAGGCCGAGCAGCAGGCCGAACAGGTACGGGAGGACGCCGAGGGCGCCGGCCAGGTGCTGCGCGAGGAGGCCGAACGGGCCGCCCAGCGGCTGCGCGACGACGCCGAGGCCGATCTGGTCCGGCTGCGCGAGGAGGCCGAGCACCGCATCGCCGCGGCCGAGGAGGCGCTGCGCGAGGCCCGCACCGAAGCGGAGCGGCTGCGCCGCGAGACCGCCGAGGAGGCGGCCACGCTGCGCACGGAGGTCGCCGAGCGCGTCAGGGCGCTGCAGGAGCAGGCCGAGCAGGAGACGCTGCGGCTGCGGGACGAGGCCGCGGCCGACGCGTCGCAGACCCGGGCCGAGGCCGAGCAGCTCGCCGTCCGGCTGCGGGGCGACGCCGCCGCCGAGGCCGAGCAGCTGCGCACCGAGGCGCAGGAGACCGCCGACCGCCTCCGCTCGGAGGCGCAGGAGACCGCGGGACGGTTGCGGGCCGAGGCGGCCGAGGCGCTGTCCGCCGCCCAGGAGGAGGCCGCACGCCGCCGCCGGGAGGCCGAGGAGCTGCTGGCCGCGGCCCGCGGCGAGGCGGAGCAGGAGCGCGCCCAGGCCGGTCGCGAGGGCGAGGAGCTGCTGGCGGCCGCCCGCAAGCGGGTGGAGGAGGCCGGCGCCGAGGCGGAACGGCTGGTCGCCGAGGCCGAGCGGCACGCCGCCGAGCTGGTCGGCGCGGCCGAGCAGACCGCCCAGCAGGTACGGGACTCGGTCAACGGGCTGCACGAGCAGGCCGAGGAGGAGATCGCCGGGCTGCGCTCGGCGGCCGAGCACGCCGCGGAACGCCTGCAGTCCGAGGCCCAGGAGGCCGCGGACCGGCTGCACGCGGACGCCAACGCCGAGCGCGAGCGCGCCACCGAGGACGCCCAGCGGCTGCGGCGCGAGTCGCAGGAGGAGGCCGAGGAGGCCCGGCAGCTCGCCGACCGCACGGTCGGCGAGGCGATCGAAGAGGCCGACCGGCTGCGGGTGGAGACCCGCGACGAGTCCAACCGGCAGCGGGTGGAGGCCGCCGAACAGGCCGACCGGCTGCTCACCGAGGCGATCGAGGAGGCCGACCGGCTCCGCGCCGACGCCGCCGCCCGGGCCGAGGAGACCGTGAGCAAGGCGCAGCGCGACGCCGAGCGGCTGGGCATCCTGGCCAAGGACGCCCTCGACTCCGCCGAGCGCGACGCCGAGGAGCGCCGCCGTGCGGCCGAGGAGTCGCTGGGCACCGCCGAGGCGGAGGCCCGCCGCATCCTCGACGAGGCGCGCGACGAGGCCAACAAGCGCCGTACGGAGGCGGCCCAGCAGGCCGACCAGCTGATCACCAGGGCCCGCGCCGAGGCCGAGCGGCTCGGCATCCTCGCCAAGGACGCCCTCGACTCCGCCGAGCGCGACGCCGAGGCGGCCCGCTCGGAGTCCGACCGGATCCGGGACGAGGCGCGCGAGGACGCCAACAAGCGCCGGGCCGAGGCCGCCGGGCAGGCGGACGAACTCATCTCCCAGGCGCAGGGCGAGGCGCTCAAGATCGGCACCACCGCGGAGGAGCAGGCCGACACGATGGTCGGCGCCGCCCGCAAGGAGGCCGACCGGATCGTCGGCGAGGCCACCTCCGAGAGCAACGGCATGGTGGAGCGGTCCCGTACGGACGCCGACACGCTGCTGGAGGAGGCCCGCAGGGACGCCACCGCCATCCGCGAGCGCGCGGAGGAGCTGCGGCAGCGCGTCGAGGCCGAGGTCGAGGAACTGCACGAGCGGGCCCGTGGCGAGTCGGCCGCCACGATGAAGTCGGCGGGCGAGCGGGTCGACAAGCTGGTCGAGGCCGCCACCGAGCAGCTGGAGAAGGCCGAGGCCAAGGCCCGCGAGCTGGTCACGGACGCGGAGGCCAGGGCCGAGGAGACCCGGTCCACCGCGAGCGCCGAGGCCAGCAAGGTCCGCATCGCCGCGGTGAAGAAGGCCGAGGAGCTGCTCAAGGGGGCCGAGCAGAAGAAGAACGACACGGAGCGCGAGGCGGAGCGGGTGCGGAGCGAGGCCCGCGTCGAGGCCGAGCGCATCGTGACCGAAGGCAAGAAGGAGCTCGAGGTGCTGAGCCGGCGCCGCCAGGACATCAACGCGGAGATCACCCGCGTGCAGGATGTCCTTGAGGCACTGGAGTCATTCCAGCAGCCGATCGACGGGGGAAAGAGCAACAGTCAGAACGTCACGCAGAACGGTAAGAACACGGTCACTGCAGGTGCAGCGGCCGGCACGACCCGGACAGGGAGCAAGCGGTCCGACGATGCGCCACTCGATTGAGCGGTCATTGTGCACAGTTACTGGACAGTGACTGTAAGACACGCCGCTTGGGCCCCTAGGATTCCCCCTATCACCCCACCCGGTCTGAATTGACAGGAACCCCATGAGCGACACTTCCTCCCCCTTCGGCTTCGAGCTCGTGCGGCGCGGATACGACCGCGGGCAGGTGGACGACCGCATCACCAAGCTCGTCGCCGACCGTGACAGTGCACTGGCCCGGATCAATGCGCTGGAGAAGCGCATCGAGGAACTCCACCTCGAGACCCAGAACGCGCAGGCGCAGGTCAACGACGCCGAGCCGTCGTACGCCGGTCTCGGCGCGCGGGTCGAGAAGATCCTCCGCCTCGCCGAGGAGGAGGCGAAGGACCTGCGCGAGGAGGCCCGCCGCGCCGCCGAGCAGCACCGTGAGCTGGCCGAGTCCGCCGCCACCCAGGTGCGCAACGACGCCGAGTCCTACGCCGCCGAGCGCAAGACCAAGGCCGAGGACGAGGGCGAGCGCATCGTCGAGAAGGCCAAGGGTGAGGCCGGCCAGCTGCGCGCCGACGCGCAGAAGGACGCGCAGGCCAAGCGCGAGGAGGCGGACGCCCTCTTCGAGGAGACCCGCGCCAAGGCGGCCCAGGCCGCGGCCGACTTCGAGACCAACCTGGCCAAGCGCCGCGAGCAGTCCGAGCGTGACCTGGCGTCCCGTCAGGCCAAGGCCGAGAAGCGCCTCGCCGAGATCGAGCACCGCGCCGAGCAGCTCCGCCTGGAGGCCGAGAAGCTGCGCACCGACGCCGAGCGCCGCGCCCGCCAGACGGTGGAGACCGCCCAGCGCCAGGCCGAGGACATCGTGGCCGACGCGAACGCCAAGGCGGACCGCATCCGCAGCGAATCCGAGCGCGAGCTGGCGGCGCTCACCAACCGCCGCGACAGCATCAACGCCCAGCTGACCAACGTCCGCGAGATGCTGGCCACGCTGACCGGTGCGGCGGTCGCCGCGGCCGGCGCCCCCGCCGACGACGAGCCCGTCTCGCGCGGCGTCCCGGCCCAGCGCTGACGTCCCACGGGTCTTCCGGAGCACGTCGAGCCCCCTGTCCCCTCGGCAGGGGGCTCGGTCGTGTGCGGGAGCGCAAACGGGGGCGGGAATTCCGCGTGCATCGCGCGCCGCGGCCAAATAGTGTATGCGGCATGATCGAGCTGCAGGGGCTGACCAAGCGGTACGGCGACAAGACCGCGGTGGACGACCTCACCTTCACGGTGCGGCCGGGGGTGGTCACCGGCTTCCTCGGCCCCAACGGGGCGGGCAAGTCGACGACGATGCGCATGATGCTGGACCTGGACAATCCGACCAGCGGCAGCATCCGCATCGACGGCAAGCACTACCGCGAGCTCCACGAACCGCTCAAACACATCGGGGCGTTGCTCGAGGCGAAGGCCATCCACGGCGGCCGCACGGCGTACAACCACCTGCTGTGCCTGGCCCAGTCCAACCGCATCCCGGCCCGCCGGGTCGACGAGGTGCTGGAGACCGTCGGTCTCGCGCCCGTCGCCAAGAAGCGTTCCAAGGGGTTCTCCCTCGGCATGGGACAGCGGCTCGGCATCGCGGCGGCGCTGCTCGGCGACCCCGAGATCCTGATGTTCGACGAGCCGGTCAACGGACTGGACCCGGAGGGCATCCACTGGATCCGCAACCTGATGAAGGGGCTGGCCGCGCAGGGCCGCACGATCTTCGTCTCCAGCCATCTCATGAGCGAGATGGCGCTGACCGCCGAGCACCTGATCGTGATCGGCCGCGGCAAGCTGATGGCGGACACGACGATGGCGGACTTCATCGCCGAGAACTCCCGCTCCTACGTGCGCGTCCGCACCCCCGAGCCGGAGAAGCTCAAGGACGCCCTGGCGGCCGCGTCGATCACCGCGGTGGTCGGCGAGGCCGGGGCCTTCGAGATCGAGGGCACCGAGTCCGCCAAGATCGGTGAACTCGCCGCCCGGCACCAACTGGTGCTGCACGAGCTCAGCCCCCAGCAGGCCTCCCTGGAGCAGGCCTTCATGCAACTCACCGCCGAGTCGGTGGAGTACCACGCCGGTGGGGCGGCGGCGGAGGCCGGTGAGGCCGCGGCTCCCGCGCCCCAGTGGGGCGCCGCCTGGAACACGAACACCGGAAAGGAAGCCTGACATGGCAGCGACCACCGCTGTTCTGCAGTCGGAGTGGACCAAGGTCAGGACCGTCCGGTCGACCGTGTGGACGCTGGCGTCCGCCGCCGTCCTGACCATCGTCATCAGCGGTCTGTTCTGCCTGCTCTTCCGCACCCAGTGGGACACCATCGAAGAGGGCGCCCGCGCCCAGTTCGACGCCACCAGCCAGAGCCTGTCCGGTCTCTTCCTCGGTCAGCTCGCGCTGATCACCTTCGGCGTGCTGATCATCTCCAGCGAGTACAGCACGGGCATGATCAGGGCCTCGCTCTCGGCGGTGCCGCAGCGTGCGAGCTTCTACCTCTCCAAGGTCGCCGTCGCCGCCGGCATCACCTTCGTCCTCGGGGTGGTCGTCAGCTTCGTCTCCTTCTTCATCGGGCAGGCCATCCTCGGCGGTGACCTCGCCACCTCGATCAGCGATCCGGGGGTGCTGCGCGCGGTCTTCGGGGCCGGCCTCTACATGACGCTGATGGTGCTCTTCGCGGTCGGCGTCGCGACGATGCTGCGCAGCCCGCTGGTCTCGCTGGGCATCCTCATCCCCTTCTTCTTCCTGATCTCCGGGATCCTCTCGGCGGTGCCGGGCGCCAAGGAGGTGGCCCGGTACTTCCCGGACCAGGCCGGCAGCAAGATCATGCGGGCCACGATCGCCCCGGACGACCCCGCCCCGTACGGCGCGTGGGGCGGACTCGGCATCATGGCGCTGTGGGTGGTCGTCGCGCTGATCGGCGGCTACGCGCTGCTGAAGAAGCGGGACGCCTGACCGCTCCCGGGCAATTCCGGCCTCACGGGGCGGGAACCGATCCCACCCCGCTAGCCTCCTAGTCCTCATGGGGGCGAGCGCCGCCCCGCGGACTGTTCGTCGAGGGGCGGAGCATGATCGAGGCAGTGGGCCTCACCAAGACCTACGGCAGCAAGACGGCCGTGTACAACCTGTCGTTCCAGGTGCGGCCCGGCATGGTGACCGGCTTCCTGGGGCCCAACGGCTCCGGGAAGTCGACCACGATGCGGATGATCCTGGGCCTGGACACCCCCACGGCCGGACGCGTGACCGTCGGCGGACAGCCCTTCCGGCAGCTGCCCAACGCCCCGCGCCGGGTGGGCGCGCTGCTGGACGCCAAGGCGGTGCACGGCGGGCGCAGCGCGCGCCAGCACCTGCTGTGCCTGGCGCAGTTGTCCGGGATCCCGGCCCGCCGGGTGGACGAGGTGCTGGGCGTGGTGGGCCTGCAGGAGGTCGCGCGCAGGCGCTCCAAGGGCTTCTCGCTCGGCATGGGGCAGCGCCTCGGCATCGCGGCGGCGCTGCTGGGCGACCCCGAGGTGCTGCTCTTCGACGAGCCGGTCAACGGTCTGGACCCGGAGGGCATCCACTGGGTGCGCCATCTGATGCGCAAGCTCGCCTCGGAGGGCCGTACGGTCTTCGTCTCCTCGCACCTGATGAGCGAGATGGCGCTCACCGCGGACCACCTGATCGTGATCGGCCGCGGGCAGCTGCTGGCCGACATGAGCGTCAAGGACTTCATCGCCCGCAACTCCACCGGCTTCGCCACGGTCCGCACCCCGGACGTGGCCGCGGACCGCGAGAAGCTCACGAAGGCGCTGACCGACGCGGGTGCGCAGGTGCAGCAGGAACACGACGGCGCGCTGCGCGTGACCGGTCTCGAGCTGCCGCGGATCAGCGACGTCGCCCACGAGTCCGAGGTGCGGCTGTGGGAACTCTCGCCCCACCAGGCCTCGCTCGAGGAGGCCTACATGCGCCTCACCAACAGCGCCGTCGACTACCGCTCCACCGCCGACCCGCGGCAGGGCCTGCAGCAGCCCGGCGGTGCGCCGGCGCCCGGCGGCTGGGGCATGCCGCCGCAGGCGCCGTACCCGCAGTCCGTGCCGCAGCAGCAGCCGTACGGATACGGCTACGGGCACCCGCAGCCGCAGCCCCCGGTGCAGCCGTACGCGGCGCCGGTGCCGCCGGCTCCCGGCGCGGCGCCGACCGCGCCCGTGAACCCGTACGCGCAGCCGCCCGTGCCGCCCGGCGTGCCGGTGCCGCCGGCCGTGCCCCCCGCTCCCGTCGCTCCCGTCGCCCCGCCCGCCCCGCAGCCGACCCAGCCCGTCGAGGACGCCCGATGACCGCCCCCGTCTACAGCCCGGCTCCGCAGTTCTCCTCCACCGTCCCGGTGCAGAGGACCCACCTCGGCCACGCGCTGAAGTCCGAGTGGACCAAGATCCGTACGGTGCGCTCCACGCTGTGGACGCTCGGCGTCATGCTGCTGCTGATCCTCGGCATCAATCTGCTCGTCGTCGCTCTGGGCTCGACCGAGAACGTCTCCGACCCGGTGCTCGGCTTCGGCCTGTTCGGGGTGCTCCTCGGCCAGCTCTGCGTCATGACCCTCGGCGTGCTGGTGATCAGCTCCGAGTACGGCACGGGCATGATCCGCACGACCCTCACCGCGTGCCCGCAGCGCGGCCGGGTGCTCACCGCGAAGGCGATCGTCTTCTTCGCGCTGACCTTCACCGTCACCACGGTGGCCTGCGCGCTCACCGCGCTGATGAACTACGCCACCTTCGGCGGCAGATCCGTGGGCGACGACACCTTTGTGGGCGCCCGGCTGGTCATCGAGGACGGCCTCACCACCGCCAGCGGCACCCAGTGGCTGGGCGCCACCGTAGGCGTCGGCCTGTACGTGGCGCTGCTCGGGCTGCTCTCGCTGGCCGTGGGCGCGCTGCTGCGGCACTCCGCGGGCGCGATCACCACGATGATGGGCGTGGTCCTGCTGCCGCTGATCATCGCGATCTTCATGCAGTCGGACAGCCTGCGCAAGGTGCAGGAGAAGCTGATCGAGTACTCCTCCCCCAACGCCATCGCATCGCTCTACCAGATGCCGATGCTGGAGAACGGCGACGCCGACGGCGTGCGCCAGTTGATCGGGCTCGCGATCATCACGGCCGTCGCCCTGGGCGCGGCCTACGCGGCGCTCACCAAGCGCGACGTCTGACCCGGGTCACCGGGCGTCCGCCCCGCGGTCAGTACCGGGGGGCGTTTCGGGACCGCTGGAGCCGTGCGCTCCGGCGGTCCCTGGCGTTCCAGCAGGCGGTGTGCCAGTGGCGCCGGTCCTCCACGCCGCCGTGCTCCGGCCAGGCCACCAGGTGCCCGACGCCCGGCGGGATCTCCTGGTCGCAACCGGGGCAGCGGTAGTGCTTGCCGCCCGGACTCCCGCTCAGCTGGCGGACGGTCCACTGCTCGCCCTGCCAGCTCTCCACACGCTCCGGGCCCCTGGCCGGTCCGGCCTCGGGACGCTCCTCGGCTCTGCCGGCGGCGCCTCGGGGGCGGTTTCGGCGCGGGGACACGGGCACACACCTCATGCGGTTCGGGGGACTCGGGCCGCCAACCAGCGTACGCGTAGCGCGGACGGTGCCGGGTACGCGGTCTGGGAACCGCTCATTCCGGCCATCGCCGCGAAAATCATGAAATCGCGGTGCGCGGACCGTGCCTTTGGCACGTGTCAGGCGTTAATGCCAATAGGGGAGCCGTGTCGGCCACCGAGGAAGGTGTGAAGCACGATGCGTGTCGGTACTTTCGTCCTCGCCGCCCAGTTCCCGGGGCAGGGACCGGGGGAGGCGCTGCACCGCGCGGTGCGGTCCGCTGAGGCGGCGGAGAAGGCCGGGCTGGACTCCGTATGGCTGGCGGAGCACCACTTCGTGCCGTACGGCGTGTGTCCGTCGGCCGTGACGCTCGCCGCACTGCTGCTGGGCAGGACGCACCGGATCGGGATCGGTACGGCGGTGAGCGTCCTGCCGACCGCGCACCCCGTGGCGCTCGGCGAGCAGGCGGCGCTGCTGCACATCACCTCGGGCGGCCGTTTCACGCTGGGCGTGGGCCGCGGCGGCCCCTGGGTGGACCTGGAGGTCTTCGGCGCCGGAATCGCCGCCTTCGAGAAGGGTTTCCCCGAGTCGCTGGACCTGCTGCTGCGCTGGCTCCGGGAGCCGCGCGTGGGGGCCTCGGGTGAACGATTCGCCTTCCGCGAGGTCGACGTCGTGCCGCGGGCGGACGAGTTCGAGGAGCCCGGCGGACCGCCGGTCGTCGTCGCCTGCACCTCGCCGGGCAGCGTCCGGCTCGCGGCACGCAGGGGTCTGCCGATGCTGCTCGGCATGCACTGTGGCGACGAGGACAAAGCTGCCATGGTCGCAATGTGGCAGGCCGAGGCGCGCGATGCGGGGCTTTCACCCGAAATGGTGGCGACGGCGGAACATGTCTCCGCGGGCGTCGTACAGATCGCGGACCGCCGCGCGGACGCCGTGGAGACCCTCACCAAGGCGATGCCCGGCTGGCTCCAGCGGGGCCTCGCCGCGCACCGCACGGTCGACGGCCGGCCCCGGACGATGCGCGATCCGCTCGCCTACACCGAACTCCTCTGCGACCTCCACCCCGTGGGCCCGCCCGCGCTGTGCGCCGACCGACTGGCCGCCACCGCCGAGCGGACCGGCATCAGCCGCTTCGCCCTGCTCGTCGAAGGCTCCGGCGATCTCGCGGCCACCGAGGAGAACGTGGCGCGGCTCGGCAGCGAAGTGCTCCCGCAATTGGCCTGATTGAAACATCAAAGAGCAGTGGTGCGACCAACGGCGGGAGCACCCTGCCCGGTTCAGCAGTCCCGCAGTTCCGGGGACTGGTTCAGCAGCTGTGCGCGTACGGAGGTGAAGGTGGCGTAACGCCCGTCGACCGCCGGGTCCAGCGGGAACACCGCGACCCGGTGGCAGTTCTGGAACGCCAGCCGGACCCCGAAGTGCCGCTGCAGGGCCCCCCGTATCGCGTCACTCGCCAGGGCGCGGAGCAGCTGCCCGCGCGCGTGCTCGTCCGGCGGAGGTACCTGGTTGTCGGCGAACTCGCCGCCGTCCACCTTGAGTTGTGCCGCCAGAGAGCTGATCATGTCCCATGCGTAAGGCAGGGAAGTCCGGACGCAGTCGACGAATTCCCGTTCGTCGACCTCGCCTCGCTCGGCCTGTTCGAGGAGGGCCGGTGAGACGTCGAGCGACATGAGTACTCCTCTCGTGACCCCCCTGTCCGAGGAGTCAGACGGACTACGGAGAGAAGCCGCCCAGAGTTCTCCCGCGCGACGGCCTCCACCCACAACCGTAGGCGGAGAGGTCCCATGACACTAGGCGGGAGCGCTCACAACAGGCCATTTTCCGACCGCGCCCGGTAGCGAGTAACGTTGCCGACCATGCGTCTCGTCATCGCCCGTTGCTCCGTGGACTACGCGGGCCGGCTCTCCGCCCATCTGCCGTCGGCCACCAGGCTGCTCCTGGTCAAGGCCGACGGCAGCGTCTCCGTCCACGCCGACGACCGTGCCTACAAGCCGCTGAACTGGATGTCGCCGCCCTGCACGCTCAAGGAGGGTGAGGACGGGGTCTGGACGGTCACCAACAAGGCCGGCGAGCAGCTGATCATCACCATCGAGGACGTGCTGCACGACTCCACGCACGAACTCGGGGTCGACCCGGGCTTGATCAAGGACGGCGTCGAGGCCCACCTCCAGGAGCTCCTGGCCGACCGCATGGAGGTGCTCGGGGAGGGCTGGAGCCTCGTCCGCCGCGAGTACCCCACGGCCATCGGCCCGGTGGACATCCTGGGCCGGGACGCGTCCGGCACCACCGTCGCCGTCGAGATCAAGCGCCGCGGCGAGATCGACGGCGTCGAGCAGCTCACCCGCTACCTCGAACTCCTCAACCGGGACCCCCTGCTGTCGCCCGTGAAGGGCGTCTTCGCGGCCCAGGAGATCAAGCCGCAGGCGCGCGTCCTCGCCACGGACCGCGGTATCGACTGCGTCGTCCTCGACTACGACGCGCTGCGCGGCATCGAGGACGACAAGCTCCGCCTCTTCTGACGCCAGGTCCCCGCACGGCCGCGGGAAGCACCACGGCGCGGCCCGGCGGTCGGCAGACCACCGCGGCCGCGCCGTGCCGGGCGCCGGTCAGGCGATCGTTCCGGACGTGGAGGACTCGTCCACCGGGGTGCCGGGATCCGTGGTGGCGACCGCGGTCTCGGACGGCCCGCTGGCGCTGGTGGTGTCGCTGGGCTCAGTCGTCTCGGTGGGATCCGGCGACGTCGGGGGAGACGTCGGGGGCTCGCTGCTCGGCGGGGTCGAGGGCTGTGTCGGCGACTTGGTCGGCGTCTTCGACGGCGTCGGCTTTCCGGGGGTCCCACCGCCCGGCTTCTTCGTCGGTGACGTCTCCCCGCCGCCCGGCTGCTCGGTCTCCCCGCCGCCCGTACCCGGGTCGACCGCACCGCCCGGCGCGCCGGTGGACCCCGGCGTGGTGCCGCTCGCGGAGGGGCTGGGCCGCCGGCTGGAGCCGGGGCTCGGGGCGTCCTCGGCCGGGAAGCCGTCGTCCGCGTCGTCCTCCTGGGCGGACTCGACCGGCTTGACGTTCATGGGTGTGTTCTGGTCACCGCCGGAGGCCGTCGTGCCGAGGGTGACGACGGTGCCGAGGACGGCGGCCAGCAGGGCGCCCGCGCCGACGGCGACGAGGTTGCGGCGGGAGCCGGTGAGGGCGATCCGGCGCGGGACGGCGGCCGCCGCGGCCAGGCGCTTGCCGATGATCGTCGTGGGCGCCTCGGATATGTCGGTGCCCGTCGCCGGGGTCTCGACGCCCGCGAGGCCCGTGCCGGGCACAGGGCCGCCCGCGCGGTCCACGACGAGCGCGAGGGTGCGGCGCCCCACCGTGGTGCCCTGGCGGTCCGCGAGGGCACCGCGCAGGGCTATCGAGGCCTCCAGTTCGCTGCGGGCCCGGTCCAGGTTGCCGAGGCACAGCGCCAGGACGCCGAGTTCGTGGAGGAAGTACGCCTCCTCGGCCACCTCCCCGGCGAGCCGGGCGGCCTCCTGGCCGACGCGCAGCGCGCGCTCCCACGCACTCCAGTGCATGGCGGCCGCCAGGACGGGCGCCACCGTACGGGCCAGGAGCACGGCCGCGCTGGTGTGCCCGCCGTCCCGGGCGGCGCTCAGGGCGGCCAGGATGGCCTCCGCCTCGGCGGCGACGCGCCTCGGGGTGACGGAGGGGTGCCCGGCCCACCAGGCGTAGTGCTGGGCGGCGGCCAGCGCCTGCGGTGAGCCCTCGGCGGCGGCCTCCGCGGCCAGTCCGTCCACCAGGGCCAGTTGGCGGCTCACACCGGCCGCCAGGCGGTGGTGCGCCGCGACGGGGACGGCGAGCCCGACGGCCACGATCTCGCCGAGCGCGGCGTCTCCGTGGGTGTCGCCGACGAGCGCCGGCAGGTGCGCCTGGTGCGGGCACTCGCCGCCCAGGGCCACCGCGAAGCGCAGCGCCTCCTGCGCGGAGGCGCCGAGGCGGGAGGCGAGCAGGGCGGCGGGCGCGGCGCTCTCGGCGAGCGAGGGCAGCGGCACGTGCGAGGCCGACGCGCCCGGCTCGGTGTCGAAGGGCGCCTCGACGGGGAGTTCGTCCGCCGCCTCCACGTCGCCCCACACGGACTCGTCGGCCGCGAGGATCTCCGCCCCGAGCGCGTCGCGCTGCCGCAGCAACGCACCGGCCTGGACGAAGCGCAGCGGCAGGCCCTCGGACTCGAACCACAGGTCGGCCGCCCAGGCGGTCTCCTCCTCCACCAGGGGGCGGCCCGCGGAGAGCTCCAGCAGTTCCAGGCAGGCGACCCGGGGCAGTCCGGGGAGGAAGACCTCCTCGACCAGGGAGTCGCCGGCGGGGGCCGGCACGTCGGGCGTCGTGGACAACAGGAAGGCGCACTCGGGCGCCGCCGCGAGCAGTTCCTCCAGGGAAGCGCCGCCGAACTCCAGGTCGTCCAGGACCACGACCCCGCCGATGTCGCGCAGCAGCTCCAGCAGGCGGCTACGGTCGGGGCGGTAGTCCTCGGTGTCGTAGACGGTGGCGAAGAGCTCCTGCAGCAGGTCGCTGGGGGTCCGCCGGTAGCCGGAGAGCCGGATCACGCCGTCGGGGGCGAGGTCCTCGCAGGCCCGGGCCACCGCGTCGAGCAGCACGCTGCGGCCGGCGCCGGAGGGCCCGGTGACGCGCACCGAACGGCCCCGGGAGAGCAGCCGCACCAGGCGCTTGCGCTCCTCCTCGCGCTCCAGCAGCGGGAGCTCGGGGGCGCGTGGCCCCGGCGGCACCGCCGGCCGGGCGGCGGCGGTCAGCGCGGCGCGCTCGTCCGCCGTGCGCCGTACGGGTGCGGGCAGGTCGCCGGGGGCGAGGGAGCTGACCTCGCTGCCGTCGACGGGGTTGAGGGTCAGCCTGCAGTCGCCCACGAGGAGTTCGACGACGCGTGGCGCGTCGCTGTCCCCCGTGCCCGCCCCGACCTCGAGGGCGAGCGGGTCGCGCGGCGGCCGGCTGACGCGCGGGGTCGGCGCGGTGCCGTCCTCCGCGCCGCCGGCCGATGTCGCGTCGGCAAAGCCCGTGGAGTCCTGTTGTGCGCCGTACTCGTCACCGGTCATGTCGGGTCCGTGTGGGTCCATTAGTCTCCGCCCCCCATATGCGTCGCGGCGAGGCCCCACCGGGCCCGCGGTTGCGCCGTGGGACCGGTCCGGCTCCCGTCCTCGGCGTACGGGGTTGAGGCACGCCGGAACCGAACCCTAAACCTTCCCGCAGTCTGTGCGAAGCCCAGGGCGGCCATGCCGCCCTTGCGTCCGAATCTGTCCGGGCTTGCCGCTTCCGTATCGGCGCGCCCGGTGGGTGCGCTAGGTCCGCGGCAGTGCTTCTGCCGCGATTCCCCCCTCGATGACCAGGATGCGGTGCAGCCGCGTGGCGACCAGCAGGCGCTGCATCTGCGCGGGCACGCCCCGCAGGACCAGGCGCCGGTCGGCCCGGCCGCAGCGGCGGTGCGCCCCCATGATGACCCCCAGACCCGTCGCGTCCCACGAGTCGAGTTCGGTCAGGTCGAGCACGAGGTCGCCGTGGCCGCCGTCCACGGCGCTGTGCAGGACCTTGCGGGCGTCCGCCGCGGTGCGGACGTCGAGGCGGCCCCCGACGACCAGCTCGGCGTGATCGCCCCTGATGTGCATTACGCCTCCCCGTGGAGTGAATGGGTGGAACTGCCGTGGTTCTACGTAACTGACGGTCCGTCGTACGAAGAGGTTGCCGTCTGTGAGCGAACCGATACCGAATTCACCCTTGCGAGTGACAGGAAAGGTCCGAGGGGCCCAGTCCTCCGGCCATCCGCACCGGACTGGGCCCTTCCGGTTGACGCTCCGTCAGTACCGGTAGAAGCCCTCGCCGCTCTTGCGGCCGAGCGCGCCCGCGTCGACCATGCGCCGCATGAGCTCCGGCGGGGCGAACTTCTCGTCCTGGGACTCGGTGTAGATGTTGTCGGCGGCGTGCAGCAGGATGTCGACGCCGGTGAGGTCGGCGGTCGCCAGCGGGCCCATCGCGTGGCCGAAACCGAGCTTGCAGGCGATGTCGATGTCCTCGGCCGTGGCGACGCCCGACTCGTAGAGCTTGGTGGCCTCGACGACCAGCGCCGCGATCAGCCGGGTGGTGACGAAGCCGGCCACGTCCCGGTTGACGACGATGGTCGTCTTGCCGATCTCCTCGGCGAAGGCCTTGGCGCGCGCCAGGGTCGCGTCGCCGGTCTTGTAGCCGCGGACCAGCTCGCACAGCTGCATGAGCGGGACCGGCGAGAAGAAGTGGGTGCCGACCACGCTCTCCGGGCGCTCCGTCACCGCCGCGATCTTGGTGATCGGGATGGCGGAGGTGTTGGAGGCCAGCACCGCGTCCGCCTTGGCGATCTTGTCCAGCGCGCGGAAGATCTCCTGCTTGACCTCGATCTTCTCGAAGACGGCCTCGACGACGATGTCGGCGTCGGCGGCCGCGTCCAGGTCGGTGGTGGTGGTGATGCGCGCGAGCGCGGCGGCCGCGTCCTGCGCAGCGAGCTTGCCCTTGGCGACGAACTTCTCGTAGGACGCCTCGATCCCGCCCTTGCCCCTGGCCAGCGCCTCGTCCGTGATGTCACGCAGGACGACCTCGTAACCCGCCTGTGCGGACACCTGCGCGATGCCGGAGCCCATCAGGCCGGCTCCGATGACGGCGAGCTTCTTCGCCACGGCACACACCTATCTTCTCGATGCTGTTGCCGGGACCTTAACGTCGCTTCACAGCGGAGCGCAGCAGGAAGAGAGGCGGGTCACCCTGTGTCCTTCGTCGCACAGTTGAGGGCCCCGGCGCCCAGTTGCTGGCGCACCGCGTCCAGTTTGACCGGGACCGCCCCCGGAGTCCGCATCCGCCTCCCCCGCCGCGGGCCCGTCGCGGAGCGCGCGCCGGGCGCGGCCTGACTACGCTCGACACATGGTCAATCTGACGCGCATCTACACGCGGACCGGGGACGACGGCACCACCGCCCTCGGCGACATGAGCCGTACGGCCAAGACCGACAGCCGCATCTCGGCCTACGCGGACGCCAATGAGGCGAACGCGGCGATCGGCGTGGCGATCGCCGTCGGCGCGCTCCCGCAGGAGGTCGTAACCGTCCTCGTACGGGTACAGAACGACCTCTTCGACGTCGGCGCCGACCTCGCGACGCCCGTCGTCCCCGACCCCAAGTACCCGCCGCTGCGCGTCGAGCAGACCTACGTGGACCGGCTGGAGGCGGACTGCGACCGCTTCCTGGAGGAACTGGAGAAGCTGCGCAGCTTCATCCTGCCGGGCGGCACCCCGGGCGCCGCGCTGCTCCACCAGGCGTGCACGGTCGTCCGCCGCGCCGAGCGGTCCACGTGGGCCGCGCTGGAGGAGCACGGCGGGACGATGAACCCGCTCACCGCCACCTACCTCAACCGGTTGTCCGACCTGCTGTTCATCCTGGCCCGTACGGCCAACAAGGAGGTCGGCGACGTGCTGTGGGTGCCCGGCGAGAACCGCTGACCCCGCCCGCTCACGCGCGCGGCGAGCCGGCCGGCTCCCTCTTGGGCCACAGCGTGTAGCTCGCCGCGACGACCGCGTGGATCCCCGTCGTCGCCGCCATCCGCACCTGCCACTCCCCCAGGGCGGCCGTGCGTCCGGCGTCCGCGACGAGCCGGACGGCCAGTTGCAGCAGGGCGGCCGCGACCGCGGCGGACACCGCGGTACGGCCGAGCAGCCGCCACTCGTGCAGGGCTCGGGCCCTGCCGTACTCCGGCGCCCGCGGCGGCTTGGGACCCCCCGCGAAGCGGTGCGCGAAGCGGGCGTCGGCCCAGCGGACGACGCAGTGGCCGTAGCCGGCGCAGAAGCCGACGTACGCGGCGGCGAGACCGTGCCGGGCGGCGGCCGTGCCACCGTCGCGCAGGTCGGCCGCCGCCGCGGCCGGCAGCACCAGGTCCACCAGGGGCACGCACACCAGCAGCGCGGCGCCCGCCCGGGGCCGGCGCAGCAGGTAGCGCACCGCGAGCCCGGCGCCGAGCAGCACCCAGAAGGCGATCTCGCACCCGACGATCAGGGTCACCAACATGCCGCAAGGCTCCCCCGCGGCCGCCGCGGGGCGCGTCGTCGGTGCTGATGAGACCCGGCTGCATCCTTCGGTGTACGCGCCGGGTCCGACCACCGGCCGACGCGCACCGTCCGCGCCGCGTGCTGGGATGGGCCCATGACGACCACCGCCGCCCGGCGCCCGCACCGCGACGACGTGCTGATCGCCGTGTCGGGGTCCGCGGGCGGCCTCGCGATGTGGGCGTTCGGGCTGTACACCCGCTCCGGGAACCATCCGGCGGGCGACCACCGCTGGCTGCCGCTGCTCCCGCTGGTGATCATGGCCGGATGCGAACTGCTGCGGCGGACCGCGCCCCGCGTCGCGATCGTCCTCGGCGCGCTCACCTTCTGCACGGACTTCGTGATCGGCTCGCTGCTGGTGACCGTGCTGATGTTCACCGACCTCGTGTACGCCGCCGTCCTGTACGGGCCGAAGCGGCTGACCCGGGTCGTGCCGGTCGTCAGCGTGCTCGGCACGGCCGCGCTCACCGTCACCGCCGTGGCGGTGCACCCGGTCGCCGAGTCCCTGCTGATCGGTGTGATCGGTGCCCTGGTCTCGGTCGCCCCCGCCTGGACGGGCGTGGTGGTGCGACGGCACCGCGACGAGGCCGCCCACGAACGGCTGCGCGCGGAGCAGACCGCGCTCCTCGCGGAGCTGGACCGCAGGGAGGCGGTGGGCCGCGAGCGGGCCCGGATGGCCCGCGAACTGCACGACATGGTGGCGGGACACCTCTCCGCGATCGCCATCCACTCCACCGCCGCGCTGTCCCTGGACCGCCACGAGGGCCCGGCCCGCGAGGCGCTGGCGGTGATCCGCGAGAACAGCGTCGAGGGCCTGTCCGAGATGCGCCGGCTCATCGGGCTGCTGCGCGACTCGGCGGGCGAGGACGGGGAGCCGGCCCCCGTCCCGCGGCTGGCCGGCCTGGACGCGCTCCTGGAACAGATGCGCGCGGCGGCCCCGCACTCGGCCTTCGTACTGCGCGACGGGCGCCCCGAGGGTGCCGCCTCGCTGCCCGCGCCGGTGGAGCTGGCGGCCTACCGGATCGCGCAGGAGTCCTTGACCAACGTCCTGAAGCACGCGGCGCCCGGCGAGGTGCCCGTCATGCTGGAGCAGGAGGGCGAGGCGCTGACGGTGACCGTGGCGAGCCCCTGCCGGACCGGCGGCCCGGGGCACCGGCCGGACCCCCGGGCCCCCGGCTCAGGCAGCGGCCTGATCGGGATGCGGGAACGCGCCGAGCTGCTGGGCGGCACCTTCGAGGCGGGCCGGGAGGGCACGACATGGCGGGTGAGGGCGGTACTGCCCATGGAGGGGAACGCATGATCCGTGTGGTCGTCGCCGAGGACCAGGCCGCGGTACGGGCGGGGCTGGTGCTGATCCTGGGCTCGGTCCCGGACATCGATGTGGTCGGCGAGGCGGCCGACGGGGAGGCCGCGGTCCGCGTCGCCCGTGAGCTGCGCCCGGACGTGATCCTCATGGACCTCCAGATGCCCCGGCTGGACGGGGTCGCCGCGACCCGGGAGATCGTCGCGGAGCGGCTGGCGGACGTGCTCGTCCTCACCACCTTCGACCTGGACGAGTACGTCTTCGGGGCGCTGCGGGCGGGAGCCGCGGGATTCCTCCTGAAGGACACCGAGGCGGACCGGCTGATCGAGGGCGTACGGCTGGTGGCCCGCGGCGAGGGGATGATCGCGCCCGCGGTGACCCGCCGGCTGATCGGCGAGTTCGCCCGCCCGCGGCCGCGGCCGGCGGCCGACCACGCCGTCCTCGGCGCGCTGACGCCACGGGAGCGGGAGGTGCTGGTCTGCGTGGGCGAGGGCCTGTCCAACGCGGAGATCGCGGCGCGGCTGGAGATGGCGGAGGCCACGGCGAAGACGCACGTCAGCCGCATGCTGGCCAAACTGGAGCTGCGCAGCCGCGTGCAGGCCGCGGTGCTCGCACAGGAATGGGGGCTGTCGGTACGGCCCTAGGGCCGGCGCCGGTCAGGCCACGTTGACCCTCCCCCGGACTTCGTCCGGGGGGACCCCCAACCAGCGGGGGGAACAGAATGTCAGGCCACGTTGACCCTCCCCCGGACTTCGTCCGGGGGGACCCCCAACCAGCGGGGGGGGAACAGACTGTCAGGCGACGTTGACCCGCTGGCCGGGAGGGGCGGCCTCGAGCCAGGCGAGGAAGCCGGTGAGGGCGTCGTCGCTCATGGCGAGTTCCAGACGGGTGCCGCGGTGCTCGCAGACCAGGATGACGGAGTCGGAGAGGAGCGCCAGCTCCTCCTGCCCCTCCGGGACGCGGCGGTGCAGCACCTCGATGGCGGAGCGCTCCAGCACCCGGCGCGGCCGGGGCGCGTACGAGAAGACCCGGAACCACTCGATCCGGTCACCGCTGTAGCGGGCGACGCCGTACGCCCAGCCCTTGCCGGAGGGTTCACCGGCGCCGGTGGGCGGCATCCGCAGGCTGCAGTCGAACGTCCCGCCGGGCCGCTGGATCAGCCGGCGCCGCAGCCCGAAGACGAACAGCCCCAGCAGCGCCACCGCCACCAGGGCCCCGCACACCTGAAAAGCGAGGATCACGCCCACCGACCTCCTCGCTCCGTGTCACGAATAGGGATACTGCAGCCGCGGGACACCCTCACGGGCCTCCCGCGGCTCATGGCCCGGTGGGCCGGGTGCTCAGCGCGACCCGCTGGTCGCGGCGATCAGCCGGACCTCGGCGCGGCGCTCACTGGCGGCGTCGGCGTCGGCCTTCGCACGCTCCAGAGCCCGCTCCGCACGCTGGACGTCGATCTCGTCGGCGAGCTCGGCGATCTCCGCGAGCACCGACAGCTTGTTGTCCGCGAAGGAGATGAAACCGCCGTGCACCGCGGCGACGACGGTGCCGCCCTCGCCGGTGCGGATCGTCACCGGACCGGACTGGAGCACGCCCAGCAGCGGCTCGTGGTTCGGCATGACGCCGATGTCGCCGGACTCGGTGCGTGCGACGACAAGTGTGGCCTCGCCGGACCAGACACTGCGGTCCGCTGCGACCAGCTCGACGTGCAGCTCAGCCAAGATGGCTCCTCGGGTCGGCACCCACCGCCGTCCGGCGGGTGCATAAAACAAAGGATAACGGGGGTGCGGCAAGGGGGCGGACACAGGGTCCGCCCCCTGCCACGGTGAGCCGTCAGGCGACGGGCGTCAGCTGACGCCGAGCTCGCGGGCGTTGCGCTCGAGGTCCTCGATGCCACCGCACATGAAGAACGCCTGCTCAGGGAAGTGGTCGTACTTTCCGTCGGCGATGGCGTTGAACGCGGAGATCGACTCGTCCAGCGGGACGTCGGAGCCGTCGATGCCGGTGAACTGCTTCGCCGCGTGGGTGTTCTGCGACAGGAAGCGCTCGATGCGGCGGGCGCGGTGGACGGTGAGCTTGTCCTCCTCGCCCAGTTCGTCGATACCGAGGATCGCGATGATGTCCTGGAGGTCCTTGTACTTCTGCAGGATCCCCTTGACGCGCATGGCGCACTCGTAGTGGTCCGCCGCGATGTAGCGGGGGTCCAGGATGCGGGACGTCGAGTCCAGCGGGTCCACCGCCGGGTAGATGCCCTTCTCCGAGATCGGACGGGACAGAACGGTCGTCGCGTCCAGGTGGGCGAAGGTGGTCGCCGGCGCCGGGTCGGTCAGGTCGTCCGCGGGGACGTAGATCGCCTGCATCGAGGTGATCGAGTGACCACGGGTCGAGGTGATGCGCTCCTGGAGGAGGCCCATCTCGTCCGCGAGGTTCGGCTGGTAACCCACCGCGGAGGGCATGCGGCCGAGCAGCGTGGAGACCTCGGAACCGGCCTGGGTGAAGCGGAAGATGTTGTCGATGAAGAACAGCACGTCCTGCTTCTGCACATCGCGGAAGTACTCCGCCATGGTCAGACCGGCCAGCGCCACGCGCAGACGGGTGCCCGGGGGCTCGTCCATCTGGCCGAAGACCAGGGCGGTCTTGTCCAGGACGCCGGACTCCTCCATCTCCTGGATCAGGTCGTTGCCCTCACGGGTGCGCTCGCCGACGCCGGCGAACACGGAAACGCCCTCGTGCAGCTTCGCCACACGCATGATCATTTCCTGGATGAGGACGGTCTTGCCGACACCGGCGCCGCCGAACAGACCGATCTTGCCGCCCTTGACGTACGGGGTCAGCAGGTCGACGACCTTCAGGCCGGTCTCGAACATCTCGGTCTTGGACTCGAGGTCCTCGAACTTCGGCGCCTTGCGGTGGATCGTCCAGCGCTCGCCGACGTTGGCGTTCTCCTCGGGGACGTTCAGCACCTCACCGAGGGTGTTGAACACCTTGCCCTTGGTGAAGTCGCCGACCGGGACGGTGATGCCCGTGCCCGTGTCGGTCACCGAGGCCTGGCGGACCAGACCGTCGGTGGGCTGCATCGAGATCGCGCGGACCACGCCGTCGCCCAGGTGCTGGGCGACCTCGAGGGTCAGCGTCTTCTTCTTGCCGGCCTCGGCCGGGTCGGAGACCTCGACGGTGAGGGCGTTGTAGATCTCCGGCATGGCGTCGACGGGGAACTCCACGTCGACGACCGGGCCGATGACCCGGGCGACGCGGCCCGTGGCAGCGGCCGTCTCAACAGTGGTGGTCATGATTAGTCACTCCCCGCAGACGCGTCGGCCAGGGCGCTGGAGCCACCGACGATCTCGCTGATTTCCTGGGTGATTTCGGCCTGGCGGGCCTGGTTGGCAAGCCGCGTGAGCGTCTTGATGAGCTCCTCGGCGTTGTCGGTCGCCGACTTCATCGCGCGGCGGCGGGCGGCGTGCTCGGAAGCGGCACCCTGCAGCAGCGCGTTGTAGATCCGGCTCTCGACGTACCGCGGCAGCAGCGCGTCCAGGACGCCCTCAGCCGACGGCTCGAAGTCGTACAGGGGGAGGATCTCCCCCTCCTTGCGGGCCTCGCCACCGGTGGCGTCGACGAGCGAGAGCGGCAGCAGCCGCTTCTCCACCGGCGCCTGCGTCAGCATCGACACGAACTCCGTGAAGATGATGTGCAGCTCGTCCACGCCGCCCTCGGCGGTGTCCTTGAGGACCACCTCGATCAGCGGGTCGGCCACCGACTTGGCGTCCGCGTACGTCGGCTTGTCGGTGAACCCGGTCCACGAGTCCTCGATCGCGCGCTCACGGAAGCCGTAGTACGCCACGCCCTTGCGGCCGACGATGTAGTGGACGACCTCCTTGCCCTCCGAGCGCAGCTGCTCGGTGAGCCGGTCGGCGGCCTTGATCGCGTTGGACGAGTAGCCGCCGGCCAGACCGCGGTCGCTCGTGATGAGCAGCACCGCGGCGCGCGTCGGGTTCTCGGTCTCCGTGGTCAGCGGGTGGTTCGTGTTCGAACCGGTCGCGACCGCGGCCACCGCGCGGGTGAGTTCGTCGGCGTACGGGGACGAGGCGTGGACCTGGCGCTGGGCCTTGACGATCCGGGACGCGGAGATCATCTCCATCGCCTTCGTGATCTTCTTGGTCGCGGTGACGGACTTGATGCGGCGCTTGTATACCCGAAGCTGGGCGCCCATGCTCAGCCCTCACCCAGCAGCTTGCCGTCCGAGGTCTCGAACTGCTTCTTGAACTCCACGACCGCGTCGGTCAGGGCCTCGACCGTGTCGTCGCCGAGCTTGCCGGTCTCGGCGATGCTCAGCAGGAGGTCCTTCTTCTCGCGGCGGAGGTAGTCCAGCAGCTCGCGCTCGAAGCGGCGGATGTCCTCGACGGGCACGTCGTCCAGCTTGCCGGTGGTGCCGGCCCAGATGGAGACGACCTGGTCCTCGATCGGGAACGGGGCGTACTGGCCCTGCTTCAGCAGCTCGACCATGCGCTTGCCGCGCTCCAGCTGCGCCTTGGAGGCCGCGTCCAGGTCGGAACCGAAGGCGGCGAACGCCTCCAGCTCGCGGTACTGGGCGAGGTCCACGCGCAGTCGGCCGGCGACCGACTTCATGGCCTTGATCTGCGCCGAGCCACCGACTCGGGAGACCGAGATACCGACGTTCAGCGCCGGGCGCTGGCCCGCGTTGAACAGGTCGGACTCCAGGAAGCACTGGCCGTCGGTGATGGAGATGACGTTGGTCGGGATGAACGCCGAGACGTCGTTGGCCTTGGTCTCGACGACCGGCAGACCGGTCATCGAGCCGGCGCCCAGCTCGTCGGAGAGCTTGGCGCAGCGCTCCAGCAGGCGCGAGTGCAGGTAGAAGACGTCACCCGGGTAGGCCTCACGGCCCGGCGGGCGGCGCAGCAGCAGCGAGACGGCGCGGTAGGCGTCGGCCTGCTTGGACAGGTCGTCGAAGACGATCAGGACGTGCTTGCCGTCGTACATCCAGTGCTGGCCGATGGCCGAGCCGGTGTACGGGGCGAGGTACTTGAAGCCGGCCGGGTCGGACGCCGGGGCCGCCACGATCGTGGTGTACTCCAGGGCGCCGGCCTCCTCCAGCGCGGCGCGCACGCCGGCGATGGTGGAGCCCTTCTGGCCGATGGCGACGTAGATGCAGCGGACCTGCTTCTTGGGGTCGCCGGAACGCCAGTTGTCACGCTGGTTGATGATCGTGTCGATCGCCAGGGCGGTCTTGCCGGTCTGGCGGTCGCCGATGATCAGCTGACGCTGACCGCGGCCGATCGGGGTCATCGCGTCGACGGCCTTGAGGCCGGTCTGCATCGGCTCGTGCACGGACTTACGGGCCATGACGCCGGGAGCCTGGAGCTCCAGGGCGCGGCGGCCGTCGGTCTCGATCTCGCCGAGGCCGTCGATCGGGTTGCCGAGCGGGTCGACGACGCGACCCAGGTATCCCTCGCCGACCGCGACGGAGAGCACCTCACCGGTGCGCTGCACCGGCTGGCCCTCCTCGATGCCGCTGAACTCGCCGAGGACGATCGCACCGATCTCGCGCTCCTCGAGGTTGAGGGCGAGACCGAGGGTGCCGTCCTCGAACTTCAGCAGCTCGTTCGCCATGACCGAGGGCAGACCCTCGACCTTGGCGATACCGTCGCCGGCCAGGCTGACCGTTCCGACCTCCTCGCGCGAGGCCGCGTCCGGCTTGTACGACTGGACGAAGTTCTCCAGCGCGTCCCGGATCTCCTCCGGCCGGATCGTGAGCTCCGCCATCTGGGTTCCCTGCTCTCCTTGTTGGGCCCGAAGTATTCGCTACGGCCCAACTCGGGCCGCTGGTACTGCTCTTTGAGTTGGTGGCTGGTTCAGCCGGCCATCCGCCGACTCGCCTCTTCGAGGCGGTCCGCGATGGTCCCGTCGATGACCTCGTCGCCGACCCGAACCGAGATGCCGCCGCGGACCGCGGGGTCCACGTCGAGGTTCAGGTGCACCTGCCGGCCGTAGATCGTGGCCAGCGCGGCGCCGAGGCGCTGCTTCTGCCGGTCGCTCAGCGGAACCGCCGAGACCACGACCGCAACCGTGCGGTTACGGCGCGCTGCCGCCAGCTTGGACAGGGCGTCGATCCCTGCCTCCAGGCTACGGCCTCGCGGGTGGGTCACGAGACGGACCACGATCCGCTCGGTGACCGGGTTGGCGCGGCCGCCCAGCAGCGAGTGCAGCAGGGCCGCCTTCGGCTGGGTCCCCGCGGCGCGGTCGGTCAGCGCCGCCCGCAGCTCGCTGCTGCCGGAGACGATGCGGCCGAAGCGGAACAGCTCGTCCTCGACGTCGTCGAGGACTCCCGCACGCTCCGCGGCGATCAGGTCGGCGCCGTAGGACAGCTCCTCCAGCGCGTCGGTCAGATCACGCGACTGCGACCAGCGGCTGCGGACCATGCCCGCCACCAGGTCGGACGTCTCGCCGCCGATCTGCCCGCCGAGGACCGCCTGCGCCAGACCCGCCTTGGCCTCTCCCGGCTGCGCGGGGTCGGTCAAGGCGCGGCGCAGCGAACCCTCGCGGTCGAGCAGCCCCGTGACGGCGGCCAGCTCCTCGGCGAGCTTCGCCGCGTCGACGGACGTGTTGTCCGCCAGCGCGTCGAGGCGCTCGCGCGCGGTGGCCAGTGCCTCGCGGCTCGCTCCGTTCATCGCGCGGCCTCGGCCTTCTCCTCGAGCTCGTCGAGGAAGCGGTCGATCACGCGGCTCTGGCGGGCGGTGTCCTCGAGGGACTCACCGACGATCTTGCCGGCCAGGTCGGTGGCGAGCTTGCCGACGTCCTGGCGCAGGGCGTGCGCGGCGGACCGGCGGTCGGCCTCGATCTGGGCGTGACCGGCGGCGATGATCTCCTCACGCTGCCGCTGGCCTTCCGCACGCATCTCGGCGATGAGCGCGGCGCCCTGCTCCTGCGCCTCCTGGCGCAGACGCGCGGCCTCGTGGCGGGCCTCGGAGAGCGACTGCTTGTACTCCTCGAGGGTCCGCTGAGCCTCGGCCTGTGCGGCCTCGGCCTTCTCCATGCCGCCCTCGATGGCCTCGCGCCGCTCGTCCAGAACCTTGTTGATGTTCGGGAGGAGCTTCTTGGCGAGGAAGAAGAAGACGATGGCGAAGGCGATGAGACCGATGACGAGCTCTGGGATCGGCGGGATGAGGGGGTTCTCCGCCTCCTCGGCCGCCAGCTGTGCCAGGGCGTTCACATCAATGCCTTCCGTCGAAAGGGGTTGGTCTCGTCAGCCCGGACTCAGGAGGTCGGGTAGACGAACGGCATGACCAGACCGATCAGCGCGAGCGCCTCACAGAAGGCGAAGCCGAGGATCTGGTTGGCGCGGATCAGGCCGGCGGCCTCGGGCTGGCGGGCGAGGGCCTGCGTACCGTTGCCGAAGATGATGCCGATGCCGACGCCGGGGCCGATGGCCGCGAGGCCGTAGCCGATGGAGCCCAGGTTGCCGAGGATCTGGGTGGCGGCGAGGTTCACAGCGGACATGCTGTTTCTTCCTTCTCTTTCACGGACCGGTGGGGGTTGGCCACCGGACAATCGGGGGGCTGTGCGTCGCGCGGGTGCTCAGTGGTGCTCGGCGAGCGCGCCCTGGACGTAGGAGCAGGCCAGCAGCACGAAGACGTACGCCTGGACGGCCTGGATGAAGAGCTCGAAGGCGGTCATCACGATGACCATCACGAACGAGACACCGGCGTAGGCGATGCCGATCCCGTTGAGCAGGTACCAGCTGGCGATGGTGAACAGCAGCAGCAGGACGTGACCCGCGAACATGTTGGCGAACAGACGCACCGCGTGCGTGAACGGCCGGACGATCACGTTGGAGAGGAACTCCAGGCCGACGACCATCGGCAGCACCGCGCCGAGGTTCTTGTCGTAGCCGGTGATGTTCTTCCAGCCACCGACGAAGCCGTGCTTCTTGAAGGTCAGCGACATCCACGTGACGTAGACGATCGCGGCCAGCGCGGCCGGGTAGCTGATGATCGCCGTGACGGGGAACTGGGCGATCGGCACGATCGACCACAGGTTCATGATCCAGACGAAGAAGAACAGCGCCACCATGAAGGGCACGTACTTCTCGCCGTCACGCTTGCCGATCGTCTCGTAGACGATCCCGCGGCGCACGAAGTCGTAGCCGGCCTCGGCGACCATCTGCAGCTTGCCGGGGACGATCTTCGGCTTGGCGAAGGCAGCCCAGAAGAAGCCGACGATCACGATGCTGCCCAGCAGCGCCAGCAGCATCGTCTTGTTGAAGTAGGCGCTGCTGTCCGCGTCGCCGATCAACGGCTTGAAGAGGAAGGAGTGCAGGCCGGGGGCCGGGAAGCCGCACCCGTCGAAGATGTGGCAGTTCGTCTCGAAGGCGAGCGTCGTTACATCACTCACCGAGAGCTCCTTCAGCGTGACGCATAGGTACGGCAACCTCTACGTGTCGGCGCGGCACGTGGCCACGGAACGGCACTGGACTGGTCTTACGGATGTGGGGGCGGCGGGTGGGCGCTGAGCCGAAGGGCTGTTGCGAAGGCATGACTGCCACCCGCGCCAGCTCTGCCGCAGTTGAGACCGGACGATAGCAAACGAGCGGAACTTCGCCCGCACCGGCCCTGCTGTTCACGACGAAGTTCCGGCGGATCCGGGCTCCACGTACAGCATCTTGGTCTTCATATGAGCACGGGCCTGGGCGGCGATCCACACCAGGGTCGTACCGAGCAGGGTGAAGGCGAACACCTGGGTGTCGAACAGCGTCGTGTGCTTGAACACGGCCAGCACGATGGCGAGGAGCAGCAGCTGCACGGTGTAGAGCATCAGGCCCATCGCCTGGAACAGCGTGGGGTAGGAACGGGCGGTGCGCTGAAGCACCGTCAGACCGATTCCCATGAACACGATCACCACCACCGCGCCGAAGCCCGCGCCGATCGCGCCCTTGCCGCCCGCGAGCATGCCGGACACAGCCACCGCGATCACCCCCGCGGCAGCGGCGGGCACGGCGCAGTTCAGGAGCGTTCGGACGTCGTTGGACTGCATGGCGGCAGCTCCTCCGGCGAGGTTGGGGGCACAGGGGTCGTCGAGGACGAGCGTAGCCCGGCGGCGAGGACATGCCTCACGCCGGAAGACCATCGCACTAGGGTCTTTCGGCTTGATTCCGGGTTCTCGTGAACGGTATCACAAACTATTTGATGAGGTCTTTACCCGGTTCGTGTGTGACCTGTCACACGGAAGGAGTAACAGGCGTGGCGCCTGCCTGACGCCGCAACACGGGTGTGCTATCGCGCGGCCGGCCTACGGACGGGTGCCCGTGCCCCGTCCGGCGTCGACCAGGGACCGTGCGCTCAGCGCGGTCGCACCGTTGACGCCGGGGGCCTCCCCCGCGGCGATCGTGGCCGCCGCGGCGGCGTGCGCCGCCTGCGCGGCCTCCACCCGGGTACGGCGGTAGCGCGGCGGGACGAACGCCTCGGCCCAGCGCGGGGCCCGGGGCCGGAAGCGCGGCATGAGCAGGGCGATCAGTCCCATGGCACTCAGCATCACGATGCCCAGGACGATCCACAGGCTGGAGGAGTTGACCGAGAAGGCGACCGCGCCGAAGGAGATCAGCGCGGACCAGAAGTACATGATCCACACGGCCCGGCTGTGCGAGTGGCCGATGTCCAACAGCCGGTGGTGGAGGTGGCCGCGGTCGGCGGCGAACGGCGACTGCCCGTTCCAGGTGCGGCGCACGATGGCCAGCACCAGGTCGGCCGCCGGGATCGCGATGAGCGTCAGCGGCAGCAGCAGCGGCATGTAGACCGGCACCATGAAGTGCGTGGTGTCCCGGGTCGAGCCGGTGAGGTTGGTGATGGCGTCGGGGTCGGTCTGGCCGGTGATCGAGATGGCGCCGGAGGCCAGCACCAGGCCGATCAGCATCGAGCCCGAGTCGCCCATGAAGATCCGGGCGGGGTGGAAGTTGTGCGGCAGGAAACCCAGGCACATCCCGATGAGGATCGCGCTGAACAGGGTGGCCGGGGCGGCGGCCTCGATGCCGTATCCGTACCAGATGCGGTACGCGTACATGAAGAACGCGATCGCGGCGATGCACACCATTCCGGACGCGAGTCCGTCGAGTCCGTCGACGAAGTTCACCGCGTTGATCGTGATCACGACCAGGGCCACGGTCAGCAGGGTCGACTGCACCGGTGTGAGCGCGACGATGCCCTTGCCCGGGATCGGCAGCCACAGCACGGTCAGACCCTGCAGCACCATCACGCCGGCCGCGATCATCTGCGCGCCCAGCTTGATCAGCGCGTCCACGCCCCACTTGTCGTCCAGCACGCCCAGCAGCCAGATCAGCCCGGCGCCGGAGAGCAGTGCCCGCGGCTCGTTGGAGAGCTCGAAGACGCTCTTGAGGTTGGTCAGATGGGCCGCCACCAGCAGGCCCGCGCACAGACCGCCGAACATGGCGATGCCGCCGAGGCGTGGCGTGGGTTCGCGGTGGACGTCACGATCACGGATCTCGGGCATGGCGCCCGCCGCGATGGCGAACTTCCGCACCGGCCCCGTGAGGAGGTAGGTCACGGCGGCTGCCACGCAGAGGGTCAAGAGGTACTCGCGCACGGCCACACCCTATTCGCGTCCGGGTGGCGACTGTAAACACAGACGAAGACTCACAGCGGGTACCCAGGGTTGCACACACCACTCCCGGGGGCGGCCCGCGCCCCCTGTGAAGCACGTCTCAGCCGGGGTACGGGGGGAAGCCCTCGACCAGTTCCGCGACCTCGCCCGCCAGTCCCCGCTCCTCCCGCAGCGCCCGCACGATCAGGTCCGCGACCTGCGGCATCTGCTCCTCGCCCATCCCCTGCGTGGTCACCGACGCGGTGCCCAGACGGATGCCGGAACCGGCCGCGCAGGGCTCCGTGTCGTACGGCAGCGTGTACTTGTCCAGCACGATCCCGGCGGCCGCGCACAGCCCGCGGGCACGCATCCCGGTGACCCCCAGGGCCGACACGTCGGCGGCGATCAGGTGCGTGTCCGTGCCGCCGGTCGCGATGCGCAGGCCGCGCGCGGCGAGCGCGCCGGCGAGCGTGCGGGCGTTGGCGACGACCTGGTGCGCGTAGAGCGCGAACTCCGGCCGCGCCGCCTCCCCGAGGGCCACCGCCTTCGCCGCGACGGCGTGCATGTGGGGGCCGCCCTGCGAGAACGGGAAGACCGCCCGGTCGATGCGCTGGGCCAGGTCCGCGCCGCACAGGACCAGCCCGCCGCGCGGGCCGCGGAGCGTCTTGTGCGTGGTGGCGCACACCACGTCCGCGTACGGCACCGGGTTGGGGGCGGCCCCGCCGGCGACCAGGCCGAGCGTGTGCGCGGCGTCCACGATCAGGTACGCGCCGACGTCGTCCGCGATCTCCCGGAAGACGGCGTAGTCGATGTGCCGGGGGTAGGCGATGCCGCCGCAGACGATCGCCTTCGGGCGGTGCCGGTGGGCCAGGACCCGCAACTGCTCGTAGTCGATCAGGCCGCCCTCCTCGAAGGTCCCGCCCCGCGTCACCCCGTAGCCGGCGATGCGGAACCAGCGGCCGGAGAAGTTCGACTCGGATCCGTGGGTGAGGTGGCCGCCGTGGGCCAGCGACATCGCCAGGACGGTGTCCCCGGGGACCAGGAGGGCCGCGTAGGCGGCCAGCACGGCCGAGGAGCCGGAGTAGGGCTGCACGTTCGCGTGCGCGGCTCCGAACAACCGTGTGGCCCTTTCCACGGCCAGCCGCTCGGCCAGGTCCACCAGCTCGCACCCGGCGTGGTGGCGGTGACCGGGATAGCCCTCCGCGTACTTGTTGGCGAGCGGCGAGCCGAGCGCCGTCAGGACGGCCGGGGAGGTGAAGTTCTCGCCCGCGATCAACTGCAGGCACGAGGCCTGCCGCTGGGCCTCCCCGAGGAGGATGTCGGCCAGCTCGGGGTCATGGGCGCGCAGCTCGTCGAGGCCGCGGCCCCCGGCCGGGAGCGTGGGGGTGACTATGTGGGGTGAAGACGCTTCCGCGGTGGGCATGGCGGCGCTCCCGGGGGCGGCTGGGAAGGTTCTCACCTGCCACTGTTGCACCCTTCCGGACATTTCGCGCCGCTTTGTGCTCCACCGGGGGCCGGGTTTCCGCCAGGGGCCGCGCCGCCGTGCCGCGGCAGCCGCCCCGAGGGGCCGCGTGCGTCGTGCTGAAACCTTCCGCCCGGGGCGGTCAGGCGGTGGGCGCCGGCATCCCGGTGAGCGCGGTCAGGACGGGGTCCAGCGCGTCGTGTATCTCCTCGCCGACGCTGCGGAAGAACGTCAGCGGGGCGCCGTACGGGTCGTACACCTCGTCCGCGTCGGGGGTGGGCGCCAGGAGCCACCCTCGCAGGGCCGCGGCGGCGCGCACCAGGGACCGCGCGCGCTCGGTCACGCTGCCCTCCGGCAGCGTCGCCGGGTCTATCGCCTTCACCAGCCGGGTGAACTCCTTGAGCGTGAAGGTGCGCAGCCCCGCCGCGTGCCCCATGGAGATCACCTGGGCGCGGTGGTCGCGGGTCGCGGTCAGGACGAGGTCGGCGTCGATCACGTGGTCGTCGAGGAGTTCGCGGCCGAGGAACCCCGTGGGGTCGGCGGCGTACTCGGCGAGCACCGTGGCGGCGTGCGCCTCCATCGGCGAGCCCTCGTGCCCCCAGGTGCCGGCGCTCTCCACGACGATCCCCGCGGCGCCGTCACCGAGCCGCAGCGTCAGCTCGTGCCGGGTCAGCCGCTCGGCCATGGGCGAGCGGCAGACGTTGCCGGTGCAGACGTGGAGGATGCGGAACGGGCGCTCGCCGTGATCCCACTGCCCGGGTATGGGCGGTGTCAATTGCCGACCTCCAGGTCGGGGACGACCTCACGGAGCTGCTCCGCGCTGATCGCGCCCGCCCGCAGCAGGACGGGCACCTTGCCGGTGACGTCCACGATCGAGGACGGCACGGCCGCGGGCGTCGGGCCGCCGTCGAGGTAGATCGCGACGGAGTCGCCGAGCATCTCCTGCGCCGCGTCGCAGTCCTGCGGGGAGGGGTGACCGGTCAGGTTGGCGCTGGAGACGGCCATCGGGCCGGTCTCCGTCAGCAGCTCGATGGCGACCGGGTGCAGCGGCATGCGGACGGCCACGGTGCCGCGGGTGTCCCCCAGGTCCCACTGGAGCGACGGCTGGTGACGGGCGACGAGGGTGAGGGCGCCCGGCCAGAAGGCGTCGACCAGCTCCCAAGCCTGCTCGCTGAAGTCGGTGACCAGGCCGTGCAGGGTGTTCGGGGAGCCGACCAGGACGGGCGAGGGCATGTTGCGGCCCCGGCCCTTGGCCTCCAGCAGGTCGCCGACGGCCTCGGTGTTGAACGCGTCCGCGCCGATCCCGTAGACGGTGTCGGTGGGCAGCACCACGAGCTCGCCGCGGCGTACGGCGGACGCGGCCTCGCGCAGTCCGGCAACCCGGTCCGTCGCGTCCGAGCAGTCGTAACGCCGTGCCATCAGCAGACCTCCATGACGTGTGGCGCCGTGGTCACGGCGTCGCCTTGCGGGCAGTGGTGAACCGGGGACGGTTGTTGAGGTCGGGGTGGTCGGCGGCGTCCGCCCAGCCGGCCTCCTCGGTGAAGATCCAGGGCACCTGGCCGCCCTGGGTGTCGGCGTGCTCGATGACGACGACCCCGCCCGGCCGCAGCAGCCGGTGCGCGGTGCGCTCGATGCCGCGGATGGTGTCCAGGCCGTCCTCACCGGAGAACAACGCCATCTCGGGGTCGTGGTCGCGGGCCTCCGGCGCCACATGCTCCCATTCGGTGAGCGGGATGTAGGGCGGGTTGGAGATCACCAGGTCCACCTGGCCGTTGAGGTCCTGGAAGGCCTCCAGGGCGTTGCCCTGCCGCAGGTCGACCTTGCTGCCCTCGACGTTCTTGCGCGCCCACACCAGCGCCTCGTCGGACAGCTCCACCGCGTGCACCCGGCTGCGCGGCACCTCCTGCGCCAGGGCGAGCGCGATGGCGCCCGAACCGGTGCACAGGTCGACGATGAGCGGCTCGGCGACGTCCATGGCGCGCACGGCGTCTATGGCCCACCCGACGACCGACTCGGTCTCCGGGCGGGGCACGAAGACCCCGGGGCCCACCTGGAGCTCCAGGTACCGGAAGAACGCGCGGCCCGTGATGTGCTGCAGCGGCTCGCGGGCCTCACGGCGGGCCACGGCCTCCCAGTAGCGCGCGTCGAAGTCCGCGTCGGCGACGGTGTGCAGCGCGCCGCGCTTCACCCCGTGCACGTACGCCGCGAGCTCCTCGGCGTCGAACCGCGGCGAGGGAACGCCGGCGTCGGCCAGCCGCTGGGTCGCCTGGGCGACCTCGGCGAGCAGCAGGTTCACGTTCTCCGCCTCCGGTTCAGCTTCCGTCGCCCGCGGCGGCCAGCTTGGCCGCCGAGTCGGCGTCGACACACGCCTGGATCACCGCGTCCAGTTCCCCGTCGAGGACCTGGTCCAAGTTGTACGCCTTGAAGCCGACGCGGTGGTCGGAGATGCGGTTCTCCGGGAAGTTGTAGGTGCGGATGCGCTCGCTGCGGTCCACCGTCCGCACCTGGCTGCGGCGGGCGTCGGAGGCCTCGCGCTCGGCCTCCTCCTGCGCGGCGGCCAGCAGCCGGGAGCGCAGGATGCGCATCGCCGACTCCTTGTTCTGCAGCTGGCTCTTCTCGTTCTGGCAGGAGACGACCAGCCCGGAGGGCAGGTGGGTGATGCGCACCGCGGAGTCGGTGGTGTTGACCGACTGGCCGCCGGGGCCCGAGGAGCGGTAGACGTCGATCCGCAGGTCGTTGGCGTTGACCTCGACCTCGACCTCGTCGGCCTCGGGGGTCACCAGCACACCGGCGGCGGAGGTGTGGATCCGGCCCTGCGACTCGGTGGCCGGCACGCGCTGGACGCGGTGCACGCCCCCCTCGTACTTCAGCCGGGCCCAGACGCCCTGGCCGGGCTCGGTGGCACCGTTGCCGCCCTTGGTCTTCACCGCGACCTGGACGTCCTTGTAGCCGCCGAGGTCGGAGGCGTTGGCGTCGATGATCTCGGTCTTCCAGCCCTGGCGCTCGGCGTAGCGCAGGTACATGCGCAGGAGGTCGCCGGCGAACAGCGCGGACTCCTCGCCGCCCTCGCCCGCCTTGACCTCCAGGATCACGTCCTTGTCGTCGCTGGGGTCACGCGGGACGAGCAGCAGCCGCAGGCGCTCGGTGAGCTCCTCGCGCTGCTTCTCCAGCTCCTTCACCTCGGCGGCGAAGTCGGGGTCGTCCGCGGCCAGTTCGCGCGCGGTGCCGATGTCCTCGCCGGTCTGCTTCCAGCCGCGGTACGTGCCGATGATGGGGGTCAGCTCCGCGTAGCGCTTGTTGAGCTTGCGCGCGTTGGCCTGGTCGGCGAAGACCGCCGGGTCGGCAAGCTTCTTCTCGAGGTCGGCGTACTCGCCGATCAGTTCCTCGACCGCCTCGAACATCAGGATCCCTGCTTCTGGAAGGGGTGAACGCCGGTGAACCAGCCTGGGACGACAAAGCGCCGGTCCGGCCGCCGGAGGATATCCGGGCAGCCGTGGACCGGCGCTTTCGGGTCGCTACTTCTTGGCGGACCCGGCCGCCTTGCCGAAGCGGGCCTCGAAGCGGGCCACGCGGCCACCGGTGTCGAGGATCTTCTGCTTGCCCGTGTAGAACGGGTGGCACGCGGAGCACACGTCGGCGCGGATGACGCCCTCGGTGACGGTGCTGCGGGTGGTGAACGAGTTGCCGCAGGTGCAGCTGACCTGCGTCTCCACGTACTCCGGGTGGATGTCGCGCTTCAAGGGATTCTCCTAGTGTTCGGGAGGGTCCCGGGTCGTGCTGCGGGCTTGCGTCACGTGAACCGGGGCCGACGTACCAGTCTGCCAGCACTGGCCGCATCTGCCCAAACCGGGGCCCGCGGCGATCTATTCCGATCCCGTCGCGGACGGCTGCGAGGAGCTCCTGACCACACCGTTCGTGTCGACGTCGTCACCCGCCGAGCCCTTGGTGGCGGACCTGGGGATCGGCTTGTCGGCCCGTAGCGCGGCCCAGACCTGCTCGGCCTGGTCGGGGATCGGCAGGACGCGGTTGGGGTCGGCGGGGTCGTAGCGCACCGGCATGGTGACCATGTTGATGTCCTTGGAGCCCAGGTCCTTCAGGCTCTCCCCCAGGCCGACCAGCTTCTTCACGGACGCCAGCTCCGAGTCGGTGGTGATGGCGCCGGTGGCGGTGTCGGCGATCTCGTAGAGCCGGGTCGGCGAGCTCAGCAGCCCGATGCTGTTCACCCGGTCCACCAGGGCGCTGAGGAAGGCCTGCTGCAGCCTTATCCGGCCCAGGTCGCTGCCGTCCCCCACCCCGTGGCGGGTGCGGACCAGACCGAGGGCCTGCTTGCCGTCGAGGTGGTGCGTGCCGGCCGGCAGGTGCAGATGGCTCCGGTTGTCGCTGATGGCCTGGCTGGTGGTGACGGTGACCCCGCCGAAGGCGTCGATGAGGTGCTGGAAGCCGGCGAAGTCGACCTCGATGTAGTGGTCCATGCGGATGCCGGTCATCGTCTCGGCCGTCTTCACCGCGCAGGCCGGGCCGCCGATCGAGTACGCCTCGTTGAACATCTCGCCCTGGCGGGGCGGGGCCGTGCCGCCGCCGGGCTCGGCGCAGGCCGGGCGGTCGACGAGGGTGTCGCGGGGGATGCTCACCACGCTCGCCCGGTGGTGCCCCTGGTAGACGTGGACGATCATCGCGGTGTCGGAGCGGGCGGTGCCGTCGTCCTGGCCGCCGCCGGCCTTCTGGTTGCTGCCCGAGCGGGAGTCGGAGCCGAGGACCAGGATGTCCATCGAGCCGTTGTCGACGTCGGCCGGCCGGTCGCGTCCGAGGAGGGCGTTGATGTCGATGCCCCTGATGTTGCCGTTGAGCTTGAGGTAGAGGCATCCGACGGCGGTGGTGGCCAGCAGGAGGAACGTCGCCACGACCCAGGCGGTGATCCGCAGGGCCCGTCGGCGGGGGCTGCGCCGGCGTCGCCGGGCGGCTCGTCCGTCGTCCGCGTGATCGGCCATCGGCTCCTCTGTCCTGATCGGCTCCTCTTGGTTGGGGTACCCGTTCCCGCGCCCGATCAGGCACGGGAGGGGTGCCCGCACAGGGCAATGACAGCGGGTCCGGGAGCGCCCCGCCTCGGGACGCGCCGGATCCGCCGCAGGTGAGAGCCATCCGGTCGGTGCCGCGGGCGGGCACGAGCGGCCGTGCACGAGCTGCCGGGGACGAGCGGCCGGGGACGACGAAGGCCGGTCCCGTCACCGAAGTGACGGGACCGGCCTCCTGGGCCGTGCCGACGCCGGGGCGTCAGTCGTTGTTGCCGCCCGGGGTGGTCTTGGCGATCTGCATCAGGAACTCGGCGTTGGACTTGGTCTGCTTCATCTTGTCCAGCAGCAGCTCGATCGCCTGCTGCGAGTCGAGCGCGTGCAGCACCCGGCGCAGCTTCCAGGTGATGTTGAGCTCGTCCGGAGCCAGCAGGATCTCCTCCTTGCGGGTGCCGGACGGGTCGACGTCCACCGCGGGGAAGATCCGCTTGTCGGCGAGCTTCCGGTCGAGCTTGAGCTCCATGTTGCCGGTGCCCTTGAACTCCTCGAAGATCACCTCGTCCATGCGCGAGCCGGTCTCGACCAGCGCGGTGGCCAGGATGGTCAGCGAGCCGCCGTCCTCGATGTTGCGCGCGGCACCGAAGAAGCGCTTCGGCGGGTACAGCGCGGTCGAGTCGACACCACCGGACAGGATGCGGCCGGAGGCGGGCGCCGCGAGGTTGTACGCGCGGCCCAGACGGGTGATGGAGTCCAGCAGGACGACGACGTCGTGGCCCAGCTCCACCAGCCGCTTGGCACGCTCGATGGCGAGCTCGGCGACGGTGGTGTGGTCCTCGGCGGGACGGTCGAAGGTCGAGGAGATGACCTCGCCCTTCACCGACCGCTGCATGTCGGTGACCTCTTCCGGACGCTCGTCGACGAGGACGACCATCAGGTGGCACTCGGGGTTGTTGCGGGTGATCGCGTTGGCGATGGCCTGCATGATGATCGTCTTACCGGTCTTCGGCGGGGCCACGATCAGGCCGCGCTGGCCCTTTCCGATCGGGGCGACCAGGTCGATGATCCGGGTGATCAGCTGGCCGGGCTCGTTCTCCAGCCGCAGCCGCTCCTGCGGGTACAGCGGGGTGAGCTTGCCGAACTCCGGACGGCCGCGGCCGCTCTCCGGCGCCATGCCGTTGACGGAGTCCAGGCGCACCAGGGCGTTGAACTTCTCGCGGCGCTCGCCGTCCTTCGGCTGCCGGACGGCACCGGTGACGTGGTCACCCTTGCGCAGGCCGTTCTTGCGGACCTGGGCGAGCGAGACGTACACGTCGTTCGGGCCGGGCAGGTAGCCGGAGGTCCGGATGAACGCGTAGTTGTCGAGGATGTCGAGGATGCCCGCGACCGGGATCAGGACGTCGTCGTCGGCGACCTGCGGCTCACCCGCGAAGTCGTCGCGGCGGTTGCCGCCCCGCCCGCGGCGGTCGCGGTAACGCCCCCGGCGCCGGCGGCCGCTGCCGTCGAACTCGTCGTCGTCCTGGTGGCCGCCGCCCTGCGGACCACCGCCCTGCTGCTGGCCCTGGGGGCCGCCGCCCTGCTGCTGACGCTGCTGGCCGCCGTCCTCGCCGCCCTTGCGGCGGTCGCGCTGACGGTCCCGCTGACGGTCGCGGCGGCTCTCGCGGCGGTCGTCGCCGCCCTTGGCGTCGCCGGACCTGCCCTCGGCGCTGTCCACGGCGGCCTCGGCACGGCCCTCAGCGGACTGCTCGGCCTTGGCGGACTCCGCCTTGGCCTTGGCCGCGGGTGCGGTCTTCTCGCCGGCCGGCTGGCCGGGGATCTCGATCTGCTTCGGCTGCTGCTCGGCGCCCTGGTTCCCGGCCTCGGCGGATTCACCCGTACGGGTGCGCGAGGTGGTCCGGCGCTTCGGCTTCTCGGCGGCGGGCGCGCCCTCGGAGGCGGTGGCCTTGGCGCCGCTGCCGGCCTGCGCGGCCTTGATGGTCTCGATGAGCTGGCTCTTGCGCATCCGCGCGGTGCCCTTGATGCCGAGACCGGAGGCGAGCTGCTGCAGCTCGGCCAGGACCATGCCGTCAAGACCGGTACCGGCGCGGCGGCGCCGCGCGGCGGGGGCAGTGGCAGCACCGGTGGCAGGCGCGGCAGCATCGGACGCGGCGACAGGGCTGTCTGCGCGTACGCCCATCAGATCGGTGGTGTCGCTCACGAAGGGTCCTTCCCTGGAGCGGACGTCGGCCTGTCTGGCTCGGCGACCGGTCGTGCTGTCCGGATCCGGTCCTTATCACTTACGCCGGACCCGGGGCGGTGGTCCGCCTGATGGCGGAGGAAATGATGTGGAGCAAAGAAACACAATTACCGGCGAGGTGAGAGTTCACTCTCGGGTGAAACGTCACCCGCGCCGTCTCCGGAGCGTGCTCGGCACTGCCCAGGCAGGCTGCCTATGCGGTGTGGGAGGCTCCCGGAAGAATGGGCGGTCCCGATGCGGGACACAAGGCACCGGGACAACAGGTCCAGCATGCGGGCGCCTGAGTCCACGGGTGCAGCAATGAGATTAACACTACCGGATCCAACAAACATTCCCCCTCTCTACGACCGGCAATCGTGTCACTGCCCCACAGCGAGCGGCAGCACACTCGCCCCCGCCGCGTCGAGGGCCAGGCGGTTCGCCGCCCACCCCTCGGCCGCCAGCCGGGAGACCTTGTCGGCGGTGTCCTCGTCCGCCAGCGCCAGCACCGTGGGTCCCGCACCCGAGATGACAGCGGGGACGCCCTCGGCGCGCAGTCGGTTCACCAGTGCCGTGCTCTCCGGCATCGCGGGCGCCCGGTACTCCTGGTGCAGCCGGTCCTCGGTGGCGGGGAGCAGCAGGTCGGGGCGCCGGGTGAGGGCCTCGACCAGGAGTGCGGCGCGTCCCGCGTTGACCGCGGCGTCCACGTGCGGGACGGTGCGCGGCAGCAACCCCCGGGCGGTCTCGGTCAGCACCGGCCTGCCCGGCACGAAGACCACCGGAACGACCGACTCGGAGGGGTCCATACGGACCGCGTGGGCGGCCCCGCCCTCGGTCCAGGCCAGTGTGAAGCCGCCGAGCAGACAGGCGGCGACGTTGTCCGGGTGGCCCTCGATCTCGTTGGCCAGTTCCAGCAGCGCGGCGTCGTCGAGCTTCTCCTGCCCGCCTATCGTCACCGCGCGGGCGGCCATGATGCCCGCGCAGATGGCGGCGGAGGAGGAGCCGAGGCCGCGGCCGTGCGGGATGCGGTTGGCGCACACGACCTCCAGGCCGCGCGGCTGACCGCCGAGCAGGTCGAAGGCGGTGCGCAGGGACCGTACGACGAGGTGGTCCTCGTCGCGGGAGAGCGAGTCGGCGCCTTCGCCGGCGATGTCGACGTGCAGACCGGAGTCGGCCACCCGGACCACGACGTCGTCGTAGAGTCCGAGCGCCAGGCCGAAGGCGTCGAAGCCCGGTCCGAGGTTGGCGCTGGTCGCGGGGACGCGCACTCGGACGGCGGCGGCGCGGAAGGCTGGTCCGGCCATCGTTCGATGACTCTCCTTGTTTCAAGGGCGTTTCTGCCTCGCGATGCCGCGGCATCGTTGCCGTACGGCGGCGAGGACTTGGGGGACCGTACCAAGGGGATCCCGCGAGGGGGATGCCAATGGCATGGGCCAGAACGGCGTGCGGCGGCGCCGGTATGAGGCAAGCCTATCGAAGGAAGGTTCTCCTGCGACATAGGGCGCACGGACAGCGCGTGATGCGTGTCGCGTGCGGTTCCGTGCGCCCCTGTCGTCCCGCGGGATCAGAGCAGCCCGAGCCGGTCCGCGGCCGTGTCGGCGTCCACCGGGACGGTGATGGGCTGCGGCGCGCCGGCGACCGCCCAGTCGGGGTCCTTCAGGCCGTTGCCGGTCACGGTGCAGACGATCCGCTGACCCGGGTCGACCGCGCCCTGCTCGGCGGCCTTCAGCAGCCCGGCGACGCTCGCGGCGGAGGCCGGCTCGACGAAGACGCCCTCCTGCGCGGCGAGCAGCCGGTACGCCGCCAGGATCTGACGATCCGTCACCGAGTCGATCAACCCCCCGGATTCGTCCCGCGCCTCCTCGGCGAACTGCCACGACGCCGGATTGCCGATCCGGATCGCGGTGGCGATCGTCTGCGGCCGGCGCACCGGATGGCCCAGCACGATCGGCGCGGCGCCGGAGGCCTGGAAGCCCCACATGCGCGGATTGCGCGTCGACACGCCGTCCGTGCGGTACTCGCGGTAGCCCTTCCAGTACGCGGTGATGTTCCCGGCGTTGCCGACCGGCAGCACATGGATGTCCGGCGCGTCGCCGAGCGCGTCCACGATCTCGAAGGCGGCGGTCTTCTGACCCTCGATGCGGGCCGGGTTCACCGAATTGACCAGCGCCACCGGGTACTTGTCGGACAGGCCGCGGGCGAGGTCCAGGCAGTCGTCGAAGTTGCCGTCCACCTGCAGGATGCGCGCCCCGTGCACCAGCGCCTGGCCCATCTTGCCCAGCGCGATCTTGCCCTGCGGCACCAGGACGGCGCACACCATCCCGGCCCGCACCGCGTACGCGGCGGCCGAGGCGGAGGTGTTGCCGGTGGAGGCGCAGATGACCGCCTGCGCACCCTCCTCCTTCGCCTTGGAGATCGCCATGGTCATGCCGCGGTCCTTGAAGGAGCCGGTGGGGTTGGCGCCCTCCACCTTCAGGTACACGTCGCAGCCCGTGCGCTCGGACAGCACCTGGGCGGGGACCAGCGGGGTCCCGCCCTCCAGCAGCGTGACCACGGGGGTCGCCGCGCCGACCGGGAGCCGCTCCCGGTACTCCTCGATGAGGCCGCGCCACTGGTGGGTGGCCGGCACACGGCCGGCAGACACTGCGTTCATCGCTGGATTACTCCCCTTCCACACGCATGATGCTGGCGACGCCCCGGACGGTGTCGAGCTTGCGCAGCGCCTCGACGGTCGCCGCGAGCGCCGCGTCCGGCGCCCGGTGGGTGACGACGACGAGCGACGCCTCCCCGCCCTCCCGTCGCCCGCCGCCACCCTGCTCGACGGCGGCTCCGTCGCCGCTGCCCGGATTCCTTCCCTGCTGACGAACGGTGTCGATCGACACCTGATGCTCGGCGAAGACCGTGGCCACCTGGGCCAGGACACCCGGTTTGTCCGCCACGTCCAGGCTGATGTGGTACCGCGTCACCACGTCACCCATCGGGCTGACGGTGAGCTGCGCGTACGCCGACTCCCCCGGCCCGGTGGTGGCGGCCAGCTTGTTGCGGCAGGTCGCCACCAGGTCGCCCAGCACCGCGGAGGCCGTCGGCGAGCCGCCCGCCCCGGGGCCGTAGAACATCAGCTGGCCGGCGGCCGCGGCCTCCACGAAGACCGCGTTGTACGCCTCGCGCACGCTGGCCAGCGGGTGGGTCAGGGGGATCATCGCCGGGTGGACGCGGGCGGTGACCGAACGGCCGTCGGCGCTGCGCTCGCAGATCGCCAGCAGCTTCACCGTGCAGCCCATCTTCTTGGCCGAGGCGATGTCGGACGCGGTGACCTCGGTGATCCCCTCGCGGTGCACGTCGTCGATGGTCACCCGGGTGTGGAAGGCGATGCCGGCCAGGATCGCGGCCTTGGCGGCGGCGTCGAAGCCCTCCACGTCGGCGGTGGGGTCGGCCTCGGCGTAGCCCAGCGCGGTGGCCTCGTCCAGCGCCTCGGAGTAGCCGGCGCCGGTGGTGTCCATCTTGTCGAGGATGAAGTTGGTCGTGCCGTTGACGATGCCCAGCACCCGGTTGACCTTGTCGCCGGCCAGCGACTCGCGCAGCGGGCGGATCAGCGGGATGGCGCCGGCGACCGCGGCCTCGTAGTAGAGGTCCACCCCGTGCTCGACGGCCGCGGCGTGCAGCGCGGCGCCGTCGGCGGCCAGCAGCGCCTTGTTGGCGGACACCACGCTGGCGCCGTGCTCGAAGGAGGTGGTGATCAGGGAGCGGGCGGGCTCGATGCCGCCGATCACCTCGACGACCACGTCGATGTCCCCGCGTTTGACCAGGGCGGTCGCGTCCGTGGTGAGCAGCTCGGCGGGCACGCCCGCGCGCACCCGGTTGGGCCGCCGCACCGCGATGCCGGCGAGCTCCACCGGTGCGCCGATCCGCGCGGCGAGGTCGTCCGCGTGCGTCGTCATGATGCGCGCCACCTCTGAGCCGACAACACCACAGCCCAGCAGCGCCACCTTCAGCGGACGCGTACGCATCATCCGACCTCGCTTCGCGGTTTACGGCTTTTCAAGCCTCTTGGACGGTCCCAGTCTCACGCACCGGACGGAAGTTTCCACGTGCTGTCCGGATCGCGAGACCGGTCTCCTTCTATGTGAGATTTCACGTCAGCCGACGTCGAGACGCAGGAGATCTTCTTCCGTCTCGCGCCGGACGATCACCCGGGCCTCGCCGTCCTTGACGGCGACCACCGGGGGGCGCAGGGCGTGGTTGTAGTTGCTGGCCATCGAGCGGCAGTACGCACCCGTCGCCGGCACCGCCAGCAGGTCGCCGGGCGCCAGGTCGGCGGGGAGGAAGGCGTCGCGCACCACGATGTCGCCCGACTCGCAGTGCTTGCCGACGACCCGGCTCAGCATCGGCTCGGCGTCGCTCGACCGCGACACCAGCGCGACGCTGTACTCGGCGTCGTACAGCGCGGTGCGGATGTTGTCCGACATGCCGCCGTCCACGCTCACGTACGTCCGCAGGCCCTCCAGCGGCTTGATCGTCCCCACCTCGTACAAGGTGAAGGCCGTCGGGCCCACGATCGCCCGGCCCGGCTCGACCGACAGCCGCGGGACGGCGAGCTCCGCGCCCCGGCACTCGCGGGAGACGATCTCCCCCAGCGACTTGGCGATCTCGTGCGGCTCGCGCGGGTCGTCGTCCGGGGTGTACGCGATGCCGAGGCCGCCGCCGAGGTCGATCTCGGGCAGCTCCACCCCGTGCTCGTCGCGGATCTGCCGCAGCAGGCCGATCACCCGGTGCGCCGCCACCTCGAAGCCGGAGGTGTCGAAGATCTGCGAGCCGATGTGCGAGTGGATGCCGGCCAGTTCGAGCGAGTCCAGGCGCAGCACCCGGCGCACCGCCTCGGCCGCGTCCCCGCCGCCCAGGGAGAAACCGAACTTCTGGTCCTCGTGCGCGGTGGCGATGAACTCGTGGGTGTGCGCCTCGACGCCGACCGTGACGCGGACCTGCACCCGCTGCCGCCTGCCCAGCTTCTGCGCGGCGTCCGCCACCCGGACGATCTCCTGGAACGAGTCCACCACGATCCGCCCCACCCCGGCCTCGACGGCCTGGCGGATCTCCTCGGTGGTCTTGTTGTTGCCGTGCAGCGCGATCCGGTCGGCCGGCATCCCCGCGGACAGCGCCACGGCCAGTTCCCCGCCGGAGCACACGTCGAGGTTGAGCCCCTCCTCGTGCAGCCAGCGCACCACGGCACGGGACAGGAACGCCTTGCCCGCGTAGAAGACGTCGGCGTCCGCGCCGAAGGCCTCGCGCCAGGCACGGCAGCGGGCCCGGAAGTCGGCCTCGTCCAGGATGTAGGCGGGGGTGCCGAACTCCTCCGCGAGGCCGCGGACGTCCAGTCCGCCGACGGTGGCGACGCCCTCGGCGTCCCGGGTGACGGTACGGGCCCAGACCCGGGGGTCCAGGGTGTTCAGGTCGGCGGGCGGCGCCGCGTAGTGACCCTCGGGGAGGACGTCGGCGTAACGGGGCCCGGCGGGGTGTGCGGAACGGCTCATCGTCTCGTGCTCTCTGCTCTCACAGGTGTCGGGGGGCGCTGATGCCGAGCAGGGTCAGGCCGTTGGCGAGCACGGTCCCGGCGGCGTCGGCGAGCGCCAGGCGGGCCCCGTGAACGGCCGAGGGTTTCTCCTCGCCCTTCGGCAGCGCCGGGCACTCGTCGTGGAAGCGGAGGAAGGCATCGGCGGTGCGCTCCAGCAGCCGCGCCACCCGGTCGGGTGCGCCGTGCCGGGCAGCGGCCTCCACGGTGCGGGGGAAGTCGGCGATCAGGCCGAGCAGTTCGGTCTCCGCGGGATCCCGGCGGCCGGATTCGGCGCCGGGTTCCAGGCCCAGGTCGTGGGCATTGCGCAACAGGGCCCGGCTCCGGGCGTGAGCGTACCGGACCCGGAACAGGGGGTTGTCCTCGCGCTGCGCCAGGTGCTCCGCGGGGTCGGTGCGGGGGGCGTCCTCGGCGGGCGGGCGCAGCAGCGCCCAGGCGGTGGCGTCGGCGCCGAGGCTGCGGCGCAGCTCGTCCGGCGTCTCCCGTACGGGGTGCGGCCGCCGCGCGGGCGGCTCGATGCCGGTGGCCGCGTGGAGCCTGCGGAGGGCGGCGGCGTAGGCGTCGGCACGGGCCTCGCCGGCGGGTGCGGGGAGGGCCGCGGCCGCGTACTCCCCGACCCCGTAGCGGTGGCCCCGCTCGCGTACGAGATCGACGAGGGCCTCGTGGGACTCCCCCTGGAGGGTGATGTTGAGGAACCCCGGTGCGGCGACGTCCACCCGGGCGATGCCGGGGGCGGCGGCGAGCCGGCGGCCGATGACGTCCGCGACGGCGAGCGGCGCGACACCGGTCAGGGGGGCGAGCTGCAGGGCCACGTTCGTGGCGTAGTCCCCGCACCCGGGCCGCGGCGGCCTGCGCACGACGACCCGCTCGGGCAGCGGGCCCGCGAGGCTGAGCTCATCGGCCTCCACGGCACGACGGACCGTGGCGAGCACGGTGCGGGAGAGCTCAGCGGGGGTCACAGACGCAAGCGTAGGCGAGGAGGGGGGTACCGACGCGAACGGGTTTCACCCTTTGGTCACCCCTGGTCACCCGCGGTCAGGCAGTGCCCGGCGTGGCCGCCGGCGCGCCTTGCTGGGGTACGTCGATGTCCTTGTTGACGAGCCTGCGCACCACGTTGAGCAGCTCGCCGGGCTCGAAGGGCTTGCTGAGGAAGGCGTCCACCCCGGCGGCGACGCCGCGCTCCACCTCGGCCTGGGTGCAGGCACTGACCACGACGATCCGCACGTCACGGGTGCGCGGGTCCGAGCGGAGGCGGGCCGCCGTCCGTATCCCGTCCAGCCGCGGCATGACGACGTCCAGCGTCACCACATCGGGGCGCACCTGCTGCACCACGTCCAGGCATTCGGCACCATCGGCCGCGGTCACGACCTCGAAGCCCTCCAGCTCGAGGTTGACCCTGATCAGCTGCCGGATGACCTTGTTGTCGTCGACGACAAGCACCCGGCCGGACTCGCCCGGCACATGAAGAGCCTAGGCGCGCCGGATCGGATGCGTCCGCGTTTTCCCCATTCCTTCCCCGACCGGGCGACCCCGCCCCGGTGCACCGGACACGCGCCGCCGCC
Organism: Streptomyces sp. NPDC059718; assembly: GCF_042733315.1. Classification (NCBI taxonomy): domain Bacteria; kingdom Bacillati; phylum Actinomycetota; class Actinomycetes; order Kitasatosporales; family Streptomycetaceae; genus Streptomyces; species Streptomyces sp. NPDC059718. The sequence continues at coordinate 54,983 of NZ_JBHWGA010000024.1, forward strand.
ATGGGCTATGCCACCGGCACACGGCGCGAGGCACGCCCGACACCCCCTCCCCACCCGCAACCCGCCTCCCTGGAAACCCTGTACACGGACACCCCTCCCAGGCTGGTAAGGTTTCACCCGTCGCCGCCACAGCGGCCGACACGCCCCCGTAGCTCAGGGGATAGAGCAACGGCCTCCGGAGCCGTGTGCGCAGGTTCGAATCCTGCCGGGGGCACTCACCGGGAACCAGCGGAATCACTTCACTGACCTGCGTGGATGTCGGCAGAAAGAGCGGGGCTCAGTCTCACTGAGTCCCGCTCTTTCTCGTTCCCACTCATTGATCACGCACTATCTGCGGTACACCTGCGCGACAGCTGCAACAGCTACGGGTGCCGCGGTGGGTGCTACCAGCGCGTCACCGTCTACTGAGGATTAATGCGTGATGTCGCCGGGGCTTGTGGCGAGGCCGGTGCCGATGAGGCAGCCGGTGATGATGGTGGACCGGTACTGGATCTGGCGTAGGCCTCGGCGGACAGCGGTGACCAGGTGCGTGTAGTCGGTGAAGGCGATGTTGGCCAGGCTGGTGCGTCGCAGGCTGGACCAGATCCCTTCCACGGGGTTGAGGTCCGGCGCATAGGCCGGCAGCTGGAACACGGTGAGCCAGTCCCGGGCCGTGGTCCAGGCGCGCATCGCACGGCTGAGGTGCAGGCCGACGTTGTCCCAGACCAGCACGATCGGTCCGCCGAGCTTGGTGTGGGCGGCGGTGAGCAGGTCTCGTAAGTCCTTCCAGGAGAAGCCTTTGCGGCCGTCGGCCCGCCGGTCACCGGTGTGCCGGAAGACCAACCGCGGCCGCTCGCCGGGCTTGTAGCAGCACAGAGCGGCCACTGACAGGTGCCGTCTGCTGCCGCCGTTGACTCGGATCACCGGGGTGAGGCCTGTGCGGGACCAGGTGCGGGCAGTGTGCGGCGTCATCGAGAACCCGGCCTCGTCGGCGAAGACGGTCCAGGCCCCGAGCGCCGCCGCGGTGGTTCCACGGCCGGCCATGTCTCCTTCACCCACGTTGCCACTGCCTCGTCGTCGCGCTGCACGGCCCTGCGAGCCGGCACCTGGGGCGACCAGCCGTGCCGGTGCAGCAACAGGCACACCCCGGGCACGGTGTAGCTCTTGTGGAACATCCGCCCGATCAGTGTCCGGATCCGTGCGAGCGTCCAGCGCTCGTCAGACCAGCCGTGCGCCACCGCCCCCAACTCCAAGGCCGCCTCTAGCTTCACGAACAACTCGTCGCTGACCTTGGGCAACGACGCCGGCCCCTTCGAGACCAGGCCCGCTTCACCCCGCTCGGCCCACTCGCGCCGCCAGCGCTGTACCGAGCGCACATGAACCCGCAGCACCCTCGCCACCTCGGCGTTGCCGCAACCAGCCGCGAACATCTCGCCCGCGTCCAGACGGATCTGCTCGCGAAACGCCCTCCGCTCGGCGGTCAGCCCACCACCCTGCGCGTACCTCATGACCGTGGTGTACCGCGACGATCACGACCTGTCAGCACCCCACGACATCACGCATTACAAGTCAGTAGGTCCACGTGGCGGCGGCACCGTGACCGTTGCGCCGGCCTCATCATCACCAGCTGCAATATGGGACAGCGAGACACCGCCCCCTTAGCGCAGTCCCACCCTTTTCCCCAGGTCGGAGCGCCTAGTAGGACAGCGGGACAGTGGAGACTGCCGGGCGCGAGCGTGTAGGCGATTCTCCAGACAGGAGAAGACTACGGTGTCTGTCTGCAGAAGCACTGCACGGCGTTCTACGCTCTCTCGACTCGTGCCACAGGCGGGAAGGAAGATGCGTATGACCCAGACCGCAGCGCCAGTGGGGAACGCCCAGCTGGACACGCCGGACGCAACGGCGCAGCAGCCATTGGCAACGGGCTGGCGATACGCGGCGGAGGCTGCAGCCTATCGGCGCAGTGTTGAGGCGATCTTGGCCGAACAGTCCGTCGCCAACCGGTTGCAGAGCCGTCCAGAAGTGACCGCCAATGCGGTACGTGGGGCCATGGCAGCCCCTGCCGCCATCATGCGAACGCTTGAGCTAAGCCGCGAGACTCTCGCCTCCACGCGTGATTCCTTAGACGAACGGACCAAGACCCGCCGCAAGCTGGCGCGAGCCGAAGCGGAGGCCGGCCTGGAACCCGCGTCGCTGGCAACTCTGCTGTACCTGGGCGTGCTGCTTTTCGGGCAAGACCTGGTGGGCGCGCCCTCAATCGTTGAGCAAGTCATCTTTGCACTGGTTGGCGTCGTGGTGGTCGGCTGGCTGTTGTTTCGCCCGCGTGCCCGGCGTCATTTGCGGTCTTTTGCCGTTCTCGGCCCGTACATGTTGGAGCTGTGGCTGGACCGGGATAAAGCCGCTGACGCCCTGAAGAAGCTGGAAGCGGAGTTCACCACACACAGCGCGCGCCAGGTCCTGCTGGAAGTCATCGTGGCGCTTCTCGGCGAGGACCCGCACTCTGTGTTGGCATACGACAGTTACCAGGGGCTGCGGGCTCGTGGTGACTCTGAGTTCTTGGTACCCACCGCGTGCGGAGGACAACTAGCACGCAAGCTGTCCCTGATCGATGGTGGGACCATCGCGCTCAGCGGCCCCCGGGGGGCGGGGAAGACCACGCTGCTGCGCGCCGCACCTGGTCTTCTGCGTACGAGCACCCCCGGCAACGGGGACGGTCCGGACTTCGTGGTCGAGGTCGCGGTGCCCGCTGCCTACACCCCATACGACTTCGTGTTGTCCTGCCTGGTCGGCGTGTGCGAGCAGTTTCTCAAGCGCAACGGCCAAGCCGTGCCCGACTTTACGCGGCTGTCAGGATTTGTGCGGCTGCACCGGCGCATGGACGAACTAGTCCGCCGCAGTGCCCGGCGGTTGCTGTTTGCCATTCTGGCGGCCGCCCTGCTTGTTCTCGGTATCAGCGCAGCCGCGCGCGGTTGGTGGGGTGGCCACCGTTTGGGCGTGCAGTCCTGGGGCCTTGGAGCGGTTCGGGAAGCGGTCCGCGGCATCACCCTCGTGTGGCAGGGGCAATACATCGTCGCCTGTCTCGCGATCGTATTTGCGAGCGTGGTCTTGTGGAGGCTGCGCACACCCGGTCGGCTACGCCGGTTTCTGGGTGTTGGGCCACAGGACAGGATTGGCCAGGGCCTCCTGTGGGTCTTCGGCTGGTGCCTTGTCGCCATCCCAGCCGTAGACGTCCTCCGGGACTTCCTCCTCGCCTCGGGCATCCGCCCATGGGACGAGGTCACCAAAGCGATAACGGACTTGCTGGTCCCCTTCGGCGTAGCCATGGCGATGCTACTCTTCGTGTTCGTCGGGCTACAATTGCCGAGCAGGCCGCGCCGCCTGACCCGCCAGGACCGGATGCTGATCGCCTTTGCCGTAGCTGTCATGACCAGCCTCGGCACCTTCAATGCATTCCCCATAGGCCACGCCTATATTTCTGACCCTGAAAATCCTGCCCGTCTTGGCCTGTTCGTGCTCGGTATTGAGGTCGTCGCCGCCTCCGGGAAATGGCGAAGGTCCCGCCCGGTCCAGAGTCCCCTGGCCCGACGCTGCCTGGACAAGCTCTACCAACTTCGCACGGCCCAGAGCACCTCCGCCTCCTTCAACCTTGCCCCGGCACCGATATTCGGAACAGCGCACGGTTCCTCCCTTTCCAGTGTGCCGCTGGCCTTCCCGCAACTCGTAGCAACACTCCGGGAACTATTGGAGGCGATCGCGGAGGACCTGAGAAAGTCGAGCCACGGCCGCGTATTCCTGTGCATCGATGAACTCGACCGCATGGGAACCACCGACAAGGCTCGCGAGTTCCTCAGCGAGGTCAAGGCACTTCTTGGCGTTCCGCATGTCTATTACCTCGTCACCGTCGCAGAGGACGTGAGCGCGGCATTCGTGCGGCGGGGACTGCCGCACCGCGACGCCACGGACAGCTCCTTCGACGACGTCGTCCACGTGCGGCCCCTGGCGCTAGCAGAGTCCATGGCCGTCCTAGAGCAGCGGGTCCCGCGTCTTCCTTACCCCTATGTAGTCCTCTCGCATGCCCTGTCCGGAGGCATCCCTCGTGACCTCATTCGGTACGCGCTTAGGCTGGTCGAACTGCGTCAGAGCACACCGTATGTCGAACTACGTGACATCGCCCACCTCATACTGACCGAGGAACTCTCCGACACCCTTGCCGGATTCCGTACGTTGCTCGCAAGTCAGCCGTGGACGGCCAACACTGCCCATGTCCTGACTGGCTATCGGACTCTTACGGAGACGCTGGACGTCTCCTGTCCCCACCGCAGGGAGGCGCTCGTCCATGCCCTACTAGCGTTCGCATGGCCGACGGCACCAGCACATGGAGCCCAAGGCTCCGCGTCCGGCAATGAAGAGGGGCTGCAGGAGGCCACCCGCCAGCTGATCGCGGAAGCTCGGGCCTACACCGTGTACGGGCTCACCTTGCTCCAAATTTTCACGCCACCAAACTTCGATCAGCGCAGCGCCGAGACCGCAGCCCGCGTACTGGACGGTGTGTCCCAGCGTCTCGCAGACATGCGGCTAGAGCTGGCAATCTCCCCATTCAGCGCGCGTGAGCTGATCGACCGGGTGCGCCGAGCCTGGGACTTGGCTGACGCCACCGCTGCCTCTCCGAGTTTTGATCCAGCCTCCTGCGCAGTCCCTCCCTGTGCTCCCGAGCCCGAATCCGTCTAAGGCTAGGAATATCCCCGCTCCCAGCTACGTGGAACGACTTGGTCGGCTCCTGGATGACTCGGATCGCTCACAGACGTAGCTACGGCCGGGACGCCTCACGGTGTCCCGGCCGCTACTACTAATCACCCCAGCGAGCTCATTCGAGAGTTGCCTGGATTTTCTTGTTCAGAACGTCCTCTTGACCGTCCAGACAGCCCGCGTATCTCCGATACAGCACCTCCACCGAGTTCCCAGCCCTCCGAGCCACCTCGGCTGGCGGCACACCAGCATTGAGCCAACCAGTTAGGCAGGAGTGCCGCAGGTCGTACGGACGCCCCCCGAGGGGTGACTGCACCTGCGCTGGGGTCAGGGCCAGTGCTCGCGTCTCCTCCCATACCCGGCTATAGGTGCTGGCGCCGATCGGCTTCCGCCGCTCGTTGCCGAAGACCCGGCGCCCCAGGGCCGTGCCACAGGTACGGGCACCGGCGGCAATCCCCTGTGCGTCTCATGCCTGGTCGAGGCCCAGCGGCAGTGGCCGGCGGGCATGGTCCCCGGCCTCCGGGCCGTGTAGCCCGGCATGCCAGCGCTTCACCCCGCGATTTCCCTCCCTTCTTCAGGGGATAGCGGGCGCCACTCTGCCTGCATGGTGATTGGCGTGCACCGCTTGGAAATGTCGTGGGCGAGACGCGTGACCTCCGTCGGCCCGAGTGTCCCGACCTCGTGAACCAGATCGTGGATGTCGTTGCCCGCAGCCCTGACGTCCCCGCCCTCCGTGATAGCGCGGCGGAAGCGACCCAAAGCGTTCTGGAACACCGGATACACCGCACGTCGGGCCTCCTGGAGCCACCGCTCCCGGTCAGCTTCAGCCTGTTTCGTAACTACATCCAGGGCCGCCCTGTGGTTGGTCTCGGCCGAATCCAGGGCTGCGCGGTACGCCGCCGCCGCCTGCGCCAGGGCGGCGCGCTTCTGCCATTGCGCGACGAGCAGGCTTACTGGGATGCCGGTGAGCCCAACTACCGCCGCGACAGCCGTGAGATCCATGCGCCCATCATGGGCGGCGATCGGCAAGAGCGGAGGCGGTACAGCGCTTTCCGCCACCGCTGACCCCGCGGCCAATTCCCCGGGGCTTTTGCTAGCGTCGGGGGCGCCAGCAGGAAGGTACGCGCACCAGCCCGCCGGCCCCAGCTCGTGGCTGCTCCCCAGGTGTCACTTCCCCGGGTTGTCTCCGCAGTCCGAGATGGGCCGTACGGCAGGCGACTCCAGGTCTCCAGGGGCAACGCCCTCCACCGCCTGTCGAGCTCGCTGCAACATGCAGGGCGCCATGTTGCAGCCTGGCACGTTCAGTGGCACCCAGGCAGGACGGCCAGAATCTTCCCCTCCGGCGATTAAGTGGCGAAGCCGCCCCCTGGATAAAGTCCACCCTGGCAAATTCACAGGCCATCGGCACACGTGCCCGCAAGCGCCCGTCTCTCTTCTAAACACTGGGGTACAACCTCCAATCCCTGAGGGCACGGTTGGCTGCACCCTGGCCAGGATCTGTCTCTGCTGTCCCGCTGTCCCACTAGGCGCGCTGACCTGCGAAAGGGGGTGGGACACGGCTCAGGGGTGGAGTCCCACTGTCCCGCCTCGCTATCGCTGATGAGGTGACCGAACCGGCGGCCGTCGCGGTGCTCTCGTTGGGGTTCTCCTGGGTGGGGCCGACAGCCCTGTGCCGGATCACGGGCCGCCCGCATCTGATCATGTTGCAGCCCACCCCACGACAGCACGCTCCCCCGTCGACGGGCACTTTCCGCCCAGTCACGCACTATTTGCGATACACAGGCGCCACGCCGAGAGATCCGATCGCGGAACATGCAGGTCACAGCACATGTGACACGCTAATCGGCTACGCGCTCCGGAGCCGTGTGCGCAGGTTCGAATCCTGCCGGGGGCACCTTGTACGAGGTGCCAAAAGACCCCGCCACCAGCCAGAACGCTGGATGCGGGGTCTTCGCGTATGCGCAGGCCTATGCCGCCGGAAGCGGGTCTGGGACGGGGTCTGTGGACTATCCGTGGACGGGATCTTGAGGCGTCTTCCCTGCTCAGCCCCGAAATCCTCGATCCGGCGCTTTGCGACCTCCTGCCGGCCGTCGCTGCACTTCGCGAACCGGCTAACCAACACCTCCTCGCTGTTGCCCGCCCACTCGACAGCCTCGGTCGCGTCCACAACCGCGTTCAACCACGGCGACAAGGCCGATCGGCTGGGCGCCGGCCCCGAAGTACGTCGTGGCGTGCCGGGCATCCGACGTCAAGGACGCAATTCGGCGAGTAGGCGGAGGGCTTTCTCGGACGGTGATCCAGGGTTGGCGGTGGACAGAACGAGCGCCTGATGGGGGTCATCCGGTGCGTTCAGGGCTTCGTAGTCGAGGGTCAGTTCACCGACCAGTGGGTGGTTGTAGCGAGTGGAGCCGCACTGAGGTCGGTACACATCGTGTTCCGCCCACCAGCGGCGAAAGTCCCGGTCGACTTCGGAAAGTTCGCCGACCAGCTGGGCGAGCTGCGGGTCATGGGGATGGTGGCTGGCGTGCAGGCGGAGCGCTCCAACGACTTCGCGGGCGGTTTCGGCCCAGTCGGCATAGAGGGTGCGAGCGGCATCATGGAGGAACACGTAGCGCACCATGTTCCGCTCGTCGGCAGGCAACTCGTCGAGTCCGACATGCAGAGCCTGTGCGAGACGGTTGGTGGCCAAGATGTCCAGGCGGTAGCCCAGCAGGAAAGCGGGGACGTCGGTGAGGGTTTCCACCACGCGAAGCAGCCCGGGTCGGGGGCGCTGCGGCGCCCGCGGGCGCGGTCGCTGCTGAGCGGAGTGGGCGAGCGCAAACAAGTGGCCACGCTCAGTGTCGTTGAGTTGCAGTGCGCGAGCGAGAGCTTCGAGGACGGACGCCGAGACACCAGCGCCGCCTCCACGTTCCAGCTGTATGTAGTAGTCAATACTCACTCCGGCGAGGCGGGCGACCTCCTCACGCCGGAGACCGGGAACCCGCCGCATTCCAGACTGCGGCGAAAGGCCTGCCTGCTCAGGCGTCATACGCGCCCGGCGCGAGCGCAGAAAACCCGGGAAACTCGTCTCGGGCACGCCTTGGCTGGACGGAGACACGCTAGCCGCCAACCGGGAGCGAACAATGACAGCGAACCGCGTTGTCCATGTGGATGCTCTTTTTATTGCTTAGCGAAAATTTCCCCTTCTAAAGACTATAGATAGCCGATATCCACCGAACAAGTTCGCTTCGTGCGTGCTGTGCCGACATCGGGGCGGGGTCGCTCTGGCGAGCCCTCGAAGTCCTGAGCGTGCCATATCCCCGACGATGAGCCTGCCGGCCTCCCGGAGGAGGTGAGGCAACGTCCCACGGATAGTCCGCGCGCAGACGAGCCAGCGGAATGGCCGGGCGGGGATCACGGACAGCGGCCGAAAGCGACTGCGACGGCTCACCCCGCTCCACGGTGTGGCCTCAAGCCGTCCGGGTTCGCACCCGGCGAGCCTTCCGGGCCAGGAGACCGGCCTGGAGTATGAAGAACGCGCCGCCGGCCGCGGCGTAGACGGGCAGCACGTTGAGCGAAGGGTCATCGGCGAGGGCCTGGAAGTTCCAGGAGGTGCCCGCGAGGACAGACAGACCTCCCGCGATCAACATCGGCCACTGTTTGCCGAGTTCGGGGCTGCGCCGACGGAATCCAACCAGTATCTGGGCTACACCGGAGATGACTGCCCAGGCACCGAACACGTGCAGCACGGCCTCCAGCCCGACGGTTCCTGCGAGGCCGAGGGCGAGGGCAACAAGGGTGCTGAGCACCCCGTTGAACAACGTAAGCCGACGCTCCGATCCCTCCGTACGGGCACGGAAGTCGATCAGTGACGACACCGCGTCGATCAGTGGATAGACGACCAGCAGGGTGACCGCCGTGCCGTCGAGGGAGCCGCGGTTCACGGCAAACGCCGCAGCCCATGCCACGGCCAGGACGCCACGGCCCAGGTACAGCCTCAGCAGGGAGGAGCGGCCTTCGGGGACGAGGGACATGCGGACCGTCGGGGTGTGCGCACTCATGGGGCAGCCTTTCTCAGATGGCGAGTTGTGATGGTGCCGAACGGTGCCGGGCAGCGGCCTGGGGCCGGTGCCCGGCATGGCGATGTGGGGTCAGGGGGTCAGTGCGTGACCCAGAACGAGCAGTGGTGCCGAGTGGCGAAGTCCTGCTCGACCCGGGGCTTGGGGGGCTGGAGTGACAGCACATGGGTGCTGCCGTGGAAGGACGGCCAGTGCACGGCCGACGTGGAGGGGTTGCCGCTTGCAGCGAAATGGGCCCAGGCGGCGCGCATGTGGGAGGCGAGGGTGCGCTGACCACGGTTGAGAGGATCCTGGAATCGCGCATCGGGCAGGTCGACGAGGTAGGGGAGTTCGGAGGCGTGGGTCGCCACGGGCGGGTCGAGTCGCTGATAACGGGCAGGCGCGGCATCGTCGTTGAACTCATAGGCAAACGTAGGCACCCGCTTGGAGGTCCAGTTGCCGACCTGGAGTGCGGTGCAGGCGAAGTTGGCGTCGCCGAGCAGCGCGCTGAGGGCCAGCCTCGGCGAGGTGTAGGAGCCAAGCGGGTACTCGCGCGCGATGGCCCGAGACCGGGCGCCGGACACGCCGAGGACCGAGGCAATGGTCTGACGGTAGTTCTCGGCGGTGACGTCCTTGGGGGCCGCTGCGTAGGTGCCGTTGTGGAGGACCGCTCCAGTGGCGAGGAACAGCCGCTCCTCGTCGTGGTTGCTTCCATTGAGGATCGGTACACGGGCGAAACGGCCGGCGGCCAGAGCAGTGCCGACGGACTCCTTGAGGACCGCGCCATCGACGACACCGGGGATCGCAGCGCGCGGGTACGCGTTGACCAAGGCGGCAGCCGGCAGAGCGCGCAAGCACGTGGCGCTCTGGTCGGCACAGCCCGCCTTGTTCGCGATGGCCATGCCGGCGGCCTTGGCAGTGGCCAGCGACTGCTGGTTCAGGGCGAAAGTGCCGCTTTGGACGATGGCTCGCTGGAAGAGTCCGCGGGAGCCAGGGGAAGTGAGGTGGCTCAGCACAGACAGGCCGCCGGCGGACTCGCCGGCAATGGTGACGTTGTGCGGGTTGCCACCGAAGCGGCCGATGTTGTGGCGTATCCAGCGCAGGGCGGCTTGCTGGTCCATCAGGCCGTAGTTGCCTGCTGGGCCCCCAGGCCGTGAGGCGAGTGCGGGGTGCGCGAGGAAGCCCAAGGCGCCGAGCCGGTAGTTGGCGGTGACAACCACGGTGCCCTCAGCCGCCAGCTTGGCTGGGTCGTAGTCCCGGCCAGCGCCCAGCGTCAAACCGCCGCCGTGGATCAACACCAGCACCGGCCGGGCTGCGGCGTGCCGCCTGGGCTGCTTCGGCGTGGAGACGTTCAGGTACAGACAGTCCTCGCTCTGTGCCCCGACAGTGGGGGTGGGGGCCGGCTGAAAGCAGTTGGGTCCGTAGTCGGTCGCGTCTCGCACCCCCTTCCATGCGGCCGGAGGGCGTGGGGCGCGCCATCGCAGTTCGCCGCTGGGCGCGGCGGCGTACGGCAGCCCGCGGAAGGCGTACCCACCGGGCACCGCCTTACCGCGCACCGTGCCGTCCTGGGTGGTGACGACCGGGCCGCCGCCGGTGTGCGATGCCGTGGTGCCGGGGCTGGCGTCGGCGGCGGTAGCACCGGCTGCCGCAAGGGTCAGCGCGGTAAGGCCCGCGCCAAGGGTTGCCAGCGGGACTCGCCAGCTCCACCGCCTCGAGAGGGTCGTGTTCATGGTCTTCATTCCTTTCGGTTCGGGTCGCCCGGGTGCACCGGGGCGCGCGAGAAGCAAGGCGAGGGAGGCAGCGGACACTCGGCAGCTTCGTCACCCATCAAGTAGGTGACGGATTTCGGACATACCTCTACTCGCACCCGGCGGGACAGTCGCGCCGCATCGCGACCACGCCCTCGACCCCGAGTCGACCTCTCGCAGGTCGGAAGGCTTTCCTGAATCGAGCGGCACAGGTGCCACCTGGGAGCGCCGATGCCTGGTTGACACTTCAAACGTGCGACATCAGCTGGGGCGCCGCAAGGACATACAGAGGTGCTGCCAACCCCACCCAAGACGGCGCGATGGGGACGATCCAGCCGGTTTGGTCAAGATCGCGTGGGCTTCGGTCCGATGGCCGACCATGTGGTGCCTGGGCTTGCAGGCGAGGGCGCCATGATCAAAGCAGGGGTCCCGCACCATTGGATATGCCTCTCGCGAGGGGAGACAAATCGGAAGTCGCCTCCGGCGCGATGCCGCGTTGAGGCTGGCCAGCCGGTGGAATGATCAGCTGTTCGAGCGTATGCGAGGCCTGCCGGTGAGTCCCTACGTCACGGCAGCCTCCTCGCGGGACGCATCCACCCTGTCTCATCGCCTCACTAGGCGTGCTGACCTGCGAAAACCGGTGGGACAGCGCTCAAAGGAGGGTGTCCCACCTCCCCACCTCGCATCCTCACCGGAGGCCCTACCCGCTCGGGCTGTCCCGACCGATGCCTCAGCAGACGCTGGTGAAACCAGACGACCCCGCACTGGGGCACCGGACGTCCAACCTCATGTTGCAGCCCACCGCGATACGGCGAGCGTCCCGCGTCGAGGGCCCTCGCGCTCCCTGCACGCGCTATCCGCGATACGCGGGCGCCCAAGCAAAAGGGTCGATCAAGGAATGCCCAGCTCAGAGGGTGCGTCTCCGGTCAATCAGCTACGCGCTCGGGAGCCGTGTGCGCAGGTTCGAATCCTGCCGGGGGCACCTCGCACGAGGTGCCAAAAGACCCCGCCACCAGCCAAGACGCTGAGTGCGGGGTCTTTGCGTATGCGCAGGCGTATGCCGCCCGGAGTGGCCGTAGGACGGGGTCTGTGGACAGTACGTGGGCAGGATCTTGAGGCGTTCGCCAAGGTCAGCCGCCAGATTCGACGGACCGTTACCCGCGTCCTCCGGGCGCCGGCCGCTCCGCTCCCCTGGATGGTGCAGGGCTTCGCTGACGCTGGTCCCTGGGTCAAGACGTGGGGAAGCGAACGCTGTCGCGGGCCTCCTGATGCGTCTGGCTCGCTGCCTGCTCGTCTGCCGCGGGAGCAACGGTTACGACCTTAACGACGTAGGTGTCACCACCGATGATGCGAATGAAACCGACCCAGCTTGCGTCGGCGGGATCTGAGAGACGAGCGTCGAGGGCGGGGCGGCCATCAACCGTGGTCTTCTTGATGTCGGTGGCCTTGAGGTCATCGCTGGCGTCCGCATTGTCAGTGCCAAGGGTGAATTTGAGCTGCGCGTCGAGATCCTTCGCTGAGCTAGGCCCGTCATTCACGGTGATGCGGTTGGACTCGTCAGCGGTAGTCACCGAATACGTGCGACCGGCGTAGATAGTGGCGTCTTTGGCGAACTTGTCGAAGGTGACTTCTCCGGGAAGTTTGAAGGTGATGCCACTGGGGGCATCGGTGGTCTTCACCCATTTCGTGGCATCGGCCTGACCGTGATCCCCCTGCTCGGCCACCGTCACTGTCCCGGTGCTGGCGGCGGGCGCCGGGGCGGCGAAGGCACTGGTGGGAATCAGCACACCTCCTGCGGCCAGGGAAGTCGAACCGGCAAGCATCAGAAAGCGCTGTGTCGGCGAGAGGCGAGCCATGAGAATCACTCCTTGCGAGAAATGGGGAACAGTGTGTGTCGGGCGGCCCTGGCAATTCGCGGACCTTGTCGCGGCGGGCCCCCCGTCGCACCGCCAGACTCATTTCCGGATGATGCGGGCGTCCACCTGCTCTGCGTGAACCCAGGTTCCAGTCAAGCCTCGAGGGTCGGATCGCGTCATGTTCCGACATCGCGTGGCAGGAGAACTCGGGACTTGCCAGAAGGCAGCGTCCCTGATAGCCGAGCAAGCAGTGGGCCCTTTACGGCCCGGTCAAGCGGCCAGTGTCGCCAGCGTCCGCTCGGGTGCAGCAAGGATCGAGAAGTGTCCCTGGCCGGGATGGATGTGGAGGCGTGCCCCCGGAATCGCCTCGGCGAAGCGGCGGGCGTGCTGGAGCGGGACGGTGGTATCGGCATCCCCGTGGTGGATCAACGTGGGCACCCTGATCGATTCGAGGTCAAAACCCCAGGGCCGGGTCAGCAGGCGCAGATCCTGTGCGACCCCCCAACTGCCGCGGTGGAACGCCCGCAAGTAGTTGGCCAGGAAAGCCTCGCGCGCGTCCGGGTGGGCGAGGGCACGCCGGTCGCCGGCGGGCATCTCGCTGGTCGCCAGGCGAAGGAAGAGCCCTGGTGTCCGGCGCGCCAGCGTCGCCAGGCGGCCCAGAAACCAGCCGCCGAAGGCCGGAGCGTACTGGGCGATCGGCAAGGACGCGCGCTGCCCGGCAGCCATACCGCGGGTGGGCCAGTTGGGCGGCCCAAGTGGCGCGATGAGCAGCAGGCTGCGGACGCGGTCTGGCAGCTCGGACGCGCAGGCCGCCGCGAACGCTCCGCCGCCCGAGACGCCGAGCAGCGCCACCGAGCCGACTTCCAAAGCGTCCAGCACCGAGGCGGCTTCCGCAGCCCAGTCCACGACCTGCGGCAGGCGAAGGGCGTCGGTGCCGCCGATGCCGGGGCGATCCGGGGCGATGAGGCGCAGACCGAGCGCGCGGGCCGCGTCCGCCAAGGCGTACACGGTCAACCCGGAGTCGGCCAACCCGTGGCAGAACAGCACCGCGGGCGCGTCCGGCTCCCCCACCACCTCGACCGATATCACGCCGCCGTCGGCTCTACGCAGCTCCAGCCTCATATCGTCTCCCGTGACCTTGATCTGAGAGCTGCCTGCGCACAGGTCATCGGCCCCTTGCAGGGGGCCCGGCGGATCCCTCGCCGGACTTCACCACGTCACTTGCCCCAGTACTTGCTCAGCTGACCTTCCATGAATGGATGGGGACTCGCACTCACTTCGCCGGCGAAGGGGTGTTCAAGTACGAGGACGAGGGTGAGGCTCAGGCCTACCAGCAACGCGATCGACCCTACGAAAAGCAGCTGCACCTTGAGGTTCTCCACCCCGTAAAGCAAGGTGATCAGCATGACGATCAGCGCTCCCCCGTAGGTGAGAATCTCCAGGAGTGGGGGCAGATGTTGCGTTGCGGCCAGGATGCGGGTTCTGCGTTGTGCGGTCACATCGTTCAGTCGCTCCACCGATGCGCTGTAGAAGGCCTCTTCGGATGCGTTTTTAGGATCGTAATCCTGGAGGGCTGTATACAACGCCTCAACCTTACCTGATGTCGCGCTGAGGCTATTCTTTCCCTCGCGCATCAGCGGCCATGCGTCCTCCACGATGGCGTGGACGTAGTTCCCGATCGCACGGTCCAATTTTTGCTGCACATCGTCTGGAAAACCGTGGGCGTTGCGGGAGATCACAGCGAGATCTGTTGCCTCCGAGGTCACCACTGCTTGAACTTGCTCAAGATCGGTCCACAAGGTCACGATGACGAAAGCAAGGACAATTCCGTAGATGGCTCCGAACAGTTCAAGCACCGTGCGCGACACATCATTGGTCACGCCATTGCTCAACTCAGGAAAAACCCGGCGCGCCACCAAGCAAGCGGCGAGCGACAAAACAACAACGCCGCCAACGATGAGGATCGCAAGGCTGGCCGTGTCCAGGTTGTTGAGTAGCCAAAGTCCCACGCCGGCGACTCTATCCAGCTCGCGGCCGCGTTCGGGGTCGGCACGACCAACGCCTACCGCTACATCACCGAGGTAGTCGAAGTACTGGCCGCGCCGGCCCCGACGCTCGCAGAAAGCAGCAGAAGGCCCTGGGTCAACTCACCACGCATGACGGGTCGCCAGGCCGCTACGCTGCCCCGCAAGTTGGTTAGCGTCTACCGACGCCACGGTCTTACCGATTTCGCGTTCACACTCTGGAACAAGAGGCTCGGGCTTCGTATCAGGTTCACGCGACGTCGTCTGACGTTGTGTACGTCCGAAGATGCTCGACCGCGGCATACAGCGCGTCACGCAATGGCGCCACGTCGCGGGCGATCTGCGCGAGCAGGCTACCTCCCTGGTAGGCGACGATCAGCATGTGTGCGAGTCGCGCCGGATCCGCCGACGCGTCGAGTCGTCCCTCATATTGCATCCGCTCGAGTCCCGCCCGGAAGATGTCTTGCCATTCGGCGAAGACGCGGGTGAGGTCGTCGCGGACATCCAGATCGGTCTTGACGATCTCGCTCGCGAGGGATCCGAGGCTGCAGCCGTTCTCGAACGGGCGACCGGAGACGACGTAGAAGTCCGCCCACTCCTGGTACGCCTCGATCGTGTCGAACCCGGCGAACCGTTCGCTTCGGTGGAAGCCGAGCACGCTCTCGGCCTGCCAGTCGATGACGGCGCGCACCAGGCTTTCCTTGTTCGGGAAGTAGTGGCTCAGCTGCGAGCCACTGACCCCCGCTGCTCTTCGCACCAGCTCGTTGTTCGTCGCGTGGACCCCCCGCTTGTAGATCAAGTCCGCGGCGTGCTCGAGGATGCGACCTCGCGTCGCCAGCCCCTTGCCGGTGCGCCCGCGAAGATCACGCGATCCATCGTTCATCTGCATGTCACCAGCCTATCCCGCAGATTGGGCTCGGCGGCCCAACGCGATGCGGATTGGGCTTGACAGCCCATTCTGCGTCGGGTTGACTCTGAGTGGGCTGAGCAGCCCAGACTGATACCGCCCGGAGGGCCACCACCATGTCTCGTCTCACCACGCCCGAGCTCACCGACATCGACGTCAAGACGCAGGGCACGCTCGACGCCATCGCCAAGCAGTTCGGCTTCACTCCGGGCATGTTCACCACGCTCGCCGGCAACCCGACCGTCCTCGAGATCGTGATGGGCCTGCAGGGCAGCATCGCGAAGCTCCTCGACGCGAAAACCCGCCACACGATCGCGCTGGCCACGTCCCACTCCAACAACTGCGACTACTGCTCGGCGCTACACGGATACATCTCCGCGAACCTCGGAGGCATGTCCACCGAGGAGATCGAGCTGGCCCGCACCGGCGGCTCCACCGATCCCAAGCGTGCCGCCGTCGCTCGCTTCTCCCAGCAGGTGATCGAGACCCGTGGTCAGGTGGGCGACGAGGCCCTCGCCGCGGTTCGCGAGGCCGGGTACACGGACCCCGAGATCCAGGCGATCGTCACCGTCGTGGTCGTCACGCTGCTCACGAACTACCTCAACAACGTCAACGACACCGTCGTCGACATCCCCGGTGCGGGCGCGTAACCAGCGACGTGGCGACTTCGTCGACTGGCACGGAGGCCCTCCAATGAAAGCCATGTTCACCACGTGCTGACGTGACTCCAACGCCCAGAAACCGCCTCCTGACCCGATCTCTCCGACAAGGAAACGAAAGCATCATGGATCTCGACAATCTGATCACCAAGCACCTCACCCGCTACTTCGACCCGAACAAGAAGATCCCGGAGGAGACCTTCCAGCTCCTGCTGCGCTACCTGCGCAGCTCGCCGACGACGATCAACATCCAGCCGAACCACTTCCATGTGCTGGAGTCGCAGGCCGGCAAGGACAAGCTTGCGGACGCTCTCGTCGGCCGCTTCGGGGACAACGCGGAGAAGGTGCGGAACGCGTCGCACGCGATCGTGTTCACGACCCGCAAAACGATTCCCGACGAGCACTTGCAGGAGATCTTCGCGAAGGAGCGCGCGGACGGTCGCTTCGCGGACCCGGAGATCCAGAAGGGATGGGAGGCTGGAGCGTCCAACTTCGTGGAGATCCAGTCGGAGAACTATGGCGGCGACGTGCTCCACTGGCTGGAGAAGAACACGTACCTCGTGGTCGGCGCGACCATGATGGCCGCCGCTTCTCTTGGAGTCGACGCCACCCCGCTGGAAGGGTTCGACCGCGCGACGATCGACGAAGCGTTCGGCCTCACCGACACCGACTTCACCACGACGCTGCTCGTCGTGCTCGGGTACCCGGACGAGACGCGCGTCTCTCGCCAGCCGGTCTCGCGCTTCGACGCCGACAAGATCTTCACCCACATGTGACGAACTGAGCGGGTGCGCGATCGGCGCGCCTGGGCGCAAACGCGGGATCGTCCACACCATCCCCGAGAAGATCGGCCAACAACGGCACCGCCAAGCCCGTGGTCCCCACGGCGGCAGACCCCCGATGTTCGACCCGGAAACCTACCGCCGCCGCAACACCGTCGAACGGTGCTTCAACCGGCTCAAAGGCTTCCTTGGGATCGCCACCCGATACGAGAAGACCGCCACCTCCTACGAGGCAGCAGTCACCCTCGCGTCGTTCTTGCTCTACGCAAGATCGGTTTGAAGACGGGCCCTAGTGCCGCAGGTCGTTCGTGCCGCCCGCGCCTTCAGGCAAGATGCGCAGCAGGACCATCAGGGTGATGCTGAAAGCAGAACGTCCATCCGATTGCAACAGGAGATCCCATGATGGACGCAGCCAAGACTGAGCTGTACGCAATAGACCTGACTGATGCGGCGTGGGTTACGAGCAGCTACAGCAACAGGTGGGACAAGACGTGTGTGGAGGTCGCAGACCTCGGCGGCGGCGCGGTTGCGGTCCGCGATTCGCAGAACAGGGAGCTGCCGCCGCTCCGATTCACCGCAGAGGAGTGGGCCGCGTTTCGACTGGGCGTGCGTGACGGCGAATTCGGCTAGAGATTGCCGTCGGCAGCCAGGACCGCCGGTTCTACCCGAGTACCCCTTCGGCAACCACCTCAAGTTCCAAGAGCCCAAGGCATCCTGAGACGACGGCGGCGCCGGACCCTACCCGGGGCCGGCGCCGCGTGACGGCAATGTGCGGTCGATCAGTGCTGTGCGGCGCCCTTGCGGCGGCGCAGCACCAGCGCGGCACCCGCACCCAGCAGCAGCAGCGCGGCGAAGGCGATGCCACCGACCTGGGCGCCGGTCTCGGCGAGCCCGCCGCTTTCCGTGCCGGAGGAGTCGGAAGCGGACGGGGCGACGGTCGCGGAGGGCGAGCCGTTCGGCTGCTCACCGCCCGCCGGGCCGGAGTCCGACGGCGACGCGGAGCCCGAGGGCGAGCCGCTCGGCTGCTCACCGCCTTCCGGAGCGGAGGCGGACGGCGACGCGGAGCCGGAGGGCGTCCCGCCGCCGTTGCCCTCGTCCTTGCAGTCGACCCAGAAGACCTTGTGCTTGGCGCGGCCGTGCTCTCCGTCGAAGTTCCAGAAGAGCTTGTAGTGGCCGTCCGCGAGCGCGAGGTTTTCGGTGCGCTCGTGGCCTGAGCCGTCGAGGGTGAGCGAGCCGGACTTCACCGTCTCGCCCTTCTGACCGTCGGTCGGCGACCACCGCTCGATGGACCAGTCGGCCTTCTGGGCACCGTCGAACTGGAAGCCGTCGAGGTAGAAGGTGCAGACGTGCGGCTCGTTGTTGTGCAGTTCCTCGCCGGTCTTCGCGTCGTGGATCTTCACATTGCCGTTGTCGCCGGGGGCGTTGTGGGCGAGGGCGGCGGGCGCAAACAGCAGGGATGCTGCCAGGGCCGCCGTCGCCGCGCCTGCCGTAGAAAGGGCGCGCATGGGCGTACCACCTGTGGGGTGTGAAACGGAGTGCGGGGGGAGGCGGCCAGGTTTCACCTCGCCGACCTGCACGTCAAGGAATGGTTGACCTCATTAGTCGGGCTACGTCACATCCGCCCCATAGGTCCGACATAACAATTACGCCACACCGTTCACGTTTGAAGAAGCGCCTTCGGCACGATGGGCCCCACGGCAGCCCCGGGGCGACGTTTCGGGCAACGGCTGCCACCACCTATAGGTGACCGAACCTGGGCCGCGCGGTCAGGCGTGGGATTTGAGGGCGGCCAGGCGGGCCTCGATCTCCGCTGCGTCGCCCATGCTGTCGAGGCGCTCGAACTGGGCGTCCAGAGAGGAGTCGGCGAGTTCCTGCTGGCCGAGTGCCCTCGCCTCTTCGCGGCGGACTATCTCCTCGAAGCGGCTCAACTCGGAGGTGGGATCAAGCACATTGATGTTCTCGGCGGCGTCCAGCATCTGGCTCTGCGCGTGGGCGGTCTTGGCGCGGGCCACCAACTGGTCGCGCTTGGAGTGGAGCTCCGTCAGCTTGACCTCCATTTGGGCGAGGCCGGACTTCAGTTTGTCGACGACCTCCCGCTGCATGGCGATCGTCGGCTCGGCGTCCTTCGCCTCGCGTCCGGCTTGGAGCTGCCGCTGCAGCGCCACCTTGGCGAGGCGGTCGAACGCGTCGGCCTCGGCTTCGGACCCGGCGGCCCGCAGCTCGTCCGCCTTTCGGCTGGCGGCCAGCGCCTTGGTGCCCCACTCGGTGGCCGCCTCCACGTCTTCCTGGTGGTCCTGCTCCAAAAGGCGCAGATTGCCGATGGTGGTGGCGACCGCCTGCTTGGCCTCGTCGATGTTGTTGCCGTAGTCGCGGATCAGCTGGTCGAGCATCTTCTGCGGGTCTTCCGCCTGGTCCAGCAGGGCGTTGATGTTCGCCTTCGCCAGCTGTGCGACGCGGCCGAAGATCGTCTGCTTGGTCATGGGACCGAGCCTTCCTTGGGTTGCCGTCTGCGTACGCCTTGGCTCAGAACCTGCCGCCACCGCCCCTCCGCCCGCGCGTCCCTCCGCCGCCGAAGCTGCCGGGGCCGCCCCCACCGAACCCGCCGCCGAACATGCCCCCGCCGGTCCCCCGGCCCATGCCGCCGAAGATCTCCCCGAGCAGGATGCCGCCGAGCACCGCGCCGCCCATGCCGCCGCCCCCGCGGCGGCCGCCCATGGCATCGCCGTACGGACTGCCGTACATGCGCACGTCCCCCTCGGCCCGCTGCTGCGCCGCGCGGGCCAGCGCATCCGCCCGCTGGGCCTCGGCGAGCGCGGCGGCGGGATCGGTGGGCGCCCCGGCTGCGGAGTCCTGTGCCAGTTCGAGGTGCCGCTGTGCCTCGGCGAGACGCGTCCTGGCCTCGCTGCCCACCGCTGCACGGTGGGTCGTGATGAAGTCCGAAGCGGCGCCCACGGCGCTGCGCGCGGTGAGCAGGGCCTGGTCGAGCAGGGAGCGGGCCCTTCGGTTGCCGGCCTCGTGTGTGCGCGCTCCCGTAAGGGCCTCCTCGAGGGCCGCGTCGGCCTCCTCCACGCGGCGCAGCACGTCGATCGGGTCGTACGATCCCGCGGCGATCCGCGTCCGAACCTCGCCGACGACCGATTCGGCGCGGGCGATGCGACCGTGCAGGTCGGCTGTGGAGGTGCCCTCGGGAGTGCCGGCGAGCATGCCCCGCGCCTCCGCGAGGTCGGTCTCGGTCTCCGTCAGCGCGCCGGGCAGCTTGCCCGCCGCCTCCGCGAGCTCCTTCGCCAGTCGGCCGACGGCGTCCGCGAACGTGCCCGCCTGGTCGATGGCGCCCTCGGCGGCCCGCAGATGCACCGCGGCCGTGCCGCCCGCGCCTGCCGCGATGGCCTCGCGAGCCTGGCCGAGCTGGGTCGCGGCGAACGCGAGCCGGTCCCTGGCCTGCTCGACGTGGCCCGTGACGGGCTGGACCGCGGTGGGTGCGTACCGCGTGCCGAGCGCGGTGAGCGTGGCCTGCGCGGTGTCGGTGCGGCCGGTGATGTCCCGCAGCTTCGCCTCGGCGTGCTCCAGCGCCTGGGGCGCGTTCTGCTCCAGGGCGCGCAGCCGGTCGAAGCCCTCGGCCTCCGCGTCGAGCCGGCGATTGGCCTCGGTACAGCGCGCGATGATCTCGTCCAGCATGCGGCGCCTGGCCGCATCGTCCTCCGGCATCGCGTCGTCGAGCTGCTGCCGCAGCCGAAAGGCCGCCGTGAGCTGCGACTGCGCAGACCCGAGCGCCTCGCTATAGGGTGCGGCCGCCTCTTCGCCGAACTGGGCGGTGGCGAAACCGAGTTCCTCGGTGCTGGTGCGTACCGCGTCGTCCGTCTCGACGAGCAGCTCCCTGGCCCGCTGGTCGAGTTCGGGCAGGGGCAGGGGCACGCTCCCGGTTCCGCTCGGGCCGGGGGACCCCCAGCCCTGGGTGGTACGGGGCCCGGAGCGCTTCCTGCGCCGGGCGTACACGTACCAGGCGAAGGCGAGCGCGGCTCCGAGCACCACGACCGGCAGAACGAGATCACCCGCGCCGCTGGGGCCGCCGGCGCCACCGGGGTCGGCCTCGCCCGGGGTGATCGCCGGAGTGGGCACGGGCATGCCCGCGAGGACCGCGCCGATGCCGTCCGCCGCGCCGATGGCCGCCCCCGCCCAGTCGTTCTGCCGCAGCGCCGGTTCGACCGCGGTCTGCGCGACGTCTCGCAGCTGGGCGTCGGTCAGCTGCGAGTCCTGGTCCACGGAATACGCGTACTGCCGGTCGTGCGTGGCGACGGCCAGCAGTACGTCGTTCAGGCCGAGGCCGTTGCGCTCGGCGGTCGCGTCGGCCCAGTTCTGGGCGGAGCGGCCGGAGAAGTCACGTACGTAGGCGACGTAGAGCTGGACGCGGTGCACGTCGTCGAGATTCCTCAGTGCCGTCCCGACGGCGCCCTTGCGGTCGCCGAGCGCGTCCACCTTGTCGGTGATCTGGCCGGTCCTCGACAGCACGATCGGATCGTCAGCGCGGGCGCTTGCGGCGGGCAGGACCAGCCAGCACAGCATTGCCAGCGCGCTGATCAAGGCATACGCGGTACGCAGGGTGTGCGAGGTGCGAACGCCTCCGTGCGACGGTTCCCGGCTCCGGTGCGGCCTCACTTTGTGAGCGTATTACCCCTTCTGGCCCACCGCGACCGAGAACGCCTCGGGCTGGTACGTCCGCTTGTGGGGGCCTGACCGTCGGGCATCGCCATACGAGGGGCATCGGTCATGCGTCGAGCCGGTCGACGGCGTTCACGTCACTGCGTCCGCGAGCCAGTGACCCGTGCGGTGCTCGTCTGCGCGCGGAGCAGCATGACCGCGACCCCATCGGTCCTCGATGCGCCGATGCGTCAGCTGGGTTCGACGGGGGACTTGGGCTGGGTGGGGGGTTGGTGTTGCCGGGGTTGGTCGCCCGTGCCGCCGCCTCCGCCGGAGGACTTGGGCGGGGCCGGGGGCTGTTCGGGCTGCTGGGGCTCGGAGGGGGGCTTCTGGGGCTGTTCCGGGGTGTTGGGCGTGGCCGGGGGCTTGGGTTGCTCCTGCGTGCCCGGGGACTCCGGGGACTTCGGCTCCTCCTTCGGCGACTGCTCCTCGCTCTTCGGGGATTCTTCCTTCTTCGGGGATTCCCCTTCCTCCTTCTTCTGTTCCTCGCCCTTCGGGGACTCCTGCTTGGGCGACTCTTCCTTGGGCGACTCCTCCTTGCCCTTCTCCGGCGACTGCTCCTCCGTGCCGGGCGACTTGGGCTCCTCCTGCTTCTTCTCCTCGCTCGGCGGCGGCGCCGTCTTCCCCGGCGGTTCCAGCTGCGAGCCCGTGGACGGCGACGGCAGGACCGGCACCGGGGAGTCGGACGGCTGGCCCTTGGGGGGTTCGACCTTGTGGTCCTTCTTGCCCTCGACCTTGCCGCTGGGGCGCTCGAACCAGCGCTTGCTGTCCTGGTCGTAGAGCGTGAGCGTCTTCATCGGCTTGTCGGACGGGACGACCGCCACCAGGCCGGCCGCGCGGAAGGTGTCCCACTGGCGGCCGCTGTACGTCGGCGTGCCGTTGACGGCGTCGGGCGAACTCAGCGGGTTGCCGCAGGTGCAGCGGACCACCGGCACGCCGTGGTCGTCGACCATGACCGGGGTGCCGGCCTGGAGGATCGCCTGGTAGTCGGTGGCCTTGCCGTCCTTGAAGCCGTGGCTGGTGACGCGGGTGTCCCAGTTGAGCTGAACGGGCGTCAGCGCGCGCAGATGGGAGGGGAGGTCCTGCGGCTCGACCTTGAGGGTGTCGGCGAAGGCCGCGGTGCGGGCCGGGTCCTTGGTGAGGTACGTGATCTGCTTCTCGACGTCGCAGGCGGCCTCGTTCTGCTTGCCGCTGTAAAGCCCCGGGTGGGCGCCGCTGACCTTGAGGGTGCCGCCCGGGGCCGAGGACTCGTTGGGGGTGATGGTGGGGGTGACCGCGGTCCCCGATTCGCCCGCCGTGGAGGGGGTGAAGGGGTCCGGGCCGGCCGCGGAGGCGTTCTGGAGGAAGATCTCGCCGCCGCCCTTGGTGCCGCCCAGGAACGAGAAGGCGAAGATCACCGCGACCGCCACGACCATCGCGGTGCCCGCGGTGACGAGGGTCCGGCGGGCCCGCCACCACGGGGCGGGGGGTCCGCGGTGGCGGCCGGGTTCTCCGCCCGGTGGACCCGGTGGACCCGGTGGGCCCGGTGGTCCCGGTGGTGGCGGCGGGCCGGGGGGTGGCGGCGGGCCGGGGGGTGGCGCCGCCGGTGGGGGCGGGGGGCCCGGTGTCACCGGTGGGTGCTCACCCGACGGCCGGCCGGACAGCGGTCCGGACGGAGGGCCGGTGGGGCGTTCGGGCGGAGGAGGTATGGAACTCACGGCACTCTCCCCAGACGTGGGGCGTCGGGAATTGAGGTCGATTCCCGTGCGCCCTCCAATTCCATTATGTGCGCCCTTCCGGAAAGCGTGACGTTTCACGGGAATTTCGGCAGTGGGGCATCCGCGAAGCGGTTCCCGATGCACCGGCTTCCGTGGCGTGACCTGCTGCGCAGGTGGCCCTGCGGGCCGGGGACGAGAATCGGTACATGGAAGCAGTGGGATACACCAGCGCGAACACCGGTCTCTTGCTGATCGACCCGTACAACGACTTCCTGTCCGACGGCGGGAAACTGTGGCCCCGCGCGAAGGCGGTGGCCGAGCAGGTGGGGCTGCTCGACCACATGCGTGAGGTGCTCGCGGCCACCCGGGCCCGCGGAATCCGGACGTTCTTCGTCGCGCACCGCCGCACCACCCCCGGGGACTACCAGGAGTGGGAGCACCTCTCCCCCGCCCAGGAGGCGACCGTCAAGGGGCAGGTCTTCGCCCAGGGCTCCTGGGGCGGCGAGTTCCACCACGACTTCCAGCCCGTCGACGGTGAGATCCGGGTGCACGAGCACTGGTCGTCGAGCGGCTTCGCCAACACGGACCTGGACTTCCAGCTGAAGCAGCACCGGCTGTCGCGCATCGTGCTGATCGGGATGCGGGCCAACACCTGCGTCGACACCACGGCACGCTTCGGTCAGGAGCTGGGCTACCACGTCACCCTGGTGCGGGACGCGATCGCCGCCTTCAGCCCGGCGGAGATGGAGGCGACCTTCGAGGTGAACGCGCCGGTCTACGCGCACGCCATCCTCACCACGGAGGAGTTCCTCGACGTGCTGCCGCCCTGCCCCGAGGAGTACGGGGCAGGGCGGTAGCGGCGCGGGTGCGGGTCAGGTCTGCCGCGGGGTGGTGAGCCAGCGGTCGTACCAGGCCACGCTGCGGCGCAGCAGGTCCAGCAGGTGGCCGCGTCCGCCGATCATGTGGCCCTCGCCGGGGTAGACGACGAACTCGTGGGGGACGCCGTGGTGGCGCAGGGCGCGGTGGAGGAAGAGGCCCTGGCTGACCGGCACATTGGTGTCGTCCTCGCCGTGGAGGATCAGGACCGGGGTGCGGACGCGGGAGACGTACGAGACGGGGCTGACGCGGTCGTGGCGGTGGGGGCCGGGGCCCTCCCAGCCGATGCTTCCGCTGCCCGCCGACTCACGGACGGCGCCCTGTTCGCCGGTCGCGGCCAGCATGCCCCAGTCGCTGATGCCGGCGCCCACGATCGCGGCCTTGAAGCGGTCGGTCTGCGTGACGGCCCACGCGGCCAGGTAGCCGCCGTGGCTCCAGCCGCCGATGCCGAGGCGGTCGGGGTCGGCGACGCCCTGGGCGACGAGGAGGTCGATGCCCTCGGTGATGTCGGTCCATTCCGCACCGCCGACGGCGCCGTCCGTCGCGGTGGCCGCGAAGGCGTGGCCGTGGCCCTCGCCGCCGCGGGGGTTGGGGAGGAAGACGGCGTAGCCGGCGGTGGCGAGGAGCTGGCCCGGGGGCAGGTCGATGTGGAACTGCCATGAGTCGCTGTAGCGCCCGTACGGGCCGCCGTGCGCGAGGGTGATCAACGGGAAGGGGCCGTCCTCGCGGGTGCGGCCGGGCGGCAGGAGGAGCAGGCCGTCGAGGGCGAGCCCGTCGGAGGCCTTGTAGGAGAGGCGTTCCTGGCTGCCCCACGGGATGTCGCGGATCTCGGGGCGGGTGTCGCTGATCCGGGTGAGCGGGCCGTCGGGCGGTCCGGCGTGGACGTCCTTGGGCTCGTACGCGGTGCCCGCGAGCACGGCGACCGTGCCGCCCGTACGGCTCGCGGTGAGCGCGTGGACGATGCCCGGGCGGGTGTGCAGACGGCGGAAGCGCCGCTCGGCGGGGTCCAGCCGGAACAGCGCGGTGTCCAGGCCGTCGGCGAAGACGGCCAGGGGCGGGCCGTCGGCGACCTGGAGGAGTTCGGTGGGGCAGACGGTCATGCCGGCGGTCAGGTCGCGTGCCTCCGGCCGGGGCCGCCGCTCCGGGTCGGCCGGCACCGTACGGTCCAGGACGGCCGGGGAGCCGACCAGGCCGGGCGGGGTGGTGGCCAGGTGGGCGAGGTGCCAGCCGTCCTCGGCCCGCCACCAGACGGGGCGCTGCGCCGCGTGCCCGGCCGGGCCGAGGTCGTGGACGGTGAAGGTGGCGGTGTCGACGAGGTGGAGCTCCGCGGTGAGCGAGCCGGGGTCCTCCTCCGCGCACTCCCAGGTGAGCACGGCCAGCATGCCGCCGTCGGGGCGCTCGGCCACCTCGACGACGTGCCGGTCGCCGAGGGTGCCGACGGTGCGGACGGCGCCGCTGTCGAGGTCGAGGAGGCGCAGGCGGCCGGAGGGCTCGGGGCCCGTCCGCTCGGTCCACACCATCACGTCGTCGTCCTCGGCCTCGTCGGGTTCGTCGGCGGCGATCAGGGCGACGGTGCGGCCGTCGGCGAGCGGCAGGTGGTTCGCGATGCCGCCGGGCCAGGCGGTGAGGGCCTCGGCGGGGCCGTCCGGTCCGCCATCGGCGGCGAGGCGTACGCGGTGCAGTTGACCGCCGGTGGTGAACAGGACCGCCGCCGAGTCCGGGGTCCAGCGCGGGGCGCCGATCCAGGTCGTGCCGTCGGTCAGCTGCCGCGCCGGGGCGCCGCCGTCGGCGGGCACCGCCCACAGGGCACTGGCCAGGCGGTCCGCGACGGCGAGGGGCCGCGCCGTGTGGACGACCGTGCGGCCGTCCGGGGAGAGGGCCGGGAACATCGGTATGACGCTGTCCAGGACCGTCCGTGCCACGATGTCGCTCTGTTCCGTCAATGTGCCCTCCGCAGCGTCCACTTGGGTCTCGCCTTCCTCCTGGGAACCGCGCACATCCTGCCGCAGCCCGCGGCCCGTGGACAGGCTCGAAGGATCATGGAGCCGTCGCCGACGGGGCCGGACCGCCTCGCGAACGGCTGCCCCGGCGCCCTGCCCGCGGGCGGCCGCGTCGCGTACGCCGCGCAGGCGGGGGCGCCGTCCGCCCGCCTCGTCGCCTGCGTCCTCGCCGTCGTCCCGGCGGTCCTCGCGGTACGGGGGTACGGGCTCCCCGGGCGCGTGACGATCCGCGGGTACGTACGCACGCGGGTGATCGCGCGGGGGCGCAAGGAGTTCGCGGTCGCACGGCTGCGGCGGTGGGCGGCCGGACGGTGAGGTCCGGGCTGCCCGGTGCGGGCCCCTGGTGAGGGACCGCTCCCTATGCTGTGTGCTGCTGCTGGGCGCGGGGGAGGGAGCGACCGGGTGACGCTGGTGGAGGGGGATCCGCGGTCCGTCGGCGGGTACCTGCTGGAGGGCAGGCTGGGCACGGGCGGGATGGGGGTCGTCTACCTGGCCAGGTCGGTGTCGGGGAGGGCGCTGGCGGTCAAGGTGATCCGTCCCGAGTTCGCCGAGGACGCCGGCTTCCGGGACCGGTTCCGGCGCGAGGTGGCGGCCGCGCGGCGGGTCAGCGGGGCGTTCACGGCGCCCGTGGTCGACGCCGACGCCGACGCGGAACAGCCGTGGCTGGCCACGCTGTTCGTACCGGGGCCGGCGCTGTCCCGGCGGGTCGCGGAGCGGGGGCCGCTGCCGGCGGAGGAGGTCCTGCGGCTGAGCGCGGGTCTGGTCGAGGCGCTGCGCGACATCCACCGGGCCGGGCTGGTCCACCGCGACCTGAAGCCGGGCAATGTGCTGCTGGCGGCGGACGGGCCGCGCGTCATCGACTTCGGGATCGCCCGGGCCGCCGGCACCGAGCGGCTGACCAGGACCGGGACGGTGGTCGGCACGCCCGCCTTCATGGCCCCCGAGCAGTTCCGCGCGGGCGCCGTCGGCCCGGCGTGCGACGTCTTCGCGCTGGGTTCCGTCCTGGTGTACGCGGCGACCGGCCACGGCCCGTTCGACGGCGACAGCTCGCACGCGATCGGGTTCCGTGTGGTGTACGAGGAGCCGGACCTGGCCGGGCTGCCGGAGGAACTGCACGCGTTCGTGGCGCCGTGTCTGGCCAAGGACGCGCAGGAGCGCCCCTCGGTGGAGGAGCTGCTGGCCTTCCTGACGCTGGCGCGCGCCGGGGGATCCGCGCCGGACCCCGAACCCGCCCCGCCGGAGCCGGAGGAGCCGGAGCCCGAGGAGCCGGAGGCCGAAGAACCCGGGTCCGGGGCCGGACAGGAGCACTCCCCCACCCTGGCCGACCGCCCCCGGGACACCGTCACACGGGTCATCCGCCCGGTCCCGCGCCCCGGGGCATCCGGGCCGCCGCCGGTGGACCGGGCGGGGCCCACCGGTGCGGTTCCGGCACGGCGCGGGCGGGCCCGCGGCAGACGGGTGGCCCTGGCGGCCGGCGCCGTGCTGGTCGCCGCGTCGCTCGCGGTGGGCATCCCCCTCCTCGTCGACCGCGACGGCTCGGGCGGGAAGGACGGGGACGGCGCGGCGGCGCAGGGCCCCTCGGGGAAGCGGGGAGCGTCCTCCGCGGAGGCGTCCTTCTCCTGCCCGGTGGCCCGGGGCGCCCTCGTGGGCGGCGGGGCGAGCGCCGTGAGGGAGGCCGTGGACGCGTGGACCGCCGGCTTCCAGGCGGCCTGCCCCGGCTCCACGGTCTCGTACCGGCCGACGGGCTCGGGCGCGGGAACGATGGCGTTCCTGCAGGGAACGGCGGACTTCGCGCTCTCCGACGCGCCGCTGGCGACCGGGGAGGTCCTGCGGTCCGGGAAGCGCTGCACGGGCGGCGGCCGGGCCGTCGACCTGCCGCTGCTGGCCACGCCCGTGGCGGTCGTCTACCACCTGCCGCGGGTGGACGGGCTGGTGCTGGACCCGCCGACGCTGGCGAAGGTCTTCGACGGGCGGATCACCCGCTGGAACGACCCCGCGATCGCCGCGCTCAACCCGGACGTCGCCCTGCCGTCCCGGGCGATCACGGCCGTCCACCGGGCCGACGCCACCACCAGCACGAGGACGTTCGCCGGGTACCTGCGGGAGGCGGCGCCGGACGCGTGGCCGTACGAGGCGACGTCCGACTGGCCGGGGAGCGGCGGGGAGGGCGTGGCCCGCGCGGACGCTGTGGCCGCGCGGGTCGCGCAGGAACCGGGGGCGATCGCCTATCTGGACTTCGCCTCGGTCGGAGGGCTCGACGCGGTGCGGCTGGACACCGGGGCGGCCGAGCCGGTGGCGGCCGCCGTCACCACCGCCACGCGCGCCCTGGCCACCGCGCGGACGGCGGGGAGCGGCGGCGGCCTGGCACTGGACCTGGACGGCACGGACGCGGCCCCCGGCGCCTACCCGATCACCCGGGTCGGCTACGCCGTGGTCTGCGACAAGGGGAACGAGCCCGCCGCCTCCTTGCTGACGCTGAAGGCGTTCCTGCTGTACGCGGTCAGCGGTCCGGGGCAGACCGCCGCCGAGCGCCAGGGCCACGCCCGGCTGCCGGCGGCACTCGCCGCGAAGGTGCGGGACGCGGTACGAGGGCTGGGCTGAGCAGCCGCAGGCCGCCGGCGTTGCCGTACGCGCTGGTGGCGGTTGGCGTCGGCGCCTTCGCGCCGGGTGCGGCACCGCTGTCGGGGCTCGGCTTCGGCCGCGTCGACCACGGGCTCGGCGCCGTCCCCCGCGCCCGCGACCACCCGGCCAGGCCCGTGAGGGCGGCTGACCACACCGGTGTTGCCGGGCCTCGTGGCGCTGTGCGTGGGAGCGGGGCGGTCTCACGCCCGGCCGCCCGGTCGGCCGCGCCGTGGTCCGCGACGAGCGCGCCCGCGTGCCGCCCCGCGAACGTGCGGGCCCGCGGCCCCCCCGGGGGATGGCGGCGCCCGGACACATATGGTTAGGTTAGGCAAACCTAACTCAACTCCCGCGGAGATCCGGATGCGCAGCAAGACCACCGCCCCCCTCGCTCCGGCCCGGCCGACGCACGCCGAACGCATCCGGTCCGTCCTCGCCTCGGCCCACTCCATGACCGTGGTCACCGACCGGGAGCGCACGGAGGTGACCCGGCTGACCGCGCAGGCGCTCGCCGGTCACGTCCATCTGCACCCCCTCGAGACGGCCTTCGGCCCCGAGAGCACCCCGATCTCGCTGGAGTTCACCGACGTCGCCCCCACCCCGGTACGGGACCGGGTGCGGGCCCGCGTGACGGTCACCGGCTGGACGGCCGCGCCGTACCGGGCGGACGCCCCGGACAGCCAGTGCGTGCAGTTCGTGCACGCGAGGCTGGAGACGGCGGAGGGCACCGCCTCCGTGGGCCTGGCCGAGCTGACGACGGCGGAGGCCGACCCGCTGGCGACGGCCGAGGCGGGGATGCTGACGCACCTGGTGGACGACCACGCGGAGCTGGTGCCGCTGCTCCTGCGGCTGGTGCAGCCGGCCCCCGCCCCCGGCGCGCGGCAGGTCCTGCCCGTGGCCGTGGACCGTTACGGGATCACGCTGCGCGTGGAGTACGCGAACGGCCACACCGACGCCCGGCTGCCCTTCCCGTCCCGCCTGGAGAACGCGGACCAGGCGGGGAGCCAGATCCAGGCGCTGCTCAACAGCGCCCGCCGCGCGTCGCACCGGGGACGGCTGTTCGCCGGCTGGTGACCAGGGCCGCGGACGCCGCCCCTCCGTGGCCCCGGCCCCCTGTCACACCCCTCTGTCACATTGGACGTGACCGGTTCGTCAGTGCGCCGAGGGAAGCCGGGGGAACGCGACGAGGGAATGGGACCGATGGACGACAAGGAGTTCCTGGCGGAGCGGTTCGAGGAGAACCGGGCGCACCTGCGGTCGGTGGCGTACCGCATGCTGGGGTCGCTGGCCGAGGCGGACGACGCCGTGCAGGAGGCGTGGCTGCGGCTGAACCGGGCCGGGGCGGACGGGATCGGGAACCTGGGCGGCTGGCTGACGACCGTGGTGGGCCGGGTGTGCCTGGACATGCTGCGCTCGCGGACCTCCCGGGGCGAGTCGTCGCTGGACGACGTACGGGTGCCCGATCCGGTGGTGAGCCGGGAGGACGCGGCCGGCGACCCGGAGCAGGCGGCGCTGCTGGCGGACTCGGTGGGGCTGGCGCTGCTGGTCGTGCTGGAGACGCTGTCGCCCGCCGAGCGGCTCGCCTTCGTGCTGCACGACATGTTCGCGGTGCCCTTCGAGGAGATCGCCCCGATGGTCGGGCGCACGCCGGCGGCGGCGCGGCAGCTGGCCAGCCGGGCACGGCGCCGGGTGCAGGGGGCCGCGCCGGTGCCGGACGCCGACCTGGGCCGGCAGCGGGAGGTGGTCGGCGCGTTCCTGACGGCGTCGCGCGCGGGTGACTTCGAGGCCCTGGTGGCGGTGCTGCACCCGGACGTCGTGCTGCGCGCGGACACCGGCGCCGCCTTCCCGGGGGCGACCCGGGAGGTGCGCGGCGCGCGGACGGTCGCGAGCCAGGCGCTCTCCTTCCGGCGGACGGCCCTCCACGCACGGCCGGCACTGGTCAACGGGGCGCCCGGGGTGGTCACCTCCCTTCAGGGCCGGGTGGTGTCGGTCATGGGCTTCACGATCGTGGACGGGCTCGTCGTCGAGCTGGACATCCTGGCCGATCCCGAGCGGCTGGCCGGGCTCGACCTGGCCGCGTTCGGCGAATAGCTCATTTGTTCGATTGAGGGGTTACCCTGGACGCATGACCGCACCGCTCCAGGGATCGCTCTTCGACCAGACCGACGAGTTGCTGCTCGGTCCGCTGGACGGCCTCCGGCGGACCGGGCTCGGCAGCGGCGCGTGGCTCGACCTGCTGCCCGGGTGGCTGCAGGGGGCCGACGCCCTGTTCGAGGAGCTGGCCGGCTCGGTCCCGTGGCGGGCCGAACGGCGGCAGATGTACGAGCGGGAGGTCGACGTACCCCGGCTGCTGGCCTTCTACGGGGAGGGCGAGCGCCTGCCGCACCCCGTCCTCGACGAGGCCCAGGCCGCGCTCGACGCCCATTACGCCGACGAGCTCGGCGAGCCCTTCGTCACGGCGGGGCTCTGCTTCTACCGGGACGGCCGGGACAGCGTCGCCTGGCACGGGGACCGGACCGGACGGTCGGCGACCCAGGACACGATGGTGGCGATCCTGTCCGTCGGCGACCCGCGCGACCTGGCGCTGCGGCCCCGCGGCGGGGGCGCGGCCTCGATGCGGCTGCCGCTCGGGCACGGCGACCTCGTGGTGATGGGCGGCTCCTGCCAGCGGACGTGGGAGCACGCGATCCCCAAGAGCACGCGCGCCATGGGGCCGCGGATCAGCGTCCAGTTCCGCACGCGCGGCGTCCGCTGACCCCCGCCGCACCCGGTGCCGTATCCGTACAACCTTTCGCCCACGGCCGTGAGTCAACGTCTGCGAGGCCCGGGAGCGGGTCCGGGGGATGACGGGGAGGGGCCATGGGGCGGGGACGGACGGCGCGGCGCGCCGGGAGAGCGGTGGCAACCGCGGTCGTGATGGGCGCGGTCGTGCCGACGGCCGTCGTGGGGACGGGTGCGGGGAGCGCAGCAGCAGCGGCACCGGCGGTGGTGTGCACCTCGGGCAAGGCGGGGCTCGCGGCGAAGCTGCGCACCGACATCACCGGCGCGCTGCGCGGCAGGACGGCGACGGTGGCCCTGTCGCTGCGGGACCGTAAGACGAAGACGGTGTGCACGCTCCGCGCGGACCAGCGGTTCGACTCGGCGAGCACCGTGAAGGTGACGGTGCTGGCCACCCTGCTGTGGGACAACAAGAAGCACAACCGCTACCTGACGGCGCGTGAGGTGAAGCTGGCCACGGCGATGATCACCAAGTCGGACAACGCCGCGACCACGCAGCTGTGGCGGCAGCTGGGGGTGGCCAAGGTGAAGGGCTTCCTGAAGGCCGCGGGGATGACCCGCACCGTGCCGGGGAGCAACGGCTACTGGGGGCTCACGCAGATCACGGCGAAGGACGAGCAGCGGCTGCTCGACCTGGTGACGGCGAAGAACGCGGTGCTGAGCGACAACTCCCGGGCGTACATCCTGAAGCTGATGAACAAGGTGGTCGGCACGCAGCGCTGGGGCACCCCCGCCGGCGCCCCGCGCGGGGTGACGGTCCATGTGAAGAACGGCTGGCTGCCGCGCGCCACCCACGGCTGGCGGGTGCACAGCCTCGGCGCGTTCACCGGCTCGGGGCACGACTACTCCCTCACGGTGCTGACGCAGGACAACCGCACCATGAACACCGGGGTCGCCACGATCGAGGCGGTCGCCCGCGTCGTCCACCGGGACCTCAACCCGGCGGCCACCGCCGCGGGGACGCAGTCGACGACGCGTACGCCGCAGGAGGCGATCCCCGCCGTCCCGCCGGGCACGTAGCGGACCGGAACCGACGGCACGGCAGGCGCCCCCGCGGGGGCGCCTGTCGGCGTTCGCGGGGGCGGTTACCGGACAGGTGTAGTCCTCACCGGACGTGCCCGGCCCGTCGCGCAGCGCGGTGGGAGCCCTCCCGCACAGCGGAATGAAAGGTTCCACACCGGGGATCGGGATGTCTTGTGAGACGGCTGTGGAGACCGGAATGCCGCCTTGCCGGTCACGGAACGGCCTCGGAATACTCGACGGCGTTGCTTGGCGTGGACACGCATTCTTTTCGGGATGTGACGCCTTGGACCGAAAATTCCTCCGGGTTGGCGGCAGTTGAGCCGACCCATCCCCCCACGTGGAGGTACAGGACTTGAAGCATCGTCGAATATCCGGGCGGAAGGCCGTGCTCGCGGGCGGCGGGGCCACGGCCGTGCTGGCGGCACTGATCGTGCTGCCGCAGGCCAACGCGGCGCCGAGCCCGGCGCCCGCCCCCAAGAGCCTCACGCCCGCGGCCGCGGTGACCCTCGCCGCGCACCTCACCTCGCAGCTCGGCACCGAGGACACCGCGGGGTCGTACTACGACGCCGCGAGCGACCGGCTCGTCGTCAACGTGCTCGACGCCGCGGCCGCCGGCACCGTCCGCGCGGCGGGCGCCGTGCCGAAGACGGTCGCCAACACCATGGCCGAACTACGCTCCGCCACGCGCACCTTGGGCCTGGAGGCCCGCATCCCCGGCACGGCCTGGTCCGTCGACCCGCGGACCAACCAGGTGGTCGTGACGGCCGACCGGACCGTGTCGGCGGCCGGGATGGCACGACTCGGCAAGGCGGTGGACGGACTCGGCGCCGGCACCGCCCGGATTCACAAGTCGAAGGGCGCGTTCAAGCCCTTCATCGCCGGCGGCGACGCCATCTTCGGCTCCGGCGCGCGCTGTTCGCTCGGCTTCAACGTCGTCAAGGACGGGCAGCCGTACTTCCTCACCGCGGGTCACTGCGGCGTGGACATCAAGAGCTGGTCGGACAGCTCCGGCGGACAGGAGATCGGCTCGGTCGAGGCCGCGACGTTCCCCGGCCACGACTACGCGCTGGTGAAGTACACCGGTACGGGTGTCGACCACCCCAGCGCGGTCGACCTCTACAACGGCTCGACGCAGGAGATCACCTCGGCGGCCACGCCGAACGTCGGCCAGGCCGTGCGGCGCAGCGGCAGCACCACCCAGGTGCACGACGGCACGGTCACCGGGCTCGACGCGACCGTCAACTACCGGGAGGGCTCGGTCTCCGGGCTGATCCAGACCGACGTCTGCGCCGAGCCCGGCGACAGCGGCGGGGCCCTGTTCTCCGGCAGCACCGCGCTCGGCCTGACCTCCGGCGGCAGCGGCGACTGCACCGGCGGCGGGGAGACGTTCTTCCAGCCGGTGACGGACGCGCTCGAGGTGTACGGGGCCGAGATCGGCTGACCCCTCGCGGCGCCACGGCGCGGCGGCGGCGCCGGACACCCCTCCCCGGGACCGGGAGGGGGTCCGGCGCCGCCGCCGTCCGCGTGGGGACGGGCGGGAACGGGGCGGGAACGGGCCGGTCAGCCCTGCCGGCCGGGGCGGAACTCGCGTACGGCGCGCGCCTGACGGGCGAGCGCGAGCAGCAGGCCGCCCTCGTTCCACACGGCGCTGTCCTCCACGGCCCAGCCGCCGCCCGCGTGTTCGGTGCGGCTGCGGACCAGGACCCAGCCCTGCGCGGGCGCGGTGTCCAGGACGTCGGTGAAGTGCACGGTCAGTTCGGCCGTCGGCACGGGGCGGGGCTCGGTCCACACCGCGAACAGCGCGGGGGGCAGGGCGTCGGCGAGGACGACCAGCGCCTGCGGGTCCAGCGGCCGCCCGTCGGCGAACCGCATCCAGGCGAGGAGTTCGGCGCGCTCCCCGCCGGCCAGGGGGCGCGCGTCGCCGGCCGGGCGGATCTCCAGGTGGGCGGCGAACGCCGCCAGCGAGCGCGGCAGGGTGAGCGGCGGGCAGGCGCCGGGCGCGGGGACGTCGGGCGCGGGCGTGCCGGTGTGGGCGGGGCCGGGTTCGCTCCGTCCGAACACGGCGGTCCCGGTGAGCGCGGCGGCACCGTCCTGCAGGGCGGTGACCGAGGACACGGACGTACGGCGCCCCTCGCGCAAGGTGGTCGCCGCCAGGCGCAGCGGGCGCTCGTCGACGGGGGCCAGGAAGTGCGCGCCCAGCGTGCGGACCGGGAGGCGCTCCCCCGTCCGCGCGGCCAGGTCGTCGCGCATGGCGGTCAGCGCGAGGGCGGCGACGTAGCCTCCCTGCGCCCCGTTCCAGGACCACCAGGAGCGGTCGATGCGGACGGTGCCGGTGGTGTCCTCGGTGTCCGCGTCCGTGTCCGTGTCCGTGATCGAGGCGGGCATGACGTCCCCCTGGGAATGTGGGTTCGCTGTCCGGTCCACGATAATCCAGTGAGTTGGATATTCAAATCAACTCCACAGGAATCCCGACGGTGTGACGGGGGCGGTCCGCACGGTCACGGACGGCGACCAGGGGTGGGTGGCCCACAGCGGCGTCCGGCGGCGGTCACGTTGCCCGTTCCGGGACGTCGGTGGCGACGCGGTGTTCAGTGCGGCGTCGCCCGCGAGGGGACGTCGTGGTGCTGGTGCCCGCCCGTCGCGAGCATGCGGACCTCCCCCCGGTCGCTGATCTCCGCCTGGACGATGCCGGTGTCGTCGCTGTACACCGGGTGCCCCCCGGCACCCTTGCGCTCGGTGCGCTTGACGACCACGGTGTCGCCGGAGACGGGGAAGGTCAGATCGTAGGTTTCGGCATGACTCATGAGGGGAACCTCCTGTCTCCGCCCATATGACGATTTATGCCCAGAGAATCCCTGGCCAATGACACCGGTCATGACGTCCGCTGTGGCGCCGGGTCGACCCCCTGGGAGAGCATGGAGCGGTGTCGATCATCAAGGGGGAACGCATGGCGCACCTCACCCACGTCACCGCTCCGGAGGGTGTCCCGCCGGGCACCGGTTACAGCCACGTCGTGTGGGGCGAGGGCCGGTTCGTCGCCGTCTCGGGCCAGATCGCGGTGGACGAGCGGGGTGAGCTCGTCGGGCCGGGCGACCCGGCGGCGCAGGCGCGCCAGGTCTTCGGCAACCTCGACCGCTGCCTCACGGCCGCGGGGGCGGGCTGGGGGGACGTGGTCAAGCTGACCTTCTTCGTCACCGACGTCGCCTTCCTGCCCGCGGTCCGCGAGGCGCGCGACGCGTACGTCGACACCGAGCGGCCCCCGGCCAGCTCGGCGGTGCAGGTGGCCGCGCTCATCCGGCCCGAACTGCTGCTGGAGGTCGAGGCGTTCGCGATCATCCCGGCCGCGTCCACCGCCCCGGCGGCCCGGCCGTGACGCTGGTCCCGGAGCGGTTCAGCGTGGCGGCGGCGGCCCGGCGCCTGCCCCCGCCGGGGCCCGGCGAACCGCCGCGGCTGTGCCTGGTGGACACGGCGGCGAACGCGGCCGCCGCCGTCCACCTCGCGCCCGGGCTGCTGGACCGGGAGGAGCGCGAGCGGGCCACGGCCTTCCACTTCGACCGCGACCGCACCAGCTACGTCACCGCGCACGTGGCGCTGCGCCTGCTGCTGGCGGCGTACCTGGGGACCCCGCCCGGCAGGGTGCCGCTGACCCGGGAGACCTGCCCGGCCTGCGGCGGCCCGCACGGCCGGCCCGCGGTCGAGGGCGGCGCGCCGCACTTCTCGCTCTCGCACTCCCGGGAGCTGACGCTGCTCGCCTTCGCCGCGACCCCGGTGGGGGTGGACGTGGAGGCGCTGCCCGGCCAGGAGGCCGTCGACGGCGTGTGGCGCTCGCTGCACCCGGCGGAGGTGGACGAGCTGGGCGGGCTGCCGGCGGTGGAGCGCCGCGAGGCCTTCGCGCGGGCGTGGGCACGCAAGGAGGCGTACCTGAAGGGCCTGGGGACGGGCCTGGCCAGGGACCCGTCCGAGGACTACGTGGGCTCCGGACCCGCCCCCGCCGCGGGCCCCGAGGGCTGGTCGCTCTCCGACGTCGCCGTCGGGGAGGGCCACCGCGCGGCCGTCGCCGTACGCCTGGGCTGAGGCGCCGCCCGCCCCGCCCCGCTCCCAGCCTCGTCCTCGTCCTCGACGACCGGACCTGGTGTGCGTGCTCCTCGGCGAGGAAGCGCATGGTCTGGTCGAAGGCCGTGACCGCGTTCCGGCAGATCGGTTCGGTGCCGGCGACCTCGGTGCTCGGCGCCGTCCAAACGGCAGCGGCCGCTCCACACCTGCGGCCGCGCCGCACCCGCGGTGACGGATGCGATCGGCGCGTCCTTCACGGTCGGCATCCGCACCGGCCTGTGGGTCGTCGCCGGGGTGTCCTTCGCGACGGCCGTGCCGGCCGCGGTGTTCCCGGCCCGCAGGCCGGCCGCGGCGCAGCGCGGACGTGGGCCCCCGGGACGACACCGCGGCGCGGTGGGGGCGGCGACCCCCGCCGCACACGCTCAGCGGCGGAAGCGCCGCACCGCCGCGACGAGGACCGCGCCGGACACGAGGGCGACGCTCGCGACGCCGCCCACGCTGGTGAGGACCTCGTCCCGGGGGCCGGTGTCGGCGAGCGCGGGACCGCCTTCGGATCCGGACGCGGTGCTGTCTGCGGCCTCGCGGATCATCCGCACGACGGCGTCGGGGTGGGAGAGCATCGCCACGTGCGAGGAGTCGACCTCGACGGTGTGCGAGCCCGCCCGCTTGGCCTCGAAGCGTTCCAGCGCCGGGTTGATGGCGTGGTCGGCGGAGGCGACCAGCGCCCACGAGGGGATGGTCCGCCACGCCGCGCCGGGCGCCTTGTCGGTGAACGCCCGCAGTGCGATCGGCCGTTGCTCGGCGGACATCAGCCGGGTCGCCGCCACGGGCAGGTCCGCGGCGAAGACCTTGCGGAAGACGGAGTCGCGGATGTAGATGTCCGTGCCGCTGCCCGACCCGTCCCGGTACGGCACGGTGCGCTGCGCCGAGGCGAGGTCGCTCGGCGCGAACCTGGCCGAGAGCGCGCCCAGGGTCTCCCCCGCGTCCGGCATGAACGCCGAGACGTAGACCAGTGCCTTGACGTTCGGGTTCCCCGCCGCGGCGCCGCTGATCACCGCGCCGCCGTAGGAGTGGCCCGCGAGCACGATCGGGCCGTCGATGCTCTTCAGCACGCTGGCCACGTAGGTGGAGTCGCCGGCCAGCCCCCGCAGCGGGTTGGCGGGGGCGACGACCGTGTAGCCGGCGTTCTCGAGGCGCTCGACGACCGGGGTCCAGCTCGACGCGTCGGCGAAGGCGCCGTGCACCAGCACCACAGTCGGCCGGCCCCCGCCGCCCGCGGAGGCGCCGTCGGCGGCCGACGAGGCGAGGGCGGGGGCGGCGGCGAGCGCCGTCGAGGCGAGCGCCGCGACGAGCGCTCCCGCGCGGGCTATGCGACGTCGGTTCAGCGGAGCGGGGGAGGACGGCCCAGCCATGCTGTTCTCTCTTCCGGCCGGAGGGGCTGCTGTCGCCTCCCAGCCTTGGCCCGCCGCCGCCGTCCCGCTCGTTCCCGGGGGACGGACGAGTGACGGCGGGTCGTCCGCTCTTCGCGTGCGCTCCGCGGACGTGAAACACCGGCGTCATCGAACACGGATATGATCCGCCTCACACAAGATCCCGGACGGCCGGAAACAGTGCGCTCCCGCATGCCTTCCTGCCGCGCCGCATGCATGAGGGGAGCGTCCGATAGCCCTCCGAATATGGCTCAGCAGCGCGGGGGTGGCCACCACCCAGGTGATGCGGATGCTGCGCGGCAACCCCGACTCCGTGGACGTCCGCGTCTACGGGAGCAATGTCGATCCCTCGGCACCCGCCCTGGCCGCCTGCGACGTGGCCGAGGTGGAGCCCCGCCACGTCGGCGACGACGCGTACGCGGAATTCGCCCTCGACTTCTGCCGCAGGCACGGCATCGACGTCCTCGTCCCGCCGCGCCGGCTGACCGCGCTCGCCGGGCGGGCCGGCGACTTCGCCGCCGCGGGGACCCGGCTGATGTGCTCGCCACCGGCCTCGATCAAGGTGCTGACCAGCAAGAGCCGTACGTACCAGGAGGCGCTCGCCGCCGGCATCCCCGTGCCGCCGTGGCGGGTGGTGCGGGACGCCGACGGCTTGCGGGACGCGGTGGACGAGCTCGCCGCGACCGGCGAGACCCTCTGCATCAAGCCCGCCGGCGAGTACTCGGCCTTCGGCTTCCGCATCCTGGAAGACCGGCCGATGGACATCCGTGACCTGCTCGCCCCCGCCAGGCCGATGGCCTCGGTCGATGCGGTCGCCCAGGCGATGAAGCGGGCCGCCGACGAGGGCGAGCACGTGCCCAGCATGATCGTCATGCCGTACCTGGAAGGCCCCGAGGTCAGCGTCGACTGCCTGTCCGCCCCGGGCGGGGAACTGCTCGCCGCGATCCCCAGGGCCAAGGAGGGCCGCTACCGGCTCCTGCTGGACGACCCCGCCATCACGGAGATCGCCCGCCGCCTCGTCGGGCACTTCGGTCTCGCCTACCTCTCCAATGTGCAGCTGCGCCACCGCAAGGGCGCCCCCGTGCTCCTGGAGGCGAACCCGCGCCCCTCCGCCGGGATCTTCCAGACCGCCTTCACCGGCGTGAACCTGCCCTGGGCCGCCGTGCGCCTGCTCACCCAGGGTGACGCCGGGCTCCGCACCGCCCCCCGCCTCGGCGGCCGCGTCGCCGTGACGGAAGCGGTCACCGAGGTCCCGGACGTCCCACGCCTCCCTGACGTCCCGGAGGTCAACGTGGCGTGAGCCGGGGCCGGGGGGCACGCTGGAGGGAGGAAGGCAGGTGGCAGTTCATGAGCAGACTCGAAGAGCAGATCGACCTGAACGTGCCGACCGAGGTGGCGTGGCAGCACCTGCACCGCCTGGAGGAGTACCCGCAGTTCGTCGCGGGTGTCCGGGAGGCCGGCGCCACCGGGGACGGCAAGGCCCGGCTCGGCGTGTCGGGGACCGGTGGCGGCTTGCTCGACGCGGAGTTCTCCGACCGCACCAAGGCCCGGAGCGACACCCGGGAGATGACCTGGCGCACCAGCGGTGGTGCCGAGATCACCGGGACGTGCTCGGTCCTCCCGATCGACGAGCAGCACAGCCGCGTCCAGGTACGCATGGAGTACGACCCCGCCGAGATCCGCGACGCCTTCGGCGGCCCCAAGGGCTTCGCCCAGGTCAGCGCGATCGAGCGCACGGTCCGTGACGACCTCGAGCGCTTCAAGGACCTCGTCGAGCGCGAGCACTAGCCGGCACTTCGCGCGGTCCGTGCGGTTCGCACGGACCGCGACGGGGGCGTGCCGCTAGAGCCGGACCCCGTGCCGCCGCAGGTAGGCGACAGGGTCGACGTCGGAGCCGTAGCCCTCGCCCGTGCGCACCTCGAAGTGCAGGTGCGGGCCGGTGGTGTTGCCCGTGGAGCCCGAGCGCCCGACCTGGCGGCCCGCGGCCACGGTCTGGCCGGTCCGTACGGTCAGCGAGGACAGGTGGCCGTACTGGGTGTACATGCCGTCGTGGTGCCGGATCACGACCTGGTAGCCGTAGGCGCCGCCCCAGCCGGCCTCGACGACGGTGCCCGCGGCGACGGCCTTGACGGAGGTGCCGGTGGGCACGGCGAAGTCCTGGCCGGTGTGGTAGCCGCCGGCCCAGTGGGATCCGCTGCGGTGGTACGGGGTGCCGAGCGCTCCACCGACCGGCGCGACGAACGTCTGCGCGGCGGAGGCCGGTGCGGCCTGCCGCTCGGCGGTCCTCGCGGTCTTAGAGGTCCTAGAGGTCTTCGCGGGCTTGGCCGACGTGGCCGGCTTGCCGGACTTGGCGGGCTTGGAGGCCTTCGCCGGCTTGGGGTCCTTCGCGGGCTCCGCTCCCGGCACGGACAGTTCCTGTCCGGGGAGGATGAGGTCGGGGTCGGCTCCGACGACCCGGCGGTTCACGGCGTAGAGCCGCTGCCAGCCGCCGTGGACGTCCTGCTCGTCGGCGATCCCGGAGAGCGTGTCCCCGCTGACGACCGTGTAGGAGTCGTCCCGCGCCGCGGGGTGACGGTCCGTCCCGGACTTCTCCTTGCGTTCGGTCTTCTTCGCCGGGGCCGCCGCACGTCGCGGCGGGTCCTGCGCCTGCGGTCCGCCCCCGGAGAGCCCGGCGCGCCGCGAGCAGACGGGCCACGCCCCGGGACCCTGCCCGTCCAGGACCCGTTCGGCTATCGCCATCTGCTCCGACCTGGTCGCCAGGTCGGCCCGGGCGGCGAACTTCCCACCGCCGTAGGCCTTCCACGTCGACTGGGCGAACTGCAGCCCGCCGTAGTAGCCGTTGCCTGTGTTGATGTGCCAACGGCCGCTGCTCTCGCACTCGGCGACCTTGTCCCACGTGCCGGTCGTGGCCGCGCCCGCGCCCGTGGCCGCGACCAGCGGCAGCGCGAGTCCCGCGCCGGAGGCGGCGGTGACGGCGACCGACACCGGCGAGAGCCGGCTCGGCGGCTGGGGTCTGCGGTGCCGACCGCGCACGGGCCGTACGGGCATGGGGGGACCACCTCTCGGCTCCGGACACACGGCCGTACAAGTACGACAGAGGGATCTTGTCGCCGCAAGGGTGCTTTTGAGACTCTGTCGTCCCAAACCGTGCGGCCCGGAACCGGGTTGGCGCGGTGGCTCCCCCGTCAGGACGTGCGGGGCGGCAGCGGGAGCGGCAGGCCCGGCAGGCCGTCGAGGCTGACCGCGACGTGCGGCTTGCCCACGCAGTAGTCGCTGAAGGACTCCTCGGTCTCGCGGGAGAAGCGCTGGGTGTGCAGGGGCCGTTCCTCCCGGAAGTCCAGGAAGGGGACGGCGAATCCGCAGCTGTCGCTGATGCGTTCGGCGGTGACGACGATGACGGCGCGCAGGTCGGTGCGCGCCCGGATGTCCTCGGAGAAGTGCGGGAGCAGTTCGTCCCAGCGCGGGTCGTCGCGGAAGACGGGCTCGCCGCGTCCGTGCACCCGCACGATGGTCGGCGGCCCGGTGAAGGCGCACCACATCAGCGTGATGCGTCCGTTCTCCCGCAGGTGGGCGATGGTCTCGGCGCCACTGCCGCCGAGGTCGGCGTAGGCGAAGGTGCGGTCGTCGAGGAGGGCGAAGGAACCGTCGAGACCCTTGGGCGACACGTTGACGTGCCCGTCGCCGGACAGGGGCGCGGTGGCGGTGAAGAAGACCTTCTGCTCCTCGATGAACGCGCGCAGGCGCCCGTCGATGTGTTCGTACGTCTTTCCCATGCCTGTGATTCTGCGGCGGCGGCCCGGCTTCCGCCGCACCTTTTCGGCGGTGGGCGGGTCAGCGCCGCCGGGGACGGCGGGGGCCGTCGTCCGCTCCGTCCCGGACGACGATGCCCAGCGCGGCGGCCAGGGCCGGGGCCAGGTCGAGCAGCTGGGCGCTGCCGATGACGGCGCCGCGCAGCGAGTCGTGCCCGTCGGCGAGGTCGAGGCGGGTGGCGCCG
Source organism: Streptomyces sp. NPDC059718 (assembly GCF_042733315.1). NCBI lineage: Bacteria > Bacillati > Actinomycetota > Actinomycetes > Kitasatosporales > Streptomycetaceae > Streptomyces > Streptomyces sp. NPDC059718. The sequence goes on from NZ_JBHWGA010000024.1 coordinate 96,886, forward strand.
CGCAGGTCCGTGGCGTCGAGTTCGGCACGGCCGAGCCGCAGGCGTTCCAGGGCGGTGCCGGGGAAGGAGACGTCCTTCAGGCGGGCGCCGCCGAGGTCGACGTCGCGCAGCACGCAGTCCTCGAAGACGACCTCGTGCAGCCGGGCCGAGCGCAGGTTGACGGAGTCGAACTTGCAGCGCCGGAAGGCCACCCGCCGCAGCACCGCGCCGAAGGCCTCGACCCCGGCGAGCACGCAGGAGTCGGCGGTGGCGTCCATCCAGTTCGTCTCGGCCGCCGAGGTGCCGACGAAGCGGTCGCCCTGCAGCCAGACCTCGTTGAAGCGCGCCCGGCGCAGGCTGCCGCCCTCGAAGACGGTGTCGGTGACCGCACACTCCAGGAAGACGGCGCCGCCGGCGTCCTGTTCGCCGAAGGTGAGTCCGTCGAAGTGGACGGTGTCGTACCGCTCCTCGACGCCCAGTCCGGGCTCGTCGAACGGCTCCAGCGCCTCCGCGTACGGCAGCTCGGACAGGGACTGCGGTGCCTTGAAGGTCATGGCGCCACGCTAGTGGCCCCCTGTGACAACACCACCCTCCATGAATATGAGCGATTTGTCCGGGATGTCTTGCTACGTTGCGTCCCATGACCGCCCCCGCCCCCGGGACCTCGCCACCGGCCCTCGCCGTGCCCGCCGTCCGGCTGCCCCGGCGCCGGGGCGTCGAGCTGGCGCTGCTGGTCGGCGCGGTGCTGATCCCGGTGTACGGCTACTGCGCCGTGGGCCTCGCGCACGACGGCGCCGTACCGCAGGGGGCGGCCGGCTACGGCGCGGCGCTCGGCGGCCTGGCGCTGGTGGCCCATCTGGCGGTGCGCCTGCGCGCCCCGTACGCGGACCCGCTGCTGCTGCCGATCGGGGTGCTGCTCAACGGCCTCGGCCTGGTCCTGATCTACCGCCTCGACCTGGAGACCCCCGACGCCGCCGCCCCGGCGCAGCTGATCTGGTCCGGGCTGGGCGTCGCCCTGTTCATCGCGGTCGTCCTGCTGCTGCGCGACTACCGTGCCCTGGCCGGGTACGCGTACCTGGGCGTCGTGGCGGCCCTGGTGCTGATGATCGTGCCGAGCCTCTTCCCCGCCGTGAACGGCGCCAGGATCTGGATCCGGGTCGCGGGCTTCTCCTTCCAGCCCGGCGAGTTCGCGAAGGTGCTGCTGGCGGTCTTCTTCGCGGCGTACCTCGCGGACAACCGCGCCGCGCTCGCGTACGCCGGCCGGCAGGTCCGGCGGTTCCGCCGGCTGCAGCTGCCGACCGGCCGGGTGCTGGGCCCGGTGCTGGCGGTCTGGACGATCAGCCTTGGCGTGCTGGTGGTGGAACGCGACCTGGGGACCTCGCTGTTGTTCTTCGGCCTCTTCGTGATCCTGCTCTACGTCGCCTCCGGACGCACCGGCTGGATCGCGATCGGGCTGCTTCTGTCGGCGGCCGGCGCCTTCCTCGTCGGCACGCTCGAACCGCACGTGCACTCCCGGGTGGCGGACTGGCTGCATCCCTTCGCCAGCATCGAGGCCGGGCAGGGGCCGGGCCAGCTGGCGCAGTCGCTGTTCGCGTTCTCCGCCGGAGGGCTGCTGGGCACGGGCCTGGGCGAGGGGCACTCGATCCTGATCGGCTTCGCGGCCAAGTCCGACTTCATCCTGGCCACGGCGGGCGAGGAGCTGGGACTGACGGGGCTGACCGCGCTGTTCCTGCTGTACGGACTGCTGGTGGCCCGGGGCTACCGGGCGGGGCTGTCGATCCGCGAGCCGTTCGGCAGGCTGCTGGCCGTAGGGCTGGCGTCGATCGTCGCGCTGCAGGTCTTCGTGATCGCCGGCGGGGTGACGGACCTGATCCCGCTGACCGGGATGGCGATGCCGTTCCTGGCGCAGGGCGGTTCGTCGGTCGTCACCAACTGGGTGATCGTCGCGCTGCTGATCCTGCTCAGCGACACCGCCCGCCGCCCGCCGCCCGGCCCGGACACCGGCCGGGCCGGGCGGGCCACCGGCGGCGGGGCGGCCGCGGCGTGACCCCGTACGCCCGCCGGGCCGCGGCGCTGTGCCTGCTGCTCCTCGTCGCCCTGCTGGTGAACGCCATCCGGGTCCAGGTGGTGCGGGCCCCCGCGTACGACGCCAACCCCGCCAACCGGCGGGTGCCGATCGACCGTTACGCGCAGCCGCGCGGCGACATCCTCGTCGGCAGCCGGCCCGTGACCGGCTCCCGGTCCACCGGCGCCCAGCTGGACTGGGTCCGCACCTACGCCGACGGCCCGCTCTACGCGCCCGTGACCGGCTTCTCCTCCCAGACCTACGGCACGGCCCTGCTGGAGGCCGCCGCGGACGACGTCCTGTCCGGTTCCTCCCCCGGGCTGTCGGCGCTCCCGCTGTGGAACGCGGTCAGCAGGGCGCCGCAGCGCCCGGGCGACGTCCGCACCACCATCGACCCGGCCGCCCAGCAGGCCGCGTACAAGGCGCTGGGCGGCAAGAAGGGCGCGGTCGCCGCCCTCGACCCGGCGACCGGCCGGATCCTGGCGCTGGTCAGCACGCCCTCCTACGACCCTGCGACGATCGCCGGCACCGGCCCGGAGGCGCTCGGCGCCTGGCACCGGCTCGTCACCGCCGAGGACCAGCCGATGCTCAACCGGGCGCTGCGCCAGACGTACCCGCCGGGTTCGACCTTCAAGACGGTGACGGCGGTCGCGGCGCTCGCCTCCGGGGTGGTCACCGACGTCGGGAAGCCCACCGACTCCCCGGACCCCTATCGCCTGCCGGGCACGATGACGACGCTGGGCAACGAGTCGGCGTCCGCGGGCTGTGAGGACGCGCCGCTGTTCTACGCGTACGTCGTCTCCTGCAACACCGTCTTCGGCAAGCTCGGCGACGACGTGGGGCTGCGGGCGATGCGCGAGACGGCGGAGGCCTTCGGCTTCAACGACCCCTCCATCGGGGTCCCCTCGCACCCCGCGGTCAGCGTCTTCGACCGCCGCATGGACCGTGCGCAGCTGGCGCTGTCGTCCATCGGGCAGTACGACACCCGGGCCACCCCGCTGCAGATGGCGATGGTCGCGGCGGCCGTGGCCAACGACGGCACGCTGATGTACCCGCACCTGGTGGACCGGATCACCGACGGCGCCGGCCTCCCGCTGGAGATCACCGGTGAGCGGGCCTACCGGCAGGTGATGGACGCGACCGTGGCCTTCGTGATGCAGGACATGATGGTCGCCGTGGTGCGGCAGGGCACCGGCCGCAACGCCGCCCTGCCCGGCGTGGTGGTGGGCGGCAAGACGGGCACGGCGCAGCACGGTGAGGACAACCGCGGGAACCCGTTCGCCTGGTTCATCGCCTGGGCGAAACAGAGCCGGGGAGCCCCGGCGAAGGTCGCCGTCGCCGTCGTCGTGGAGGACGCCGCCGCCGACCGCGCCGACATCAGCGGCGGCGGCAAGGCGGCCCCGGTCGCCCGCGCCGTGATGCGGGCGGCGCTGGAACGCTGACCGCTTGCCCGGTCGCGGTCAGTCCTGGGCGCCCAGCGCGATGGCCTGATGGACCTCGGCGGCCCGCTCGGTCTCCTCCTGGGCGAAGCGCTCGGCGTCGAGCTTCTCGGCGATCTCCTCGTCCTGCGCCATCAGCAGGTCGAGGTTGGAGTCGCCCATCTCCAGGACGCCCATGTCGACGTAGGCGCGCTGCAGCCGCTCGCCCCACAGCCCGATGTCCTTCACGCACGGCACGATGCGGCTGAACAGCAGCTTGCGGAAGAGCTGCAGGTACTCCGAGCGCTCGCTCAGCTCCTCGGCCTCCTGCCGCGGTATGCCGAAGTCCTCCAGCACCTCGGCGCCGCGCAGCCGGTCGCGCATGAGGTAGCAGCCCTCGATGACGAACTCCTCGCGCTCGCGCAGTTCGGCGTCGGACAGCTGCTTGTAGTGGTCGCGCAGCGCCATCCGCCCGAAGGCGACGTGCCGGGCCTCGTCCTGCATGACGTAGGCGAGGATCTGCTTGGGCAGCGGCTTGTCGGTGGTGTCGCGCAGCATGCCGAAGGCGGCCAGCGCCAGCCCCTCGATGAGCACCTGCATCCCCAGGTACGGCATGTCCCAGCGGGAGTCGCGCAGGGTGTCGCCGAGCAGGGCCTGCAGCGAGTCGTTGATCGGGTAGACCATGCCGACCTTCTCGCGCAGGAAGCGGGAGTAGATCTCGGCGTGCCGGGCCTCGTCCATGGTCTGGGTCGCGGAGTAGAACTTGGCGTCGAGGTCGGGCACCGACTCCACGATGCGGGCGGCGCAGACCATGGCGCCCTGCTCCCCGTGGAGGAACTGGCTGAACTGCCAGGACGCGTAGGCGCGGCGCATGTCGCGCTTGTTCCGCTCGGACATCTTGTCCCAGTAGGGGGTGCCGTAGACGGTCATGTTCTGGTCCGGCACGCCGAGCGGGTCGTACGGGTCGACCTCGATGTCCCAGTCGATGCGGGTGACCGCGTCCCACTGCTTGTCCTTGCCCTTCTGGTAGAGGGCGAGCAGCCGGTCGCGCCCGTCGTCGTACTCCCAGGAGAAGCGGGCGGCTCCGGAAGCCGGGATCTCCCACAGGTTGTCCTGCGACGGCATTGGCGTCTCCTCGACTCTTGACGAGCTTGCTGACACACAGTCTCATAAGAGCATGACCGCTGGCACCCCTCTTGCAACGCGTGAAAAAGTGGCGGAGCGGCTGCTCGACGCCTCCGCGAAGCACTCCTTCGACCCCGACACCGAGCTGGACTGGGAGGCCCCGTTCGAGGACGGCGCGTGGTTCTGGCCGCCGGAGCTGTGCTCCCTGTACGACACCCCGCTGTGGAAGCACATGTCGCAGGAACAGCGGATCGAGCTGAGCCGGCACGAGGCGGCGTCGCTGGCCTCGATCGGCATCTGGTTCGAGATCATCCTCATGCAGCTGCTGCTGCGGCACTCCTACGACCTGGACCCCACCAGCGGGCACGTCCGCTACGCGCTCACCGAGATCGCCGACGAGTGCCGCCACTCGAAGATGTTCGCGCGGCTGGTGACCCGGCTCGGCACGCCCGTCTACAAGCCGTCGCGCACGGACCACAACCTCGGCCGGGTGCTGAAGACCGTCTCCACCACACCCGGTTCCTTCACCGGCACCCTGCTCGCAGAGGAGATCCTCGACTGGATGCAGCGGCTGACCTTCCCGGACGAGCGCGTGCAGCCGCTGACCCGTGGCGTCACCCGCATCCACGTGGTCGAGGAGGCCCGGCACATCCGCTACGCCCGCGAGGAGCTGCGCCGCCAGATGAGCTCGGCTCCGCGCTGGGAGATCGCCTTCACCCGGATCTCCTCCGCCGAGGCCGCACGAGTGATCGCCCGGTCGCTGATCAGCCCCCAGGTGTACGCATCGGTCGGGCTCGACCCCCGGTACGCCGCCGAGCTGGCCCGCACCAGCCCGCACCGCCGCGACGTGATGCGGCAGGCGGCGCGGAAGCTGATGGACTTCCTGGAGGAGATCGGCATGTTCGAGGGTCCGGGCGTACGGCGCATGTGGCGCAGCTCGGGACTTCTCGGGTAGCACGGCGCGCGGGCGGATACGCTGGCGTCCATGAACGGCAGTTCGACGCCGGCGCCCGCCGCCGCTCCCGCCTACCGCCGGCTGAGCGTCGAGCAGCGCCGTACCCAGTTGCTCGCCGCCGCCGTGGACCTGTTCGGGCACCGCAGGCCCGAGGACGTCTCGGTCGACGACGTGGCCGCGGCCGCCGGGGTCTCGCGCCCCCTGGTCTACCGCTACTTCCCCGGCGGGAAGCAGCAGCTGTACGAGGCCGCCATGCGCAACGCCGCCGAGGAGCTGCGGGCCTGCTTCGTGGAGCCCGCGGAGGGCGAGATGACCCAGCGCCTGTCCAACGCGCTGGACCGCTACCTCTCCTACGTGGACGAGCACGACGCGGCGTACTCCGCCCTGCTGCGCGGCGGCAGCGTCGCGGAGACCAGCCGGACCGACGCCATCGTGGACGGCGTGCGGCGGGGCGCGGCCGAGCAGATCCTGATGCACCTGGGAGCGCCGCACCCCGGACCGCGGCTGGCGATGATGGTGCGCTCCTGGATCGCCAGCGTCGAAGCCGTCTCGCTGACCTGGCTGGACGAGGGCAAGCAGCCCCCCGCCCAGGAGCTGCGGCGGTGGCTGGTGGACCACTTCATCGCGCTGCTGCTGGTCAGCTCCACCACCGACCAGGAGACCGCCGCGGTCGCGCTGGCCGCCCTGGAACGGGAGACCGCGGGCAGCCCCGCCGGCGACCTGGCCCGCCGGGTGACCCCGCTGGCCCAGGCAGTCGCACATCTGCTCCCACCTGCCGTTTCCTGAACGTGGCCCCCGCCGCAGGGCCTACCCTGACCCCGTGAGGCATGAGGACACGGAATTCGTCGGAGGGCCGCTGGACGGCCGGGTGCTGGGGGTGCTGACCGGCATCACCGGGCAGCCCCCGAAGGTGTACGAGGTACCGGTGCCGCAGGAGGACGGCGCACCGCCCGTCGTGCACGTCTATCATCGCGAGCCCAGTCCCGGGCCGCGCGCGCAGCGCCGTACGCGCTGGGTCTTCGTCTACGACCCGGAGGGGAACCGGCCGGAGAAGCCGCGCTGGCCCTGGTCGAAACCGCGGACGTGAGCCGCCGGGGCGGTCGCGCGGGCGGACCGCCGCCGGACGGGTGATCCGGGTGACCGGCCACGGGAATGGTCCGGACCATTGACAGGATTGGTCCAGACCTGTTTGCTGCGAGTTGTCATGCACACTTCTTCTCGCCCCCGAAGGAGCGGCCCCCATGAGACACCTCGTCGCCGCGACGGCGACCCTCGCCTGCACCGCCGTCCTCGGCGGGCTGGTCGCCCTCGCCCCCACGGCGCACGCCGGTGAGTTCCTGGTCAACGGAGGCTTCGAGTCGGGCAACCTGTCCGGCTGGAGCTGCGACTCCGGCACCACCCAGGTGGTGACCGGGCAGGCGAAGAGCGGCAGTCGCGCCCTCGCCGGCACCCCGAGCGGCACCGCGACCGCGCAGTGCCGGCAGACGGTGGGCGTCGCCCCCAACACGGCGTACACCTTCTCGGCGCAGGTCAAGGGGAGTTACGTCTACATCGGCGTGGACGGCGGCACCAGCACCTGGACCCCGGGCACCGGCGGCGCCTACCAGCAGCTGAACGTCAGCTTCACGACCGGCCCGAACCAGACCAGCGCGACGGTCTACGTCCACGGCTGGTACGCGCAGCCCACGTACTACGCCGACGACCTGTCGCTGACCGGGCCCGGCGGCCCGACGCCCAGCCCGACCCCCACCGACCCGACGCCGACACCGACCCCCACTCCCACCCCCACGCCGACCCCCACACCGACCGATCCGGCGCCGTCCTCCCACGCCCTCGTGGGCTACCTGCACTCCAGCTTCGCCAACGGCTCCGGCTACGTCCGCATGGCCGACGTCCCCGCGAGCTGGGACTACATCGACCTCGCCTTCGGCGAGCCCACCTCCACCACCTCCGGCGACATCCGCTTCAACCGCTGCCCGGTCGCCGAGTGCCCGAACGTGGAGTCCGACGCGGAGTTCAAGGCCGCGATCAAGGCCAAGCAGGCGCAGGGCAAGAAGGTGCTGATCTCCATCGGCGGCCAGAACGGCCAGGTCCAGCTCACCACCACCGCCGCCCGCGACGCCTTCGTCAGCTCCGTCGGCAAGATCATCGACACCTGGGGACTGGACGGCCTCGACATCGACTTCGAGGGCCACTCGCTCTCCCTCAGCGCCGGTGACACCGACTTCCGGAACCCGACCACCCCGGTCGTGGTCAACCTGATCTCCGCACTGAAGACCCTCAAGGCCAGGTACGGTGCCGCCTTCGTGCTGACCATGGCCCCCGAGACCTTCTTCGTCCAGCTCGGGTACCAGTTCTACGGCCCGGGCCCGAACGGCGCCCAGGACCCGCGGGCGGGCGCGTACCTGCCGGTGATCCACGCCCTGCGCGGGGATCTGACGCTCCTTCACGTCCAGGACTACAACTCCGGGCCGATCATGGGACTGGACAACCAGTACCACCAGATGGGCGGCGCCGACTTCCACATCGCCATGACCGACATGCTGCTCACCGGCTTCCCGGTCGCGGGCAACACCTCCCGGGTGTTCCCCCCGCTCTCCCCGTCGCAGGTGGCCGTCGGCCTGCCCGCCAGCAGCAACGCGGGCAACGGCTGGACCACCCCGGCCGAGGTGGACAAGGCGCTCGACTGCCTTACCCGGAAGGTCAACTGCGGCGGCTACGCCACCCACGGCACCTGGCCCGCGCTGCGCGGTCTGATGACCTGGTCGGTGAACTGGGACAAGTACAGCAACTGGGAATTCCAGCGGAACTTCGACACCTATTTCGGATGACGCCGGACGAACGGGTGGCTCAGCGACCGGCGGAGCCGCCCGTTCCGGCCCGTCCCTCTGTCCTAGCCGACCCGATCATGTAAGGATCTACCCGCACGTATCGGTGGAACAGGCGGAGGTGACGGGATGTCAGCAGCACACCGGCCCAAGGAGTGGGTGCGCAGGGCACTCGTCTGCGGGACGCTGCTGGCCGCCGCGGCGCTCGGGATCCCCGCCCAGGCCTACGCCGCTCCCGACGATCCGGCGCCGGACAACCGGACGCTCGTCGTGCTGCTGGAGCAGCTGCAGGACCTCTACCACAAGGCCGAGCAGGCCACCGAGACCTACGACCAGGCCAAGGTCGAGCTCGATGAGAACCAGAGCAAGGCCGACCGCCTCGACCACCAGCTCGCCGAGGAGCGCACCGCGCTCAGTGACGCCCGCGCCCTGGCCGGGCAGCTGGCGCGGGAACAGTACAAGTCCGGTGGCGTCTCCCCGTACCTCAACCTGCTGCTCAGCAACGACCCGCAGGACGCCTTCACCCAGGGGCACATGCTCGACCGCGCCGCCGGCAGCCAGGCCGAGCTCGTCGCCCAGCTGGAGAACGGCGAGAAGCGGATCGCCGCGCTCAACCAGGCCCAGCAGCACGCGCTGGACGGCTCGGAGCAGCTGGAGAAGAAGCAGCGCGAGGCCAAGGAGGACATCGAGCGGCAGCTGGCCGACGTCGAACGGATCCTCGCCGGACTGACCGGCACCCAGATCGAGGACCTCCAGGAACTGGAGCAGCAGGGCATCGACCAGGCGCAGGCGGCCTTCCTGCGGTCCGGCCGGCTCGGCAGCACGGCACTCGCGCCGTCGAAGGCCGGCAACAGGGCGCTGAGCTTCGCCTACGCCCAGCTCGGCAAGCCCTACGTCTGGGGTGCCGAGGGCCCGAAGGCGTACGACTGCTCGGGCCTGACCTCACAGGCCTGGGAGCACGCGGGCACCACCATCCCGCGCACCAGCCAGGAGCAGTGGAAGCAGCTGCCGCACGTCCCGCTGAACCTGCTGCGCCCCGGCGACCTGGTGGTCTACTTCCCCGGCGCCACCCACGTGGCGATGTACATCGGCAACGGCATGGTCATCCAGGCCCCGCGCCCGGGCGGCGTCGTCAAGATCTCCCCGATCGCCGCCAACCCGGTCCTCGGCGCCGTCCGGGCGGACTCCGACGACCCGTCGATGAAGCACTACGTCTCCCCCGTCGCCCCCAAGTCGGCCCACGACCCGACCCCGCTCGGCGGCACCTCGAACTCCTGAGGCCGCGGTGTGACCGGGGACTCACCGGCATCGGACAGACCTGTCTGTTAGTTTTGCCGTGAGGGGCCCGCCGGGCCCCGGCGAGGACCACGGTGAGCACCATGCCCACGACCGCGAAGCGGCCCCCGGCGCGCGAGCGCATACTGACCACGGCCGAGGCGCTGTTCGCCGCGCACGGCCTGCGCGGCGTGGGGGTCGACCGGATCATCGCCGAGTCGGGCGTGGCCAAGTCCACGCTCTACGTCCACTTCCCCTCCAAGGACGAACTGGCCGCCGCGTACCTGCGCAGGGTCGACGACTCCTGGCGGGGCAGGCTGCGCGCCGCCGCACTGGCGGCCGGGGACGATCCCCGCGAGCAGCTGGTGGGCCTGTTCGACGCCGTCTCGGCCTCGTACGCGCGCCACGGCTTCCACGGCTGCCCCTTCATCAACGCCGCCGCGGAGAGCGAGCCGGGCAGCCTGCCGCACGAGGTGACCCTGGCGCACAAGCGGGCCGTGCGGGCATGGGTGCGCGGGCTGGCCGAGGCGGCCGGCGCCGCGGACCCCGACGAGCTGGCACTGCAGCTGACCCTGCTCGTCGACGGCACCCTGGCCGCGGGCAAGCTCGAACAGGACCCGGCGATGCCGGCCGCCGCCAAGGCCGCGGCGCGGGCCGCGGTCGAGCGGGCCTGCCCGCCCGCCGTCTGATCCCGGCCGCGCCCTCGTCCGCGCCATGGGGACGAGGGCGTTCCTTCGACCCGAATCAAACAGACCTGTCTGTTCGAAAGGACATCCGATGACCTCCTCCCGCCCCCCGGTGGCCACCACCATGCGCGCGGTCCTGCTGGAAGAGTTCGGCAGCCCCCTCGTCCTCGGCACGATCCGCACCCCCGTACCCGGCCCCGGCCAGGTGCTGGTCCGGATCGCGGCCTCCGGGGTGAACCCCCTGGACACCAAGATCAGCGCCGGGAAGGCCACCCACGCCCGCACCCGGCCGCCCGCCGTGCTCGGCCTCGACCTGGCCGGCGTCGTCGAGGAGGTCGGGGCGGACGTCACCGGCTTCGCACCCGGGGACGAGGTCTTCGGCATGACCGGCGGGGTCGGCAACCTCCAGGGGTCGCTGGCCGAGTACGCGGCCGTGGACGCCCGGCTGCTGGCCCGCAAGCCCGCCGCGCTGACGATGCGTCAGGCGGCGGCGCTCCCGCTGGTCTTCATCACCGCCTGGGAGGGCCTGGTGGACCGGGCGGGCGTGCACGGGGGGCAGAAGGTGCTCGTCCACGGCGGTGCCGGCGGCATCGGGCACGTGGCCGTCCAGCTCGCCCGGGCCCGCGGTGCCGAGGTCTTCGCCACCGGCTCGCCGCGCAGCCTGGAGACCATCGCCGCTCTCGGGGCGACCCCGATCGACCGCACCGCCACCCCGGTCGACGCCTACGTCGCCGAGCACACCGGCGGCGAGGGCTTCGACGTCGTCGTCGACACCGTCGGCGGGGAGACGCTCGACGCCTCCTTCACCGCGGTGCGCACCTACACCGGCCATGTGGTGAGCGCCCTCGGCTGGGGCAGCCACAGCCTCGCGCCGCTGTCCTTCCGCGGTGCCAGCTACTCCGGGGTCTTCACACTGCTGCCGATGCTCACCGGCCGCGGGCGCGAGCACCACGGCGCGATCCTGCGCGAGGCCGCCGCCCTCGCGCAGGCCGGCGCGCTGCGGCCGCTGGTCGACCCGCGCCGCTTCACCCTGGCCACGGCCGCCGAGGCGCACGGCGTGGTCGAGCGCGGCGAGGGCCGGGGCAAGGTCGTCGTGGACGTCGCCGGGTGACGGTGCCCGGTGGTCAGCGGCGGTAGCAGTACGAGTCCGAGGAGGCGTCGCCGCCTTCCAGGCGCGTCTGGTGCACCCGCAGTCCCCGGAAGTCCGGGCCGTGCGGGAAGAAGCCGCTGTCGACGCGGAGCCCGCCGCGTGAGGTGTCGGCGTCGAGCTTGACCATCCACGGGTCGATGCCCTCGGGGTAGAACTGCGCGTCCCAGGCGGCGTACAGGGAGTTCGTCACGTACACCCGCCGTCCGTCGCGGCTGAGCTCGACCATCTGCGCTCCGCCGGTCAGCGGGACGTCCGGCTCCGCGGGGTGCGTCTGCCGGCCGGTGATGCCGCCCAGCCGCACGGACGCGGTCCGCCTCGGCCGGAGCGGGTCGCCCACGTCGTACTGGTGGAGGTCACCGGTCCCCCACGCGGAGACGTACAGCCACCGGTCGTCCACCGACAGGTCGATGTCGGTGATCAACGGGGGCACGGCGCCGAACGGCCGCAGCGCGGGGGGCAGGTCCTCCGCCCGGGCGGGCTCGGCGGGCAGGGTGATCACCTTGCGGACCGTGAAGTCGCCGCCCTCCCGGGTCCACAGCCACACCGACGCCGACAGGTCCTCGACGTCGACGACGGTGTTCACGAACCCCCAGGTGGCCTCGGGGTCGTGCGAGGGACGCAGCTCCAGCACCATCTGGTTCTCGTCCCCCAGGTCGACGCGCTGCAGGTGCCGGCCCGTGTCCAGGTCCCAGAAGTGCACCGCGTGCCCGTAGCGGCGGTCCAGCAGCAGTTCGGGCACGAGCCCGTCCTCGATCATCGAGGGGCTGCCCCACTCGCTGGTCACGGCGATGTTCTGGCGCAAGTGCCACCAGACGTCGTAGGCGAGCGACTGCGGTCCGCGCTCGCTCTCCCAGGCCCGCAGCACGTCGAAGGTCTCGTGGTCCAGCAGCGCGACGCCGCCGGGCCCGTCCGCGCCGTCCGCGCCGCCGAGGCAGGACAGGAACACCCCGTCGGGGCCGCAGTGGAGGGTGTGCGGCCGCGAGTAACCGGCCCTGGCGGCGAGCTCCCCGGCCTCGACCACCTTGACCAGGCTCGGACGGGTGGGATCGGGGCCGGTGTCGAGGACGTGCAGCCGGGAGGAACGCAGGCCCGGGACGATGAGGTAGCGCCGCGCGGCGTGGTGGTGGCCGGCGTGGGCCAGCGCGCTCGAGCAGGCGTTCCAGCCGAAGTGGTGCAGTTCGTTGCCCCGGTCGGGCATCTCGGCACGGGCGGCCACCTGGCCGTTCAACGGGGATCCCGGATCGGTGACGACGGTGAACAGTGCGTCCGGGCGCTCTCCGGCCGGGTCGAACCCGACGACGTAGGCGAGCTTCTCGGCGGGCGCGGCGACGGCGTCCGCCGGGGTGCGGTACAGGGTGGGGTCACGGTGGCCGTCGCGGTCGTGCTCGGTCGTCGTCATGGCTGTTCCCTCTCCCGTACGGGAGCCCGGACCAGGGGCCTTGCGGCGGACGACCGGGCCCGGCCGTGCGGGATCTGTGTGCGGACGCCGGACAGATGTCCCGTACGACGAGCGTTTCACAGCCCCGGGGAGGTGCCAAGGCGGGACCCCGGGCGCCCGGACGGCCCGCCCCGCGCCGGACCCGGTTGCCGGGACGCGGGCGGCACTGGACCGGATGGCGGGGCCGGCGCTAGGTTGCGGCTTCGTGATCCACGACGACGCCGGCGTCATGTCCCCGCCCGTGCGGCCGGCCGAGGGCGAGCCGGTCTTCGTCCCCAAGGCGACGACCGTCCTCGTCGTGGCCGCGCTCGGGGTCTGCGTGCTGGTGAACGCCGCGCTGCTCGTCGCCCGGCTCTTCCTCGACCGCGCCGCCGGCGGCTCGGCCGCCGCCCTCGCGCGCGGCGACGAGGTCGTCACCCTCACCGGTCTGAGCCATCTCGCCTTCGTGCTCACCGGGGTCGTGTTCCTGCGCTGGCTGTGGCAGATGCGGGTGAACGCCGAGGCGCTGGCGCCCGGCGGCCACCGGATGCGGCGCGGCTGGACCACGGGCGCGTGGCTGATACCGCTGGCCGGCTTCGTCCTGCCCAAGCGGATCATCAACGACATCTGGGCCGCCAGCTCGCCGCCCGGACGCCCACGGCGCACCAGTGTGCTGCTGACCTCGTGGTGGCTGCTCTTCGTGGCGGCGCAGCTCCTCGCCTCCCCCTCCGCCACCACGGGCCCGCCTGCGGCGGAGACGGCCGGTGCCGCGCTCTACGTCCTGGCGGGGGCGCTGTGCATCGCCGTGGTGCTGCGGCTCGCCGCGATGCAGCGGACGCGCCTGCGCGGCTGAGGGCGGCGGGCCGTCCGGCGCCGGCGGCGTGCACCGCCGGCGCCGCGGGGCCGTCAGGCCCCGGCGGCCGAGGCCAGGTAGGCGGAGGTCGCCCCGGGGTCGTAGAAGTACGACTCGTAGTCCGACGGGTCGTCGAAGCCGTTGGCGAAGCGGTCGGCGACCGACGGCAACTGCCCGGCGGCACCGATCAGGCCCAGGATGTGCTCCGGCGGCGGGCCGAGGAGGGCGTTGGTCCACTTGGTCACCGGCTCGGCGGTGGCCCAGAAGCGGGCGAAGGCGGACTCCATCCAGTCCCGGTCGAAGGGCTTGTCGCCCTGCTCGACGATGGCGTCGAGGTAGGCGGCCGCGCACTTGGAGGCGCTGTTGGAGCCCTGCCCGGTGATCGGGTCGTTGGCCACGACGACGTCGGCGACGCCCAGCACCAGCCCGCCGGAGGGCAGTTCCGCGACGGGGCGCCGGACCACCGGCGCGAAACGCCCGGCCAGGGTGCCGCCGGCGTCCGTCAGCTCCACGTCACGGGCGCGGTCGTACTCCCACGGCAGATGACGCTCCATCAGTTCAAGGGTGATGCGCAGGTGTTCCTGCGGGTCCTTGACACCGCCGAAGACGTCGAGCGGACCGCCCGGGAGCCCCTCCCAGAAGAGGATGTCGCAGGGGCCGGAGGTGGTGAACGCCGGGATCACGATCAGTTCGCCGGCGCCGGGCACCATGTTGAGCCGCACCGCGTGGAAGTCGGGGTGCTCCGGGCGCGGGCCGAGGCCGTGCACATAGGCGACGGCCAGCGCACGCTGCGGGCTGTCGTACGGGGAACGCTCGGCGTCCCGGCCGAACATGGAGACCAGCTCGCCCTTGCCGGCCGCGACCATCACCAGGTCGTAGGCGCGGGAGAAGTAGTCCAGGTCGCCGACGGTCACGCCGTGCACGACCAGCTTGCCGCCGCGCTCGACGAAGGTCTCCAGCCAGCCGGCCATCTTCACCCGCTGGTCGACGGACTGCGCGTACGCGTCGAGCCGTCCCACCCAGTCGATGGGCCGTGATCCGTCGGGGGCGGCGACGGAGACCCCCAGGCCTTCGATCCGGGGGGTCTGGTCCTCCCAGAAGCCGAGGCCGAGGTCGCGCTCGTGGCCCAGCGCCGTGCCGAACATGCACTGGGTGGACATGACACGCCCCTGGCGTATCTCGTCCGCCGTGCGGTTGGACATGACGGTGACCTCGTATCCCCGGGACTGCAGGCCCAGGGCCAGTTGGAGCCCGGACTGGCCGGCTCCCACGATCAGTATCTTGCGCAAGGCGGCATGCTCTCTCGTACGGTGCGGCTGGGATGCGTCCGGCGGGCGTCCCCACGACTCCGCCGGAAGACTGCTACTCCGGCTGGGCGACGAGGGCCTGCTTGACCAGGGCCAGCAGTACCTGGATCACCGACTGGCGGTCGCGGGCGTCGCATATCACCACCGGGATCTCGTCCGGCACGGCGAGCGCCTCGCGGACGTCGATCTCGTCGTAGGCGGTGGTGCCCTCGAAGCGGTTGACCGCCACGGCGTAGGGCAGGCCGCTGCTCTCGAAGTAGTCCAGTGCCGGGAAGGCGTCGGCCAGCCGGCGGGTGTCGGCGAGGACGACGGCGCCGATCGCCCCGCGCACCAGGTCGTCCCACATGAACCAGAAGCGCTGCTGGCCGGGGGTGCCGAACAGGTAAAGCACCAGCTCCCGGTCGAGGGTGATCCGGCCGAAGTCCATCGCCACCGTGGTGGTGGTCTTTTCCGGGGTGGACCCGAGGTCGTCGATGTCCTCACTGGCACTGGTCATCACCGCCTCGGTGGTGAGCGGGGTGATCTCCGAGACCGTGCCGACGAAGGTGGTCTTGCCCACGCCGAAGCCGCCCGCCACCACGATCTTGGTCGAGGTGGGGGCCTGGCTCACGTCCAGCTGCCACTCCTGCAGGCCGTCTTCTTCCGCGAGGGACGACATGTCAGAGCCTGCGAAGTCCACCGAGAACCCTCTCCAGCAGTGCGCGATCCGGGGCGCCGGGCCCGTGCCCGGTCCCGTACACGCGGATCCTTCCCTGATCGGCCAGGTCGCTGAGCAGCACCCGGACGACGCCGAGCGGCATGCGCAGCAGCGCCGAGATCTCCGCCACCGAGCGCATCCGGCGGCACAGCTCCACGATGGCGCGCATCTCCGGCATGACGCGCTCGGCCCAGCTGCCCGAGGTCAGCTCCCTGCGCTCGGGGGAGCCGTCGATCGTCGCGACGAAGGTCTCCACCAGCAGCACGTGGCCGAAGGACGTACGGCCGCCGGTCAGCGCGTACGGGCGCACCCGGGCGGCCCTGCGCCCGGCACCCCGTACGGGGAGGACGGCGGCCGCCCGGGCCGCGGCGATCACCGGACGGCGCATCAGCGGCCCCCCTCGATCGCCTGACGCAGTTCCGTGCGGAGCGCCGGGGTGAGCACGTGGCCGGCCCGGCCCACGAACAGGGCCATGTGGTAGGCCACCACGCTCATGTCGCACTCGGCGTCCGCGTGGACGCCGAGCAGCGAACCGTCCCCGATCGTCATCACGAACACGCTGCCGTTCTCCATCGCCACCCCCGTCTGGCGCACGCCGCCGCCGTCCATCAGGCGCGCGGCGCCGTCGGTCAGCGAGGCGATGCCGGAGACCACCGTGGCCAGGTCGGCGGAGGTGCCCGCCGGGCCCTTGGGGGGTCCGGCCGCGCCGTCCTCCGTGCCTTCGTCAGCCGCGTCGGCCTCGTCCTCGGGCTCCGAGGTCAGCAGCAGCAGTCCGTCCGAGGACACGACGGCCACGGAGCGGACCCCGGGCACGTCCTCCACGAAATTGCTCAGCAGCCACTGGAGACCACGTGCCTCGTGGCTCAGGCCCCGTTCACTCTGGGTGTCCGTACCGGCCGACATCAACCGCGTGCCTCCTCGACGCCTTCGGCTTCGACTTGTTGGTGTCCCCCCGAACTGCCTTCTGCCGCGGCCGCGTCCGCGGCCGCCCTCGGCGCGGGCAGGCCGCGCCGGATCTCCTGCGTCTCGGCCGCGGCTTCCGCCCGGCCGTCGCGCAGACCCCGGGCGAAACCGCCGAGCTTGCGCCGCAGCTCCTCCGGGTCCACGCCGCCGCCCTCCCGGGCCCGCCCACGGAGCTGCGGTTCACCCGACAGCCCCGTGGACCGCGGCACCCGCTGCGGGAGCCCCTTGGCGGTGAGCGCCACGCCGTCCGGCACCTCCGCGGAGGCCGGAGCCGGTACCGCGGGCGCCTCGGCCGCCTCGGCCGCTTCGGCCGCCTCGACCGGTGCCGGCCCGGTTTCCGGGGCGGGCGTCGGGGCGGGGGCGTGCTGGTCGGCGCGGGCGTGCTCGATGGCGTCGCCCCCGGGTCCGGGCGCCTCATCGGACGACGGCTCCGTCACGGGCTCCACGGCAGCCGGTGCCGTCCGCTCCGCCTTTACGGCCTGCTCGTCGCGTGCGCTCCGCAGCGCCGTGCCCGGCTGCCACGGCTCACCCGCGACGGCCGCCTCCACGGGGGTCTGCGGGCCGTCCGGGTCCTCCGCCGGCGCGGTGAGCGCCGCGGGGACGACCACCACGGCGGTGGTGCCGCCGCGCTTGGCGTCGCGGAGCTGGACGCGGATGCCGTGCCGGGCGGCGAGCCGGGCCACGACGTAGACGCCCATGCCGGTGGCCTCGCCGCCGGAGGCCTGCTCCGCGGGATCGGCCTGCGTCAGCAGCGCGTTGAGCTCGTCCAGCCGGGCCGTGGGGATGCCGATGCCCTGGTCCTCGACCGACAGCATCAGCTCGCCGCTCTCCAGCATCCAGCCGGACAGCTCCACCTCGGTCTCCGGCGGGGAGAACGCGGCCGCGTTCTCCAGGAGCTCGGCGATCAGGTGGCTGAGGTCGTCGGAGGCGAAGCCGGCGATGCGTCCCGCGGGCAGCTGCTGGATGCGGACGCGCTCGTACTTGTCGATCTCGGAGACCGCGGCGCGCGCCACGTCGACCAGTGGGACGGGCTTGGGCTGCGCGTGACCGTGTTCGGCTCCGGCGAGCAGCAGCAGGTTCTCGCTGTTGCGGCGCATGCGGGTGGCCAGGTGGTCCAGCTTGAACAGCTGGGCGAGCTCGTCCGGGTCGTGGACGAGTTCCTCCAGCCGCTCGATCAGCGTGAGCTGGCGCTCGACCAGACCGAGGGTGCGCAGCGTCAGGTTGACGTAGGTGCCGTGGACGTTGCCCTGCAGGCTGCCCAGGCGCGTGGTGAGCGCCTCCTGCCGGCCGTGCAGCAGGTCGCGTTCCGCGGCGAGGGCGTCCCGTACGCCCTGGAGCTTGGTGTGTTCGGCGTCCTGCGCGGCGACGCGCTCGCGCAGCCCGCCGACCTCGGCGCGGAGCGCGTTGACCGCCCGGGCCGTCGCCGCGAACTCGTCGGAGCCGACGATCCTGACCTGCTCGCCCGCGGGGACGTCCCCGCGGGCGAAGCGGCCCAGCGCGGCGGCCGGCCGGGTGATGGAGCGGGCCGTGGAGACGCCGACGCCGAGGACGAGCAGGAAGCACACGGAGGCGAGGGCGACGTGGAGTTCGAGGGCCGTCACGTCGTCGTCGCGCAGCGCGGCGAGCCGGTCGGCGGCGGCGGCCGCGAGCGAGGACTCGACACCGCGCATCATGTCGATCCGCGCGGAGAGCGCCGCCTGGACCGCTCCCGGCTTGAGCGCGCGGTCGGCGGCGGACAGCGAGGAGCTGTTCAGCAGCTGCTTCAGGCGTTTGTCGGCCTGGTTGACGTCGGAGCCGGTGACCGTCTGGTCGTACTGCTCGACCGCGGCCTGCGAGGCCCCGCCGCGGAAGTCGGCGAGCGCGGACCGCTCGCTGACGGCGGCGGTCTGCGCGGCACCGACCAGGGCGGACTCCTCGCCGCCCGCGGTGAGCGCGCCGACCAGCAGGCCGCGCTGGACGGAAGCCTGGTCGACGGCGCGGGCGAGTTCGGGCAGCGCGGTGGTGTCGGCGGAGGCGCCGCGGGCGGGCAGCGAGCGGGCGACGGCGGCGCCGACCCCGTTCAGCGCCCGGACCGCCGGGTCGTAGGCCGCGACGGCCGCCTCGGCGGAGCCGGGGCCGGAGAGCACCTTCTGCCGGACGGCGGGGAGTTCCCCGAGCTGCCGGACGACCTCGGCGGTCGCGTCGGCGAAGGCCGGGGCGTCGTCGGTGTCGGTGTCGGCCGCCGCCGTCAGCACCTCCTGGACCTGGCGGTCGACCCGCTCCCGCTGGGCCTCGGAGACGCCCGTGCCGCCCTCGGTGGAGCGGCCGCCGGCCACGAAGACGGCCATGCCGTCGCGTTCGTCGGCCAGGGCATGGGACAACGAGACCGCCTGGGCCTCCAGTCGCGCCATGCCGACCAGCCGCTGGGACTCGGCCAGATCGCGCACGCCCGTGGCCATGCCAGGGGCGGAGGCGGCCAGGACCGTGACGGCGCAGATCAGCAGGGCGCCCAGCAGTCTCTGCCGTACGCGCTTGGTCCGCGGGTTACGTCGTGTTCGCACCGGTGCTCGCTATCCCGTCTCGCCTGGTCCACTGGTCCCGAGATGACGACACATCGGCCGAGCGCCGAGCACGGCAACGTCTGGCCTCATCCCGGCATCGTCCCGACCTTCTCAGGCCGCCCCGGAATGCAGATGTGCGTCCCCCGCCTCGACACCCGAACGAGTGAATCGCAACGACAAGTTGACGTTCAACTCCCCGGCTGGATCGTTACGCGCACGCCCCCCGGCCGACCGGGACCGGAACTGGCATCGGAGCCGCCGCCCTGGCAGGATGCGCACCTTCACTGGCCGGTAACCCCCGGCGAGCGCCCCCGGGGTTCGAACAGCTCCCCCGGGCGGCTGCTGCAGACTGGCCGCATGCGCATCGAGACGGCGACCGAGCCCGGCAGCCCCGGACGCCCCAACGAGGACTTCGTCGCGGTGGCCATGCCCGCGTCAGGCGGCGGCGGTTCACTGGTCCTGCTGGACGGCGTCACCCCTCCCGACGGCCCCACGGGATGCCGTCACGACGTCCCCTGGTACGTCGCCGAGCTGGGCGGATCCATGATCGAACTGTCCGTTTCGCCCGCGGCCCCGAGCCTGGCGCAGTGTCTCGCGGAATCCGTCCTGCGCACCGCCGACGCGCACCGCGGCACCTGTGACCTTTCTCACCGCCGCACCCCGCAGGCGACCGTGGTGGCGGTCCGGTGGAATGCGGACACCGTGGAGCATCTGGTGCTATCCGACTCGGTGTTGCTCATCGAGGACACCACAGGTCACGTCGGTGCCGTGCGCGACGACCGGCTGGGCCGGCTGCCCGGTCCGGTGCCCGCGCTGCGCGCCGCGGTGCGTGCCCTGCCGCGCGGCACGGCCGCCCGTGCCGGGGCCGCCGCGGAGTACGGACGGGCGGTGGAGGCCCTGCGCAACGCCGAGGGCGGCTTCTTCACCGCGGCGGCGGACCCCGCGGTCGCCGAGCGCGCCGTCACGGGCACCCGGCCGCGCTCGCAGGTCCGCGCCGTCGCGGCCCTGACCGACGGCGCCGCCCGGCTGGTCGAGGTCTTCCACGAGCAGGACTGGCAGGGCACGTTCACGCTGCTGCGCAAGGCCGGCCCCGAGAAGCTCCTGCGGCGCGTGCGCGCCGCGGAGTCCGCCGACCCGGACGGCACCCGCTTCCCCCGCGGCAAGACGCGCGACGACGCGACCGCGGTGTTCGCGCAGTGGTGACGACGGCGTGGCCGCGCGCCGGGCGGAGGACCGCGCGGGTTACGCGCCGTCCTGCTCCTGCGAGTCGTTCAGCTGGCCCAGCAGCCGGGCCAGTTCCCGCAGTTCGTCCCGGTCCCAGCCGCTCAGCCGGCTGACGTAGCGCGCCCGGCGCGCCGTACGGACGCGCGAGAAGCGCTCGGCGCCCCCCGTGGTGAGCTGCACCAGGTAGGCCCGGCCGTCGGCGGGGTCGGGTTCGCGCCGGATGAGCCCGAGCACCTCCAGGGCGCGCAGCTGACGGCTCATCGTGGCCTTGCCGACGCCGAAGTAGCCGGCGAGCACGGTGGCCCGCTCGGGCCCGGTCTCGGCGAGCCTGGCGAGGATCCCGTACGCCGCGGGCTCCAGATCCGGATGGACCTCGCGGGCCATCTCGCCGGAGGAGGCGCGGGCGCGCCGCAACAGGACGGTGAGCTCGCGTTCGAGCGCCTCCATCACGGGATCCGCCTCCCCGGGGGAGCCGGCGGTTCCGGCCACCTCGTCACCCGCTTTCCGTCGTGAAAACCTGTCGTATCCGGCCGTCGTGTACGCAGCGTCCCCAGTATTTCGCAGACCTGGACGCACAGCGTGACCAGGGCCCCTTCCCCGCCCGGTGTCTCCGCCCCCGCACGGCCCGGCCACGCGGACGCCGCCGAGTGGGCCGGCTGCCGCACGCATGGGAGCGGCCCCTCCTCAGGCCGTGGGAGGGGCCGCTCTCCATTCACCCGGTCAGGGCCTGACTCAGGCCGCGACCGAGGCCTCCAGCCCGGAGTCCGCGCCGGTGACGGCGGGCTCCAGGGCCAGCTTGAGCACGTGCCGGACGTCCGAGACCGCGTGGACCTCCAGCTTCTCCAGGACCTCGGCGGGGACGTCGTCCAGGTCCGCCTCGTTCCGCTTGGGGATCACCACGGTGGTGATCCCGGCGCGGTGCGCCGCGAGCAGCTTCTGCTTGACGCCGCCGATCGGGAGCACGCGCCCGGTCAGCGACACCTCGCCGGTCATCGCCACGTCGGTGCGGACCCGCCGCCCCGACAGGAGCGAGGCCAGCGCGGTGGTCATGGTGACACCCGCGCTCGGGCCGTCCTTGGGGACCGCGCCCGCGGGGACGTGGAGGTGGACGCCGCGCTCCTTCAGGTCGCCGACCGGCAGCTCCAGTTCGGCGCCGTGCGAGCGCAGGAAGGAGAGCGCGATCTGCGCGGACTCCTTCATCACGTCGCCCAGCTGCCCGGTGAGCTGCAGTCCGCTGCCGCCGGTCTCCGGGTCGGCCAGCGACGCCTCGATGTAGAGGACGTCGCCGCCCGCGCCGGTCACCGCCAGGCCCGTGGAGACGCCCGGCACCGCCGTCCGCCGCTCCTGCGGGTCCTGCGCGGACTCCGGCACGTGGTGCGGCCGGCCGATGAGGTCCCGCAGGTCCTGCGGGGTCACGGTGAACGGCAGCTCGCGCTCGCCGAGTTCGTGCTTGGCCGCGACCTTCCGCAGGATGCGGGCGATCGAACGCTCCAGGGTGCGCACGCCCGCCTCGCGGGTGTACTCCCCGGCCAGCTTGCGCAGGGCCGCGTCGTCGACCGTCACCTCGTCCTCGCCGAGTCCGGCCAGCTCCCGCTGGCGCGGCAGCAGGTGGTCACGGGCGATGACGACCTTCTCGTCCTCGGTGTAGCCGTCCAGCCGCACCAGCTCCATGCGGTCCAGCAGCGGCTCGGGGATGGCCTCCAGGACGTTGGCGGTGGCGAGGAACACCACGTCGCTCAGGTCCAGCTCGACCTCCAGGTAGTGGTCCCGGAAGGTGTGGTTCTGCGCCGGGTCCAGGACCTCCAGCAGGGCCGCGGCCGGGTCGCCGCGGTAGTCGGAGCCCACCTTGTCGATCTCGTCCAGCAGGACCACCGGGTTCATGGACCCGGCCTCCTTGATGGCGCGCACCAGCCGGCCGGGCAGCGCGCCGACGTAGGTGCGCCGGTGGCCGCGGATCTCCGCCTCGTCGCGGACGCCGCCGAGCGCGACGCGCACGAACTTCCGCCCCATCGCGCGGGCCACGGACTCGCCGAGCGAGGTCTTGCCGACGCCGGGCGGGCCCACCAGGGCCAGCACCGCGCCTCCGCGGCGGCCGCCGACGACCCCGAGACCGCGGTCGTTGCGGCGCTTGCGCACGGCCAGGTACTCGGTGATGCGCTCCTTGACGTCCTCCAGGCCCGCGTGGTCGGCGTCCAGCACAGCCCGCGCGCCGGGGATGTCGTAGGCGTCCTGGGTCGTGGTGCTCCACGGCAGCTCCAGGACGGTGTCGAGCCAGGTGCGGATCCAGCTGCCCTCGGGGGACGCGTCGCTGGACCGCTCCAGCTTCTCGACCTCCTTGAGGGCGGCCTCGCGCACCTTCTCGGGCAGGTCGGCGGCCTCGACGCGGGAACGGTAGTCGTCCGCCTCGTCCTCCGGGTCGCCGTTCAGCTCGGCCAGCTCCTTGCGGACGGCCTGCAGCTGCTGCCGCAGCAGGAACTCGCGCTGCTGCTTCTCCATGCCCTCCTGGACGTCCTTGCGGATGGTCTCCGCGACGTCCTGCTCGGCCAGGTGGTCACGCAGCCACTGCGTGGCCAGCTTCAGCCGGGCGACCGGGTCCAGGGTCTCCAGCAGCTCGATGCGCTGGCTGGTGGTGAGGAAGCCGGAGTAGCCGGCGTTGTCCGCGAGCTGCGAGACGTCCTCGATCTGCTGGACGCGGTCCACGACCTGCCAGGCGCCGCGCTTGCGCAGCCAGCTGGTGGCCAGGGCCTTGTACTCCTTCATGAGCTCCGCGACGGTGCCGGGGGCCTCGGCCGGTGCGGGCTCGGAGAGCTCGGTGCCCTCGACCCACAGGGCGCCGCCGGGGCCGGTCGTGCCGGCGCCGATGCGCACGCGGCTCACCGCGCGGATCACGGCACCGGGATCGCCGTCCGACAGACGTCCCACCTGCTCGACGGTGCCCAGCGTGCCCACGCCGGCGTAGTCCCCGTCCACCCGGGGAACGAGCAGCACCCGCGGCTTGTTGCCGAGTCCGGGACGACCGGACCGCTGGGCGGCCTGCGCCGCCTCGACCGCGGCGCGCGCCTCGGCGTCGGTCAGGTCCACCGGCACGACCATGCCGGGCAGGACCACCGAGTCGTCGAGGGGCAGCACGGGCAGGGTGAGCGGCGCGAACGCCGACGAAGACGATTGAGCCATTATCTCTCCCTAAGCAATCAAGTTGAGCTATGCAGACTCAATGCATCTGATGCCCCTGGTGTTCCCCGAGCCGTGTTCGCTCTGAGCGATCGGCCGCGGCGCAGGGTGCGCGCCTCCTCCGCCGCCCCCGAGAACCGTTCGCGGCCGCGGCGGCGATAGAGGGGCGTGAGACTCTTCCGCCCCATGAGCCACGAGCCGCCCGGAGACGACGCGCTGATGCGCGCGATCGCCCGGGGCGACACCCAGGCCCTCGCAGATCTGTACGACCGCCATTCCGGATGGCTGCACGCCCGGCTCACACGGCGCTGCCCGGACCCGGAGACCGTCCGGGAGGTGCTGCAGGACACCTTCATGGCGGCCTGGCGCTCGGCGGGCACCCACGGCGGCGGAGCCGCGGGCGGCTGGTTGTGGGTGATCGCCGCCCGGCGGCTGGCGGACGCCCGCCGCGCCGCGGTGCGGGCCGGCACCCGCGACCTCCTGGCCGCGGAGGAGCCCGGCACCACCCCCTCCGCCGAGGAGCACGTCCTCGCCGGGCTGGAGTACGGCGACGTGGGCGCCGCGCTCGACCGGATCTCCCCCGAACTGCGGGCCGTCCTGCGGGCGACCGTGATCGACGGCCTCACCACGCGGGAGGCCGCGCGCCTGCTCGGGATACCCGAAGGCACCGTCAAGACCCGGGCCTCGCGGGCGCGCCGCGAACTGCGCGCCGCCCTCGCCGCCCTCGGCACCGCAGGAGGAGCCGCATGCTGACCCCGGCCCGGGGACGCCTCGCGTGGCGCACCCCCGGAACCCCGCAGGCGGACCGGACCGGCTGGCACGTGCCGGACGGCACGGCCGCCGCCTACGCCGACGCCACGCTCGCCGACTCCGCCGCCTGGTCGGTGGACAAGCACCTGGAGTCCTGCGCGGCCTGCGCCGCCCGGATCTCCTCGCTGGCCAGGGCGGGCGAGGGCGGAGCGGTCCTCTCCGGGGTGCGGGACGCCGTGCTCACCGCGGCCACGGGCACCGTGCCCCGGCCGGCCCCGCCCCTCGCGCGGGCGGCCGGGGTCCGTCCCTGGCACGCCGCCGTCCGCTCCGCGCGCACGCTGCGTCCGGCCTGGGTGGCGTCGGTGCTGCTGACGCTGGCGGTGGCCGTGGCCCTGACGCGTCTGGGCGGGGCGCCGCAGGGACGCCCCTGGCTTCTGGTGCTCGCCCCGGCGCTGCCGCCGGTGGGCGTGGCCCTCGCGTACGGGAGGTACGGCGACCCGGCCCACGAACTGGCCGCGTCGACGCCCTCGGGGGGGCTGCGGCTGCTGCTGACGCGCACCGCAGCCGTGCTGGCGGTGTGCGTGCCGCTGCTGACCGCCGCCGGAGGCGTCCTGGCGGGCACGGGCGCCGCGGTGGCGTGGCTGCTGCCGGGGCTCGTGCTGACCGGGGCCACGCTCGCGCTGGGCAGCTGGACCGGCTGCCACCGGGCCGCCGCCGTGGTGACGGCCGGCTGGCTGTGCGCCGTCGTCCTCTGCGGGCTCCCGCCCGGGTCCGCGCCCCTGCTGCTCTCCCCCGCCGCGCAGCCCGCCTGGGCCGCGGCCGGCGCCGCCTGCGCCCTTCTCCTGACCCTTCGCCGTACCGCTTTCGACCACCTGGAGCGCCCATGACGACCGAGCCGACCGTCTCCCTCGACGGTCTGACCGTGAGACATCGCCGGACCACCGCCCTGGACGCCCTCGACCTGCGCGTCGGGCGCGGGGTCCACGGGCTGCTCGGCCCCAACGGCGCCGGGAAGACCTCGCTGATCCGGGTACTGGCCACCGTGGCCGGGTACCGGTCGGGCCGTCTGGAGCTGCTGGGCCACGACCCGGCGACCCAGGCCGGGCGCACCGCGATCCGGCGGCGCCTCGGCTACCTGCCGCAGGAGTTCGGCTACTACCCGGGCTTCACGGTGCGCGAGTTCGTGGCGTACGTGGCCTGGCTGAAGGAGATGCCCAAGGCCGCGGTGCCGGCGGCCGTCGACCGCGCGATGGAGCGGGTCGGCGTCGCCGAGCGCGCCGACGTGAGGATCAGGACCCTGTCCGGCGGCATGGTGCGCCGGGTCGGCATCGCCCAGGCCATCGTCAACGACCCCGACCTGCTGCTGCTCGACGAGCCGACCGCCGGTCTCGACCCGGAACAGCGGGTGGAGTTCCGCGCCCTGCTCAGGGAAGTGGGCACCACGGCGACCGTGCTGGTCTCCACCCATCTCGTCGAGGACGTGGCCACCGCCTGCACGGACGTGACGCTGCTCGACGGCGGACGGGCCGCCTTCCGCGGCACCGCGGCGGAGCTCGCCGCGGCCGGGGACGAGGACGCGCCCGGGGACAGCCCGATCGAACGCGGCTACACGGCGGCGCTGCGCCGCCACCGCGGCGCGGCCTCCGGCGTCCGGGAGGCCGCCGTATGAGCACCCCGGGCACACTGGCCACCGCTCCCCAGGCGCCTCCCGCCGCGCCCCGTGTCCACCGCACCGAGCTGCTGCGCGGCTTCGGGGCGTGGACGGGGGCCGCCGTGGCCGGCGGCGTCCTCGTCGCCGTACTGGCCAGGCGGTACTCGCTGGGGGACGACTGGGCGGTGCTCCACGGCGCGCTGCGCGAGGCCGGCCTGCTCCTCGGCGGTCCGCTCGCCCTCGCCGCCGGCTGCTGGCAGGGCGGCCGCGAGCGGCGGAGCGGCACCGGCGACCTGCTCGCCTCGGCCGCGCGGCCGCCGCTGCGCAGGGCGCTGGTCGCGGCCCTGCCGTCGATGGCCTGGCCGGTGCTGGGCTATCTGACGGCGGTCGGCGTGTGCCTGGCGCTGGTCCTGCCGTACGCGTCCTACGGGCACCCCTCGTGGGACCGGCCGGCCGCGGACGCGGTGGCGCTCGGGGCTCTGGGCGCGCTCGGCTTCGCGGCGGGGCGGGCACTGCCCTGGCGCTTCGCGGCACCGCTGCTCGCGGTCGCCGGGTATCTGCTGCTCGGCATCGGCGCCTACGGCGAGTCGGGCGCCACGGTTATCAGCCCCGCGTACGCCGGCCCCTCCGGTGACGCCCCGGTGTGGTGGGCCGCCCCTCTCGCGGCGGTGTGGTTCGCCGGAGCGGCCGCCGCCGCACTGCTGGCCGGTCACGCCGGACGGCGGGTGCTCGCCGTCCTGCCGCTGGTCGTCGCCGTCGCGGCCGCGTCCGTCCTGTACCGCAGCGGCGCCGACCTGTGGCGGCCCGACCCCGCCGCGTCCGCGCTCGTCTGCGACCAGGGCACCCCCACGGTGTGCGTCCGCGCGGCGCACGGCTCGGCCCTGCCCGCGGTGCGCGCGGTGGTGGACCGCGTCGACGCCCTGCTGGACGGCGCCCCGGGGGCGCCCGTCCGGTACCGCGAGGGGGGATCTCCGGAGACGGCGCCGCCCGGGGAAGTCCGGTTCCAGCTGTACGGCGGCGTCTTCCAGGGCCGCCTCGGCGACGACGGCATGCTCTACCGGGACTTCGTCTACGCGGTCTCCTCCTCGGCCGGATGCGAGAGGGCCCAAGCCGGTGCGCGCGCCTACGCCAACGAGTACGCCGCCCAGGAGTGGCTGCGCCTCGGGGGTCCCCTCTTCGCCACCGACCCGGCCGAGGCGCGCCTCGCGCGGTCGGGGGCGCAGCGCCTGCGCGCCATGACGGCCGCCGACCGCCGCGCCTGGTTCGGCCGCTACCTGGCCGGCGTCCGGGCCTGCGACGTCGGCGGAGTCCCGGCACCGTGACCCCCACCGGATCCGCCGAGGAGCCCTCACGATGACACCGACCCTTCTGCCCCTCTATGTCCGCTCACGCGGTCTGCCCGGCGCCGCCGTCGCGCTGGCCGTCCTCTTCGCCGCCTCCCGCTGGGGCGCGGACTGGCTGGTCGGCCGGCCGTTCTTCGACACCGGCGCCCGCGTCCCGGTGGTCGTCCTCGCCCCGGTCCTCGCGGCGGCCGTCACCGGGGTCTCGCTCCACACCCACTCCGGGGAAGTGGACCGTGGCGCCCCGCTGCCCTGGTGGCGGTGGCGGGCCGTGCACCTGCTCGCCCTCACCGGGCCGGCGGTGCTCTGGCTGGGCGCGGCGGTCCCCGGGGACCCGGACCGCTTCGGTGCCCCGACGATGGTCCGGGGCGTCCTCGGCTTCACCGGTCTCGCGGCCGCGGGCGCCGCCGTCCTGGGGGCCCGGCTGAGCTGGCTGCCGCCCGTGCTCTACGGCGGCAGCGTCTACATGGCGGCTCCCCGCACTCCCGGCGGGGCGGCCGCGGTGTGGGCCTGGTCGATGCAGCCGGGCGCCCAGCCCGCGGCCTGGGCGACCGCCGCCGTCCTCTTCGCGGGCGGCGCCGCCCTGGTGGCCGTGCGGGGACCGGCCCCGGGCGGCCGCGGGTGAAAACCCCGTCCGGCCCGGAGGGTCGGCTCATTACGCTGGGTCCATGGACGCGAACGAAGAGGAACGGCCCGTCACGCTCGACCGTCGTGACGGGCCGTACGGGGAGGTCGCGCTCCGGCGCAGCGGGGGGCGCTACGAGATCATCGCCAACGGCACCTTCCTGATGGACACCTCCGACGGCCGCTCGGAACGGCTGCTGGTCGACGCGGCGCTGGACGCCCTCCCGGCGGACCGGGCGGAGCTGTCGGTGCTGATCGGCGGCCTCGGGGTGGGCTTCTCGCTCGCGCGGGCGGCGGCCGAGCCGCGCTGGGCGCGGATCGCGGTGGCCGAGCGGGAGCGGGCGGTGATCGACTGGCATCACGCGGGCCCGCTGGCCGACTTCTCCGAGCACGCGCTGGAGAACCCGCGGGTGAGCGTCGTCGAGGGCGATCTGGTGGCATACGTGCGGGAGGCGGACGCGACGTACGACGCGCTGTGCCTGGACATCGACAACGGCCCCGACTGGACGGTCACCGAGGGCAACGGGGGGCTCTACGGACCGGAGGGTCTGGCGGCCTGCAGGGAGCGGCTCGAACCCGGTGGCGTACTGGCGGTATGGTCGGCGCAGCCGTCCGTCGCGTTCGACGACGCTCTGAGGTCGGCGCAGTTCACGCAGGTCCGGACCATCGAGATCCCGGTGAATCGGGGCGTTCCGGATGTCGTGCACCTGGCAATCAAACCCGCATAGCCGCGTCGCCGTCCCGCCCCGTACGCTGCTGCGCAACGCAAACGACCATGGGGGACCCCACATGGACAGCACACAGCCGACGACCGCCGACGCCGCAGCGGTGGCGGCCACCCCCGGCGCGCAGCGCCGCGTGCTGGTGGTGGAGGACGACGCGACGATCGCCGACGCCATCGCGGTACGCCTGCGGGCCGAGGGCTTCCAGGTCCGCACCGCGGGCGACGGCCCCGCCGCCGTGGAGACCGCCGCCTCCTGGCAGCCCGACCTCCTCGTCCTCGACGTCATGCTCCCCGGGTACGACGGCCTGGAGGTCTGCCGCCGCGTGCAGGCCTCGCGGCCGGTCCCGGTGCTGATGCTGACCGCCCGCGACGACGAGACCGACATGCTGGTCGGGCTCGGCGTGGGCGCCGACGACTACATGACCAAGCCCTTCTCGCTGCGCGAGCTGGTCGCCCGGGTGCACGTGCTGCTGCGCCGCGTGGAGCGCGCCACGATCGCCGCCCGCGACCCGCGCGGCGCCAACATGCAGCTCGGCGACCTGGAGATCGACAACGCCCAGCGGCGGGTCCGGGTCCGGGGCGCCGACGTGCACCTCACCCCGACCGAGTTCGACCTGCTGGTCTGCCTGGCCCAGCAGCCGCGCGCGGTGCTCTCCCGGGAGCAGCTGCTCGCCGAGGTCTGGGACTGGGCGGACGCCTCCGGCACCCGCACCGTCGACAGCCACGTCAAGGCGCTGCGGCGGAAGATCGGCGCGGAACGCATCCGTACCGTGCACGGCGTCGGCTACGCGCTCGAGACGCCCACGCCGTGAGCCCCTACAGCGCGCCGCGCCCGCCGAAGCTGCGGGAACGTGTCTGGGCCGCGCTGAGGCCGTACGACCCCTTCCGGTCGATCAAGGCGGCACTGCAGTACCTGGTGCTCGCCTCCGTGCTGATCACCACGGGCCTGATCTTCGTGGCGATGCACTCCGCGACCGAGATCCGGATCATCACGATCTTCTCGATCATCGCCTCGCTGCTGATCTCGCAGCTGGTGGCGCACGGGCTGACCGCGCCGCTGCGCGAGATGACCTCGGCCGCCGGGGCCATGGTGCGCGGCGACTACAGCCGGCGGGTCACCGCGGTGCGCCGCGACGAGGTCGGCGAACTGGCCGAGACCTTCAACCGGATGGCCGCCGACCTGGAGGCCGTCGACCAGCACCGCAAGGAGCTGGTGGCGAATGTCTCACATGAGCTGCGCACCCCGATCGCGGCGCTCCGCGCGGTCCTGGAGAACGTCGTCGACGGGGTCTCCGAGGCCGACACGGAGACGATGCGCACCGCGCTGCAGCAGGCGGAGCGGCTGAGCCTGCTCGTCGCCCACCTGCTGGACCTCTCCCGCCTGGACAACGGCATCGTGCCGCTGGACGCCAAGCGCTTCGAGGTCTGGCCGTACCTGTCGGCCGTGATCAAGACGGCCGGCCTCGGCCTGAAGGACGCCAGGGCGCACGGCGGCCGGACGCGCAAGGACGTCCACCTCCACCTGGACGTCTCACCGCCGGAGCTGACCGCGTACGCGGACGCGGAGCGGCTGCACCAGGTGGTCGCCAACCTGATCGACAACGCCGTCAAGCACAGCCCGCCCAGCGGCCGGGTCACCGTGCGCGCCCGGCGCGGCACCGGTCCGGGCAGCCTCGACCTGGAGGTCCTGGACGAGGGCCCCGGCATACCCGAGGCCGAGCGCACCCGTGTCTTCGAGCGGTTCAACCGCGGCACCGCGGGACCGGGCGACGGCGGGACGGGGCTGGGACTGGCGATCGCCCGCTGGGCGGTGGACCTCCACGGCGGACGCATCGCGGTGGCCGAGTCCCCCCGCGGCTGCCGGATCCGCGTCACCCTCCCGGGGTCCGCGACGGCGTCGGCTTGACGCTCCTGCCAGGGCAGACGTTGCCGGAGGCAACCGGACCAGTCGATTCAGGACCCCATTCCCGCCAAACTCCGCCCCGAAACCGCCTTTCCGATGTGACTTAGGCGACGACTGGCCTCCCCGCCTGCAGGAAACGCTCAGGTAGGCGTAGCCTTTATTTCCGCTGTCCATCACCTTGTGAAGCGGAAGAGGGCGGTTGCCGCCGTGTCGCCACACCCCAGTAGCTCGAGCGTCCCGACCGAAACCGATGGGCAGGGCCAGGGCCCTGCCGCGGGCTTCGGGCCTAACGAGTGGCTTGTCGATGAGATCTACCAGCAGTACCTCCAGGACCCGAACTCGGTGGACCGAGCCTGGTGGGACTTCTTCGCCGATTACAAGCCGGGAGCGGATACGGGTTCCGCAGTCGCCACGGGCCAGCCTCAGGCGGCCCCCGCAGCGCCTCCGGCCGCTCCGGCCGCGCCCGCTGCCCCTGCACCGGCCGCGCCCGCCCCGGCACCCGTGACGCCCGCCGCCGCGCCGGCCCCGGTCGCCCAGGCCCCGGCCGCCGCGCCGGCCGCTCCGGCCCCGGTCGCCCCGGCCCCCGCGAAGCCCGTCGTCGAGAAGCCCACTCCGGCTCAGCCGCAGCCGGCGGCCAAGGCCGCCCCGGCCACCGAGGCGGCCCAGGGACCCGAGTACGTGACGCTGCGCGGCCCGTCCGCGGCCGTGGCGAAGAACATGCACGCCTCGCTGGAGCTTCCCACGGCCACGTCCGTGCGCGCCGTCCCGGTGAAGCTGCTGTTCGACAACCGCATCGTCATCAACAACCACCTCAAGCGCGCCCGTGGCGGCAAGGTCTCCTTCACGCACATCATCGGCTACGCCATGGTGCAGGCGCTGAAGATCATGCCCGCGATGAACTGGTCGTTCGCGGAGAAGGACGGCAAGCCGACGCTGGTCAAGCCCGACCACGTCAACCTGGGCCTCGCCATCGACCTGGTCAAGCCCAACGGCGACCGCCAGCTGGTCGTCGCGGCCATCAAGAAGGCCGAGACCCTCAACTTCTTCGAGTTCTGGCAGGCCTACGAGGACATCGTCCGCCGCGCCCGCATCGGCAAGCTGACGATGGACGACTTCTCCGGCGTCACCGTCTCGCTCACCAACCCCGGCGGCATCGGCACCGTCCACTCGGTGCCGCGCCTGATGCCCGGCCAGTCGGTGATCCTCGGCGTCGGCTCCATGGACTACCCCGCCGAGTTCCAGGGCACCTCGCAGGACACCCTGAACAAGCTGGGCATCTCCAAGGTCATGACGCTCACCAGCACCTACGACCACCGGGTCATCCAGGGTGCGGCGTCGGGCGAGTTCCTGCGCATCATGAACCAGCTCCTGCTGGGCGAGAACAACTTCTTCGACGACATCTTCAAGGCGCTGCGCATCCCCTACGAGCCGGTCCGCTGGCTCAAGGACATCGACGCCAGCCACGACGACGACGTCACCAAGGCCGCCCGCGTCTTCGAGCTGATCCACTCCTACCGGGTCCGCGGCCACGTCATGGCCGACACCGACCCGCTGGAGTACAAGCAGCGCAAGCACCCCGACCTCGACATCACCGAGCACGGGCTCACCCTGTGGGACCTGGAGCGCGACTTCGCCGTCGGCGGCTTCGCCGGCAAGTCGCTGATGAAGCTGCGCGACATCCTCGGTGTGCTGCGCGACTCATACTGCCGCACCGTCGGCATCGAGTTCATGCACATCCAGGACCCGCTGCAGCGCAAGTGGATCCAGGACCGCGTCGAGCGCCCGCACACCAAGCCCGAGCGCGACGAGCAGCTGCGCATCCTGCGCCGCCTCAACGCGGCGGAGGCCTTCGAGACCTTCCTGCAGACGAAGTACGTCGGCCAGAAGCGCTTCTCCCTGGAGGGCGGCGAGTCCGTCATCCCGCTGCTCGACGCCGTCATCGACGCCGCCGCCGAATCGCGGCTGGACGAGGTCGTCATCGGCATGGCCCACCGCGGCCGGCTGAACGTGCTGGCCAACATCGTCGGCAAGTCGTACGCGCAGATCTTCCGCGAGTTCGAGGGCAACCTCGACCCGAAGTCGATGCACGGCTCCGGCGACGTGAAGTACCACCTGGGCGCCCAGGGCACCTTCACCGGCCTGGACGGCGAGCAGATCACCGTCTCGCTGGCCGCGAACCCCTCGCACCTGGAGGCGGTCGACCCGATCGTCGAGGGCATCGCCCGTGCCAAGCAGGACGTCATCGGCAAGGGCGGCACGGACTTCACCGTCATGCCGGTCGTCCTCCACGGCGACGCGGCCTTCGCGGGCCAGGGCGTCGTCGCCGAGACCCTGAACATGTCGCAGCTGCGCGGCTACCGCACCGGCGGCACCGTGCACGTGGTGATCAACAACCAGGTCGGCTTCACCGCCGCCCCGGAGTCCTCGCGCTCGTCGATGTACAGCACCGACGTCGCGCGCATGATCGAGGCGCCGATCTTCCACGTGAACGGCGACGACCCGGAGGCTGTGGTCCGCGTCGCGCGGCTCGCCTTCGAGTTCCGCCAGGCGTTCAACAAGGACGTCGTCATCGACCTCATCTGCTACCGCCGCCGCGGTCACAACGAGGCCGACAACCCGTCCTTCACCCAGCCGCTGATGTACGACCTGATCGACAAGAAGCGCTCGGTGCGCAAGCTCTACACCGAGTCCCTCATCGGTCGCGGCGACATCACCCTGGAAGAGGCCGAGCAGGTCCTGCAGGACTACCAGGGCCAGCTGGAGAAGGTCTTCACCGAGGTCCGCGAGGCGACCGCGCCGGCCGCCCCGCAGGAGGAGGAGAACCAGGCCACCGGCCCGGAGTTCCCCGTCCCGGCGGACACCGCGATCAGCCAGGAGACCGTCAAGCGGATCGCGGCCTCCCAGGTCAACATCCCGGAGCGGATCACCGTCCACCCGCGTCTGATGCCGCAGCTGCAGCGCCGCGCGGCCATGGTCGAGGACGACACCATCGACTGGGCCATGGGTGAGACCCTCGCCATCGGCTCCCTGCTGATGGAGGGCACCCCGGTCCGGCTCGCCGGCCAGGACTCCCGCCGCGGCACCTTCGGCCAGCGGCACGCCGTCCTGGTCGACCGGGAGACCGGCGAGGACTACACCCCGCTGCTGTACCTCGCCGAGGACCAGGCGCGCTACAACGTCTACGACTCGCTGCTCAGCGAGTACGCGGCGATGGGCTTCGAGTACGGCTACTCGCTGGCCCGCCCGGACGCGCTGGTCGCCTGGGAGGCCCAGTTCGGTGACTTCGTCAACGGCGCCCAGACCGTCGTCGACGAGTTCATCTCCTCCGCCGAGCAGAAGTGGGGCCAGACCTCCGGCGTCACCCTCCTGCTGCCGCACGGCTACGAGGGCCAGGGCCCGGACCACTCCTCCGCCCGCATCGAGCGCTTCCTGCAGCTGTGCGCGCAGAACAACATGACGGTCGCGGTCCCGACCACCCCGGCGAACTACTTCCACCTCCTGCGGTGGCAGGTCCACAACCCGCACCACAAGCCGCTCATCGTCTTCACCCCGAAGTCGATGCTGCGCCTGAAGGCGGCGACCTCGAAGACGGAGGAGTTCACCTCCGGCCAGTTCCAGCCGGTCATCGGCGACAGCACCGTCAAGCCCGAGGACGTCCGCAAGGTCGTCTTCTGCTCCGGCAAGGTCTACTACGACCTCGTCGCCGAGCGTGAGAAGCGTGGTGCCTTCGACACCGCCCTCATCCGCATCGAGCGTCTCTACCCGCTGCCCGGCCTGGAGATCCAGGCCGCCCTGGCCCCGTTCACCAAGGCCCAGAAGTACGTCTGGGCCCAGGACGAGCCGGCCAACCAGGGTGCCTGGCCGTTCATCGCCCTCAACCTGATCGACCACCTCGACCTGGTGCTCGGCGCCGCGCCCGACAACGCCGACCGGCTGCGTCGTGTGTCGCGTCCGTCCTCCTCGTCGCCAGCGGTCGGTTCCGCCAAGCGGCACCAGCAGGAGCAGGAGCAGCTGGTGCACGAGGTCTTCGAGCTCTGAGGCCCGTAGTCCCCGGTACGACGCGCAGGGGCCCCGCACTCGACGAGTGCGGGGCCCCTGCGCGTACGCCGGCCGGCGGGAGGGGGAGCCGCGGGCCCGGACGGCGGGAGTACCTATCCTGGCCTGGTACGTCATCCTTCGACCCTGATCCGGAGCACCCCTTGTACTTCACCGACCGCGGCATCGAGGAGCTGGAGAACCGGCGCGGCCAGGAGGAGGTCACCTTCGAGTGGCTCGCCGAGCGGCTGCGGGAGTTCGTCGACCTCAACCCCGAGTTCGAGATCCCGGTCGAGCGGCTGGCGACGTGGCTGGCCCGGCTGGACGACGACGAGGACGAGTAGCCGCGAGCGTCGGGACCGCCGGGCTCAGGTGCGGAAGGCGCCGAACCGGACCCCGTCGCCGCAGACGCTGAAGACCGCCGGTGCGCCGTCGGCCGTGGTGACCTCGACCGTACGGGCCACGTCGTCGGGGAGCGCGACCTGCACGCGGGAGGCCTGGACGGGGCAGACCCCGCGCGCCGAGGGGGTCGCCTCGAAGTTGAGGTCGGTGTAGCGGACGTCGGCGACGGCCGTGGTGCCCCCACGGAGCTCCACGGCGTCCGTGCCGGCGGCGGAGTTGTCCGCCTCGACGGGGGCGGCCTTGTCCTGGTCGTCCCTCGCGGTGAGGGTCGTGGCGCCGGTCAGCGTGCAGGGGGCGCCCGAGGTGTTGGTGACCTCGACCCGGGCGACCGCGGGCTGCGAGGCGGTCGCGTGGACGGTGGCGGCCAGGAAGCGTACGGCGGTCGTGCCGGCCGTGCAGGCACTCACCCGGGCGTTCGCGGGGCTCACTTCGGCGGCGGGCCCACCGGTCTCGGTACGGGTGCCGCAGGCGGCCAGGGCGAGGCCGGTCAGGAGCAGGACGGTCGCGGCGGTGGGGGTGGCGGTTCGAGGGCCCATGAGGGATGAGCACATCACCCGGCGCCCGTACGGCCGCTCGCGGCGCGCACGGGCGCCGCGCCCCGCGGGGAGGACCTCACCCGTTCGCCACGCGACCAGCCGTATTCGGGCGCCGTTCCGCCGCGAACCGCCACCGGGGCGCGCACGGCGCTCCCTTGACTTCCGATCCACGCGATATATCGTGTCTATCGGAGAGACGGAGACGCGATATGTTGCGTTGTCGGCGTTGCCCCGGCGTGCCCGGGTGACCCCAAGGAGGGGCGAAATGAGCGGAACCCCCGGCTCACGGGAGTGGACGGTCACCGAGCCGCACAAGATGGTCTTCGACGGAAACGTCGACACCCTTCACGTCCGGATCGTCAACGGTGCCGTCAACGTGGTCGGCGTCGACGAGGGCCCGGCCCGGCTGGAGGTGAGCGAGCTCGACGGCCCCCCGCTGATCGTGTCGCACGAGGGCGGCACGCTCACCGTCACCTACGAGGACCTGCCCTGGAAGGGCCTGCTCAAGTGGCTCGACCGCAAGGGCTGGCGGCGGCACGCCGTCGTCTCGCTCGCGGTCCCGCAGCGCACCAGCGTGTCGGTGGGGGTCGTCGGCGCGAACGCCGTGATCTCGGGGATCTCGGACCGCACCGCCGTACGGGGCGTCAACGGCGACATCACGCTGGTCGGCCAGGCCGGCCCGGTGACCGCCGAGACGGTCGCGGGGAACGTGGAGGCCCAGGCGGTCTCCGGCGACCTGCGGGTCAACACCGTCTCGGGCGACCTGACCGTGGTCGAGGGCAGCGGCGCCGCCGTCAAGGCCGACTCGGTCAGCGGCAACATGGTGCTCGACCTGGACCCGCGCAGCGGCGCGGACGTCCGCCTGACCTCGGTCTCCGGGGAGATCGCGATCCGCATCCCGGAGCCCGGGGACGCCGAGGTGGACGCCAACACCACCAGCGGCGACGTCTCCTGCGCCTTCGACGAGCTGCGGGTCAGCGGGCAGTGGGGCGCCAAGCGGATCTCCGGCCGGATGGGGTCCGGCGGCTCCCGGCTCAAGGCCACCACGGTGTCGGGCGCGATCGCGCTGCTGCGCCGCCCGCCCCAGGAGGACCACGGACCCGCGGACGCCGATCCGTTCCGGAAGGACGTCTGAGATGGCCCCCGTCTTCGCCCACGGCCGGCTCCGCCTCTACCTGCTCAAGCTGCTGGACGAGGCCCCCCGTCACGGCTACGAGGTGATCCGGCTGCTGGAGGAGCGCTTCCACGGCCTGTACGCACCCTCCGCCGGCACCGTCTACCCGCGGCTGGCCAAGCTGGAGAAGGAGGGCCTGGTCACCCACTCCACGGAGGGCGGCCGCAAGGTGTACTCGATCACCGACGCGGGCCGCGCGGAACTCGCCTCCCGCAGCGACGAGATCGCCGACCTGGAGAACGAGATCCGCGACTCCGTCTCCACGCTCGCCGCCGAGATCCGCGAGGACGTCCGCGGCGCCGCGGGCGACCTGCGCCGCGAGATCCGGGCGGCCGCCCAGCAGGCGGCGCACACCCAGCCGAAGTCCTCCCCGGCGGACTGGAAGGAGCAGATGCGCCGCTCCAAGGAGGAGATCCGGCAGGCCCGCGAGGAGGCCCGCACCGCCAAGCGCGCCGCCAGGGAGGCCCAGGACGCCGCACGGGACGAGGTGCAGCGCATCGCGCGCCGCGTCCAGGAGGAGGTCCAGGACCACGTCCGGCGCGGCGACTGGCAGACCGGCGTCCGCGAGGGGCTGGCGGAACTCACCCGGGAGCTCGGACAGTTCGGCCGCGCCTCCACCCCCTGGCCGCCGTATGTGAAGCCCGAGCCCGCCGAGGCGCCCGAGTGGGGCGCGGAGGACGCCGCCGTGACCGAGGACCCTGCCCGCGACCTGGAGCGCCTGCTGGACCGCTTCCGCGACGACGTCCGCGACGCCGCCCGCGACAACGGCGTGGACGCCGAGCAGTTGCGCGAGGTCCGCCGCCATCTGTCCACCGCGGCCGCCCACATCGGCGTCGTACTGCGCGGCAAGCACAAGGGCCGGGACTAGCCGCAGGGCCCGGAACGGAGGACGTAGGGAGTTCCCCGATGCCGCGGCCCCCGCCCGCTGGCAGGCTCTCCGATGCGACGGCACCGGCTCCGGCCGGGCGCCGTCGGGTACGCGGAGGCCGGCCCGGGGGAGCCGTGCCCGCGGCCCGGCGGTGGCCCGGCCGGTCGACTGCCCGGTGGCCACGGTGCCGCGGGCCGGGAGGGGACATGCCCGTTCTTGACGAGTTCGCATGGCCGGGAGCGCCGCTGGTCCCGTCCACGCGCCAGGCGGAGGCCGAGGGGCTACCGCAGTCCGCGGAGGGTCGGATCCCGCAGGCTACGACGGGGCCGGCCTGCCGGACACGGTGGGGAGCGGGACCGCCACGGGCGGGGCGCCGTGGACCGGGGTGTCCGAGGCGGCGGGAAGCCCGGTGACCCCATGACGACGGCCGTCCCGCGCGGTGCGGGGCGGAGTTCTTGCCCGTTCGGACGGAGGCGGTGACCGTGACCCCCAGGAACGCCCATGAACGCCGGGGAACCCGGGGCAGCACCCAGGGCAGCACCGGGAGCGGCGAACGGGAGACCGTCCCCGCCGAAACCGGCTCGGGCACGCTCCGCGGGACCGTCGTCCGGCTCGTCGGCATGGTCGCCGGAAGCCTCAGGGGGGCGGCAGCCGAGGCACCCGAGGTCGTCGACCTCGACCGGCCGCCCCGCTCCCGCGCGGAAGTCGCCATGCGCAGATCCGACGTGGAGGAATCCCCCCGGGGCCGGCGCGCAGGGCGAACGGCGGCTCCCCCGGCGCTCCCCCGGCCGGACGCACCCGCCGGGACCCATGTCCCCCTGCCCGACGGCATACGCCTGACGGCGTGGGCAACCGGCGAGGGGCACGGTGTCACGCTGATCATCCGCAATCCCCACCCGGCCCGTTCACTGGCCGGGGCCGCGTGGAGGTCCGCCTTCACCGCGGACGGGTCCGCGTCCCCGGTGCTCCGCATCACCGTCCACGGGGTGCCGTACGCCTGGCAGCCGTCCGCCGAAAAGGGCGCCTTCCCCGAAGACGTCGAACTGTCGTGCCGGGTGCAGGGCGAAGGCCCCGTCCCGGGGCTCCCGGAAGCCGGGCAGCCGGTGGAGGTCACGCTGCGGGAGGGACGGCCACCGGCCACCAAGACGCTGTGGACACCGCTGCGCTGACCGCCCGGAGCCTGCTCACCGCACCATGCCGGCCGTCGCCAGCGTACGGGCGAGGTCGGAGCGCGACCGGATGCCGAGCTTGCGGTACACCCGCGTGAGGTGCGCCTCCACGGTCTTGCGGGACAGGAACAGGGTCGAGGCGGTCTCCAGGTTGCTGAGCCCGCCGGCGACGGCGCGGGCTATCTGGAGTTCCTGGGCGGTCAGCAGGTCGGCGAGGGAGACCTGCGCCCGTTGCGGCGCGACGCGGTGTCCGGCCGCCGCCAGTTCGGCCTCCGCCCTCGCGGCCCAGGGACGGGCGCCCAGCGCGCTGAAGGTGGTGTGCGCCGCGTGCAGCGGGACGCGGGCCTCCGCGGGGCGACGCAACCGCCGCATCACCTCCCCGTGCACCAGAGCCGTCCGCGCCTGGTCGAAGGGCATCTCCCGGCGCGCGTGCGCCCGGTCCGCCGCGGCGAACAGCCGTACCGCCTCGTCGGCGTCGGTCGCCAGCAGACCGCGGCAGCGTGCCGTCGCCGCCTCGGGCCAGGCCAGGCCGGTGGCCCGGGCCCGCTCGTCGAGCCAGTCGGCCAGTCCGGCCGCCCGGTCGCGGTTCCCGCCGCGGACGTGCGCCTCCGCCAGGTCGGCCACGAAGGTCAGCATGTTGGGATTGCCCAGCCCGCAGTCCTCGGCGAGCGCGAAGGCCCGCTCCAGTTGGCGGACGCAGTCGTCCGGATCGCCCGCGGTGAGTGCGGCCGAGCCGAGCGCCCCGAGGGCCAGGACTTCCAGGCCGTGCGTCACCGGCCAGCCGTTCCGCTCCCGATAGGCCGCGATGTGCCGCTCGCAGCCCTGGCGGTCGCCGCGGCGTCCGTCGATACGGGCGAGCAGGATGGCGGCATAGCTGCCGGTGGTGACCTGTCCCAGCTCGCGTGCCCAGCGGACGGCCTCGACGGCGTCGGCCCTCGCCGCCGCCCAGTTCCGCCAGCTCTCGGCCTCGCACCGGCCGGCCAGGGCGTAGGCGAGCAGTCCGAGCGAGGCGCCGCGCCGGATCCGCTCGACGACCTCGCCGAGCAGGGAGGCCGCGGCGGCGTCCTCGTCGGCCCAGGAGAGTGCCTCGCCTATCTGCACCGTCAGTTGCTGCAGCTCGGGGGTGACGGCCTCGGGAAGGGCCGCCCGCTCGCGCAGCAGCAGTTCCCTGCCCTCCCGCACCTGGCCGGCCAGCGCCATGGTGGCACCGAGCAGGGCGCCGCCCAGTCGTGGACGGCGTCCCGGTGCGGCGTGCCCGTCACCGC
The DNA here is from genome assembly GCF_042733315.1 of Streptomyces sp. NPDC059718. Taxonomy (NCBI): domain Bacteria; kingdom Bacillati; phylum Actinomycetota; class Actinomycetes; order Kitasatosporales; family Streptomycetaceae; genus Streptomyces; species Streptomyces sp. NPDC059718. Next base: position 136,980 of record NZ_JBHWGA010000024.1, read on the forward strand.
CGGTTCCGGAGGGGGCCGTCCCCGCCGTCCCCGCCGTCCCCCCGGTGAACTCGGCGCAGCGCCGGGCGAGATCGAGCGCGAGGTCGGTCCGCCCGGACATGGCGGTGGGCAAGGTGGCCGCGCCGTAGAGCACACCGGCGCGGTGCGGGTCGACCGCGCGCACGCTCTCGGCGGCCGACACCAGGACGCGGTGCGCGCGCCCGGGATCGCCCAGCCAGGCGTGCGCCTGTCCGCGGACCAGGTCGATGTCCGCGGTGAGGCGGAGGTCCGGACTCCACCGCAGCGCCTCCTCGCACCAGTGGACGGTCTTGCGCGCGGCGCCGCTGTGGAAACCGTCGACCGCCGCGTTGAGCAGGCGCACCGCCCGGTCGGACGGCGCCGGAGACAGCTCGGCGGCCCGGTGCCAGGTCTCCGCCGCGCTGCCCGGCGCACCACGCCGCCTCGCCTGTTCGGCCGCGTCCGCCAGTGCCCTGGCCACCTGTTCGTCGGGCCCCGTGGCCGCCGCCGCGAGATACCAGGCCCGCAGCTCGGGAGGCGCGCAGTCGGCCAGGACCCGGTACACCCGCAGCCGTCGCGCCGGCGGGCATCCGTGCAGCACCAGCCCCCGCAGCACCGGATGCCGCAGCCGGTACCCGGATCCCGGTTCGAGGACGACGAGGCCGGCGGCCTCGGCCGGCTGCAGCGCTGCCGTCGACAGACCCACCGAGGCCAGCACCGTCTCGAAGGCGGTGCCGTCCCCCGAGCGGCTCGCCGCCAGGTAGGTCAGCGCCTCCCGGGCGGCCGGGGGCAGTGCCCGCAGGGGTCCCCGCCAGGCGCGTTCGACCAGCGGGCGGGGGCTGGACCAGGCGTCGGCCAAGGGGTCCTCTCCCTCGTCCGCCGACGGATCCGGAGCGTGCCTCCTGTCCCGCAGCAACGCGGCGTACTCGACCAGTACGAGGGGATTCCCGAGACTCAGCTCCACCAGCCGGGCCACGGCGGCGTCCTCCGGATCGAGCCCCATGCCCAGGAGCAGCTCCGCACAGGCGGCGCCGTCCAGGCCGGACAGTGCCAGCCCGGGCACGCCCGCCCAGCCCGTCTCCGGTTCGGCGCCGTGCCGGGTCGCCATGGCCAGCAGCACACGCTCCCGCTCCAGCCGGCGGGCCACGAACTGCAGCACGTGCCGGGAGGACGAGTCCGCCCACTGCAGATCGTCCACGAGGACGAGCAGCGGTTCGGCGTCCCCGGCCGCGGCCAGGACGCCGAGGGCGCCCGAGCACACCGCGTACAGGGTGGGCTCCGCCGGCTCCGACAGCGCCAGGCAGCCCTCGAGCGCGCGCCGCTGCGGCGGCGGCAGCTCCGCGAAGTGTGCGCGCAGCGGGAGCAGGACGTCGGCGAGTACGGCGTACGGAAGCACCGCCTCGGACTCCACGCCGCGCACCCGCAGGACCCGCCCTCCGTGACCGCGCGCCGCGTAGGCCAGCAACTCGCTCTTGCCGACCCCGGGCTCGCCGCTCAGCAGGACGGCCCCGCCCCGTTCCGGGAGCCCGGCCAGCAGGCGGTCCAGCTCCGCGCGCTCCCGCGCCCGGCCGAACAGCCGGATCCCGCCGCGTGCGTCATCCGCACCGGTCCCCCCGGCACTCCCGGTCCCCACCGCGTTCTCCGTGTCCATCGCCCCACCCCGAAGTCTCCGGCCACCACGTCGCGGACCAGATTGCCGCAGTCCATGTGATGCCGCAGCCACCGGGGAGGTGGGCACCGGGTGGGGGACGAGCCGCTCGCCGCCGCCCGCCCGGCGCGGCCGGGCGCGTGCGTCCCGGCGGCGCCTGCCCGACGCACCGTCACCGCCGCCTGGTGGAGGGGCGTGGAACCACGGGCGCCCCCATGGCACCGCGGCCGCACGCGGGGTGATCCGCCGGTGAAGATCGCGTTGTGGGCCCTGGTGTGCGGTGACGATCGGGGACGTCCTGGGCGGCGCCGTGCCGGTGTGCCTGCCGGCGCACGTACTGCTCTCTCCCGGCGTTCCCAACGGCCTTGGGTCCGGAGCCCGCTGAGGCCCCCGGACCGCGTGCCGGGCCTCAGACCGTCAGGACGACCTTCCCGAACAGGTCCCCGCCCGCCATCTTCTCGAAGCCCTCGCGGGCCCGGTCCAGCGGCAGCACGGTGTCGATGACCGGGCGCACCCCGGTGACGGCGCAGAAGCTCAGCAGGTCCTCCAGCTCGTCCTTGGTGCCCATGGTCGAGCCGACGACCTTGAGTTCCAGGAAGAAGATCCGGTTGAGCTCGGCGCTCTTCGGGTTGGGCCCGGAGGTCGCACCGGAGATCACCAGCGTGCCGCCGGGGCGCAGCGACTTGACCGAGTGGGACCAGGTCGCGGCGCCGACGGTCTCGATGACCGCGTCCACGCGCTGCGGCAGCCGGGCGCCCGGCTCGAAGGCGGCGTCGGCGCCGAGGTCCTCGGCGCGCTTGCGCTTGGCCTCGTCGCGGCTGGTGGCGAAGACCCGCAGGCCCGCGGCCTTGGCCAGCACGATGGCGGCCGTGGCGACGCCGCCGCCCGCGCCCTGGACCAGGACGGAGTCACCGGGGCGCACACCCGCGTTGGTGAAGAGCATCCGGTAGGCGGTCAGCCAGGCCGTGGGCAGGCAGGCGGCCTCCTCGAAGGAGAGCTCCTTCGGCTTGGGCAGCAGGTTCCAGGTGGGCACGGAGACCTTCTCGGCGAAGGTGCCCTGGTACTTCTCGGTGAGGATGCTGCGCGGCTCGTCGGGGCCCACCCCGTGCCCGCTCAGGCCGACGACGGGGTAGACGACGACTTCGTTGCCGTGCTCGTCGATCCCTGCGGCGTCGCAGCCGAGGATCATCGGCAGGCTCTCCTCGCCGAGCCCCACCCCGCGCAGCGACCACAGGTCGTGGTGGTTCAGGGAGGCGGCCTTGACGGTGACGGTGCTCCAGCCGGGCCGTGCCTCCGGCTCGGGGCGCTCCCCGAGTTCGAGGCCGCTCAGCGGCTGGTCGCGGTCGATTCGGGCGGCGTAGGCAGCGAACATGACCTTGACGCTAGCGCCGCGCGGCGGCGTGGTCTGCGGGCGTACGGCGCGCTCAGCGCCGGGCGACGCCCTCGGCGCGGGCGGCCGCGGCCACGGCGGCGGAGACCGCGGGGGCCACGCGCTCGTCGAACGGCGAGGGGATCACGCAGTCGGCGGACAGCTCGCCGTCCACGACGGCGGCCAGCGCCTCGGCGGCGGCGATCTTCATGCCCTCGGTGATCCGGGAGGCCCGCACCTGCAGCGCGCCCGCGAAGATGCCGGGGAAGGCGAGCACGTTGTTGATCTGGTTCGGGAAGTCGCTGCGCCCGGTGGCGACGACGGCCGCGTACTTGTGCGCCACCTCGGGGTGGATCTCCGGCGTGGGGTTGGCCATCGCGAAGATGAAGCAGCCCTTCGCCATGGTGGCGACGGCCTCCTCCGCCACGGTGCCGCCGGAGACGCCGATGAAGACGTCCGCGCCGGCGAGCGCCTCCTCCAGGGTCCCGGTGAGCCCGGCCCGGTTGGTGTACGTGGCGAGTTCGCGCTTGGCGGAGTTCAGGTCCTCGCGGCCCGCGTGCACCACGCCCTTGCGGTCGGTGACGGCGACGTCCCCGATGCCGGCCTCGACGAGGATCTTGGCGATGGCGACGCCCGCGGCACCGGCCCCGGAGATCACCGCGCGCAGCTCGCCCAGCGCGCGGCCGGTCAGCCGGGTGGCGTTGCGGAGCGCGGCGAGCGTGACGACGGCCGTGCCGTGCTGGTCGTCGTGGAAGACCGGGATGTCCAGGCGCTCCTGCAGCTTGCGCTCGATCTCGAAGCAGCGGGGGGCGGAGATGTCCTCCAGGTTCACCCCGCCGAAGGAGGGTGCGAGGCGCACGACGGTGTCGACGATCTCGTCCACGTCGGTGGTGGCGAGCGCGATCGGGACCGCGTCCACGCCGCCGAACTGCTTGAAGAGGATCGCCTTGCCCTCCATCACCGGCAGGGACGCCTCCGGGCCGATGTCGCCGAGGCCCAGCACCGCCGTACCGTCCGTGACCACGGCCACGACCTGGGACTTCCACGTGTAGTCGTGGACCAGCTCGGGCTGCTCGGCGATGGCGGTGCACACGCGGGCGACGCCCGGTGTGTAGGCGAGCGACAGGTCGTCGGCGTTCCGCACCGGGACGGTCGCGGTCACCTCCATCTTGCCGCCGCGGTGGAGGGCGAAGACCGGGTCCACGGGGCTTTCCGGGCCGTCGCCGTCGGTGCTCTCCGCGTGTTCGGTCCTGTCGGTGCTGTCCGTGCCGTCGGTGCGAGGATTGACAATCTCCGCTGCCACTGTTGACCCCTTTGTCCGAATTGTCTATGAGGGTACTACCCCCTACAACAGGGGATAGGTGGGCTCGGCTTCCGTACACCCGGACTCGAGTGGTCCCGGGCGCGACGGAGGCCAGGCGCGCCGCACGCACGCCGAGGGGCCCCCGGTGAGGGGTAAGGGTCTGTTGTACCGGAAGGCGGTTTCCGCTGACGAGTCTGTGCGCCGCACCACGGTGTCGCACATCGGGAACTTCTGCGCACAACGCAACAAGTCGTCCGAATAGCGGGACAAGGAAAGTGATGCACGCAACTTCGCAGCACGGCCCCACCGCGGTCCGGCCTTGGTGTACCGGCCTGGTGGGGGTCAGGGGATCGCCCGTTATGCGATTTTGACACATCCGGGCCCCCATGAGGACGTGTCCGGATGGCAAGATGCGGAGATCACACGTGAACGCGACATCCGAACGTGTGTACCCGGAGATCGGCTGCTCCCAGGATTCCCGCAGGAGGAACCACCAATGACCGCACGTACCACCCGTCGCTCGACCGTGACGAGCCGCTTCGCCGCGGTCGGAGCGATCGCGGTCGCCGGTGCCCTCGTCCTCACCGGTTGCGGCGACCAGACGGAGAAGGGCGGCTCCTCGTCCGCGTCGAGCGACGCGTCCAAGGCTCCGCTCTTCGACAAGCTGCCGAAGTCGGTGCAGTCGGCGGGCGTGCTCAAGGTCGGCTCGGACATCGCGTACCCGCCGGTGGAGTTCGTCAAGGACGGCAAGAACGTCGGCATCGACCCGGACCTGGCCGACGCCATGGCCAAGCAGCTCGGCGTGAAGGTCGAGTTCAACAACGGCACCTTCGACACCCTGCTGACCGGTCTGCGCGCCAAGCGCTACGACATGGTGATGTCGGCGATGAGCGACACCAAGGACCGCCAGGAGGGTGTCGACTCCTCCACGGGCAAGAAGGTCGGCGAGGGCGTCGACTTCGTGGACTACTTCACCGCGGGCTCCTCCGTCATCGTGAAGAAGGGCAACCCGGAGGGCATCACGTCCCTCGCGGACCTGTGCGGCAAGAAGGTCGCCGTGCAGCGCGGCACCACCTCCCAGGACCTGCTCAAGGCCCAGAAGTGCGACAAGCCGATGTCGATCGAGCCCTTCGACACCGACACCGAGGCGCAGACCCGTCTGAAGGCCGGCGGCGTCGTCGCCGACGTCTCCGACTTCCCGGTCGCCGCGTACGCCGTGAAGACCTCCGGCGGCGGCAACGACTTCGAGCTCGCCGGCGAGCAGGTCGAGGCCGGCCCGTACGGCATCGCGGTCGCCAAGAGCAACACCGAGCTGCGCGACGCGCTGCAGGCCGCGCTGACCGCCGTCATCAAGGACGGCTCCTACACCAAGGTCCTGGAGAAGTGGGGCGTCACCGACGGCGCCGTCACCGAGGCCAAGATCAACGGCGGCTCCTGAGTCACGACAGCAAGAGGCTTCCCTCCATGTCCGAAGCGAATGACAAGGTCCCGGCTGGCACCCCGGCCGGGACCCCGCCCGCCGAGGCCTCCCGCCCGGAGGCCATCAAGGCGATCCCCGTACGCCACTACGGCCGCTGGATCTCGGCGATCCTGGTGCTCGCCGTGCTGGGGCTGCTGGTCAACGCGTTCGCCAACGCGAACGTGAACTACGGGGCGATCCCGGACTTCCTGTTCGACTCCGCGGTCCTCAAGGGCCTGCGGAACACGGTCGTCATCACCGTGGTCTCGATGGCGCTGGGCCTGATCCTGGGCATCGTGCTCGCGGTGATGCGGCTGTCGAAGAACCCCGTGACCTCCTCGGTGGCCTGGGGCTACATCTGGTTCTTCCGCGGCACCCCGGTCTACGTCCAGCTGCTCATCTGGTTCAACCTGGCGCTGATCTTCCCGGTCATCAATCTCGGCTTCTACAAGGACGAGATGAACCAGTTCATGACCCCCTTCATGGCCGCGCTGCTCGGCCTGGGTCTGAACGAGGCCGCGTACATGTCCGAGATCGTGCGGGCCGGCATCCAGTCCGTCGACGAGGGCCAGACCGAGGCGTCGCACGCGCTGGGCATGACCCAGGGCCAGAACCTGCGCCGTGTGGTGCTGCCGCAGGCGATGCGGGTGATCGTCCCGCCGACCGGCAACGAGTTCATCAACATGCTGAAGACCTCGTCGCTGGCGGCGCAGGCCGCCCAGTACGCCGAACTGCTGCGCTCCACCACCGACATCGGCAACACCACCGGTGCCACCGTGGAGATGCTCTTCCTCGCCGCCGTCTGGTACCTGGTCCTCACCTCGGTGTTCTCGGTCGGCCAGTACTACCTGGAGCGCCGTTACGCCCGCGGGACGACCCGCAACCTGCCGCCCACCCCGTGGCAGCGGGTCAGGGCCAACCTGGGCACCTTCCGCCGCCCGGAGGTGGCACGATGACCGACTTCAGCAAGGGCACCGGCGCCCACCCGATGGTCAAGGCCGAGGCGGTGCACAAGCACTTCGGCCTGGCCCACATCCTCAAGGGCATCGACCTGGAGGTCGCCCCGCGAGAGGTGTTCTGCCTGATCGGCCCGTCGGGCTCGGGCAAGTCCACCTTCCTGCGGTGCATCAACCACCTGGAGAAGATCAGCGGCGGCCGGCTCTCGGTCGACGGCGAACTGGTCGGCTACCGGCAGAAGGGCGACAAGCTCTACGAGCTCAAGGACCGCGAGGTCGCCGCCAAGCGCCGCGACATCGGCATGGTCTTCCAGCGCTTCAACCTCTTCCCCCACATGACCGCGATCGAGAACGTGATCGAGGCCCCGGTGCGGGTGAAGAAGGAGGCCAAGGCCGTCGCCCGCGAGCGCGCGCTGGCCCTGCTGGACCGGGTCGGCCTGCGCGACAAGGCCGGGCACTACCCCGCCCAGCTCTCCGGTGGTCAGCAGCAGCGGGTGGCCATCGCCCGCGCGCTGGCGATGGAGCCGAAGCTGATGCTCTTCGACGAGCCCACCTCCGCGCTCGACCCGGAGCTGGTCGGCGACGTCCTGGACGTCATGCGGGGCCTCGCCGAGGACGGCATGACGATGATCGTGGTCACCCACGAGATGGGCTTCGCCCGCGAGGTCGGCGACGCCCTGGTCTTCATGGACGACGGCGTCGTCGTCGAGTCCGGCCACCCGCGCGACGTGCTCACCAACCCGCAGCACGACCGCACCAAGGCCTTCCTCTCCAAGGTCCTCTGACCGGACGTGCGTGAGGGGCGGCGCCGGACGGCGCCGCCCCTCACGCGTTCCCCCGCGGCGGGGTACGGATCACTTCAGCCCGAGGACGATCGCATCCGACACCGAACGCCAGACCTCCCGGGCCTCGCCGAAGCCGGCCTCCCGCAGGGCCGCGGCGTGCCAGGCCGGGGGCAGCTCGTCCCCGTCGGCGTGGGAACCGTAGATCACGAACCGCTCCTCGGTGGGACCGGCCAGCACGGGGTCGGCCTTGGCGGTGGCCCACCACTGCTCCCAGTCCAGCACGCCCTCCGCCCTCCGCCGCTCGCGGCGGCCCCGGTCCAGCTCGCGCACGGCCGCGTTGAGCCGCGGCGTCGAGGGGTCGGGCATGTGATCGGCGTTGAGGAACACCCCGCCGTCGCGCAGCAGGCCGGCCAGCGTCCCGTACAGGGCCTTCAGCGGCCCGGGCTTCAGCCAGTGCAGGGCGGTCGCGGTGAGCACGGCGTCGTAGGTGTCGTACGGCAGGGCCTGCGGCCAGTGCGGGTCGCGCAGGTCGGCGGTGACGAACTCGATCCTGCGCTCGCCGGCGAAGTGGCCGCGGGCGATCGTCAGCAGCGCCGGGTCGAGGTCCACGCCGGTCGACACGGCGTCCGGGAAGCGCCGCAGCAGCCGGTCGGAGATGCTGCCGGTGCCGCAGGCCAGGTCCAGCACCCGGGGCGCGGGGCCGACCAGCGCCTCCACCATGTCGAGCATGACCCGGAACCGTTCCTCGCGGTCCGGCAGGTACCACTCCTGCTGCCGGTCCCAGCTGTCCTGCCAGGCCTGCCAGCCGGTCACCGCCGCAGTGGTGTCGGACATACGGTTCCCCTCCAGTCGTAATACCCTTAGAGCAAGAGCAGTCATTACCGACCTTAGAGCGCACGCGTAAGGACTACAAGTGGAACTCGCCTATTACTCCGACTACGCCGTGCGCCTGGTGAACAGCGAGGAGCCCGAGCGCGGCCTCGACCATCTGACCTCGGTCGATGCCGTGCGCGAGCTGTTCGGTCCGGCCAGCCAGGCGGCGGGCCGCGTGGGCGACGCCGACGTACAGCGGCTGCGCACCGTCCGCACCCGGCTGCGCGGCGTCTTCGAGGCCGCCTCCGAGGGCGACGAGGTGCGCGCCGTGGACCTGCTGAACGCACTGCTGCTGGAGTTCCCGGTCAGCCCGCAGATCTCCGGCCACGAGTACCTCGACGAGAGCGGCCGGCCGGACTGGCACATGCACCTCGCCGAGCACGCGGCCACGGCGACCGCCTCCTACGCCGCGACCGCCTGCATGGGCCTGGCCTTCCAGCTCACCGACCTCGGTGTGGACCGGCTCGGCATCTGCCAGGCCACCACGTGCCGCAACGCCTACATCGACACCTCGACCAACCGGTCCCGCCGCTACTGCTCGGACCGCTGCGCGACCCGCGCCAACGTCGCGGCCTACCGCGCCCGCAAGCGCCTGGAGAACGAGCGGTCCGCCCTGAGCGGCCTGACGCAGGACACCAGCCAGCCCGCCACACCGGCCGCCGACCGCTGAACCTCGCGCGGCGGCCGGAAGCGCCCCCGTCCCCGGGCGAGCAGCAGCTCGTCCGGGACGGTGCCGAACTCCCTGCTGTCGTTCTCCACGAAGGTGTTGTCGCCCAGCACCCACCAGCCGCCCTCGCGCCGCTCCACGGCGCGTTTGACGATCAGCAGGTCCTGCTGGAGCGGATGGCGCAGCACCACCACGTCACCCTCGCGGACCTCCGCGGCGCTCCTGACGTGCTGCACCAGCAGCCAGTCGCCGTGCTGCAGCGTCGGCACCATCGACGGACCTGTCACCTCGACCAGCTGGTACGGCACTCTCCTCCTCTGCCCAAGCCCGGGCTCACGCATGCTCAGCCTCCTCCTCCATGCTCCACCAGCCCAGGGTGACACCAGACTTTTGTCCTAAGCACCAAGGGGCGCCCGAGAAAACCACTCGACAGGGGAGTAATCTCCCTGATGGAAAGACGATCACGAGGAAGGACAGTCATGCTCGCTCGCCTGTTCGCGCCCAAGGTCAAGGTCAGCGCCCACTGCGACCTGCCCTGCGGTGTCTACGACCCGGCCCAGGCCCGCATCGAGGCGCAGTCCGTCAAGGCGGTCCAGGAGAAGTACCAGGCCAACGAGGACCCGCACTTCCGGGCCCGCGCCATCGTCATCAAGGAGCAGCGCGCGGAGCTCGTCAAGCACCACCTGTCGGTGCTGTGGAGCGACTACTTCAAGGCGCCGCACTTCGAGAAGTACCCGCAACTGCACCAGCTCTTCAACGACGCGCTGAAGGCGGGCAGCGCCGCCAAGGCCTCGACCGACCCGGCGACCGGCCAGAAGCTGCTCGACCTGATCGACCAGATCGACGCCATCTTCCAGGAGACGAAGAAGGCCTGACCTGGCGTCGGCGCACCGCGCCCGGTCCGGGCGGCCCCGCGAGGGCCCGCGCGGACCGGGCGCGGTCGTACGCCCCCGATCGGACCGTGACCGCAGGACAGCGCCTCCCGGCGCGCTTTGAATGGGCGCCATGCCGCTCCCCTCCCCCCGGGTCCGGACCTCACGCCCCCGCGCCCTGGCCGCACTCGGCCTGGTGGCCGCGCTGACCGCCGGTGGTATCGCCGGCGCGGTCGCCCTGGCACCCTCCGCGCACCCGGGCGGACCGGCCCCCTCCGGCGGCGCCGGCGCCGGCACGCTCCCGGACGCCCCGCCCGCCCAGCCCCCGCCGCAGCTGACGGCCGCGCAGGTGGCCCGCGCCGTCGACCGCCTGGACGGTTCCGTGCGGGAGGCGATGCGCAGGACCGGGGTGCCCGGCGTGGCGGTCGGGGTCGTCCACGACGGCCGGGTCCTGTTCCTGAAGGGCTACGGCCTGCGCGAGGTGGGCCGGCCCGGCCGGGTCGGGCCCGACACCGTCTTCCAGCTCGCCTCGGTCTCCAAACCGCTCACCGCCACCGTCGTCGCCGGTGCGGTCGGCGACGGGACCGTCGGCTGGGACGACCGGGTGCGGGAGCACGACCCCGGCTTCCGGCTGAAGGACCGCTGGACCGGTGACCACCTGACGCTCGCCGACCTCCTCTCCCACCGCAGCGGCCTGCCCGACCACGCGGGCGACCTCCTCGAGGACCTCGGATTCGGCCGCGACCACATCCTCGGCCGACTCCGGTACGCACCCCTCGCCCCCTTCCGGACGAGCTACGCCTACACCAACTTCGGCTTCACCGAGGCCGCCCTCGCCGTGGCCCGCGCCGCGGGCACCTCCTGGGAGGAGCTGGCACGACGGGAACTCCTGCGGCCGCTCGGCATGACCTCCACCGGTTTCCGCTTCGCCGACTACGTCGGCGCCCGCGACAGGGCCGCCGCCCATGTGCGGGCGGACGGCCGCTGGCAGGCCCGGTACGTACGCGACGCCGACGCGCAGAGCCCGGCGGGTGGTGCGAGTTCCACCGCCCGGGACATGACGAAGTGGCTGCTGCTCCAGCTGGGCGACGGGAGGTACGACGGGCGCCGGGTCGTCGACGCGGCGGCGCTGGAGCGGACCTGGCTCCCGCACGTCCTCGACCAGCCACCGCGCGCCCCGGCCGGGCGCAGCGGCTTCTACGGCCTCGGGTGGAACGTCGGCTACGACGACCGCGGCCGGCTGCGGATCGGTCACTCCGGCGGCTTCGACCTCGGCGCCGCGACCTACGCGGGACTGCTCCCCTCCGAACGGCTGGGCCTGGTCGTCCTCACCAACGGCGAACCGACGGGCGTCCCCGAGGCGATCGCCGAGGACTTCTTCGACACCGCGCAGAACGGCGGCCCCACCGTCGACTGGCCGGCCTTCTTCGGCAGGCTGTTCCGCCGGCTCGACGAGGAAGGGCGGTCGCGGACGGACTACGACGCTCCCCCGGCGCGCGCCGCCCCGGCCGCGCCGTACGACGCGTACACCGGGACCTACGCCAACGACTACTACGGCCCGATGACCGTGCGCGTCCGCGACGGCGCCCTGACCATGGAACTGGGCCCGGGGCCGGTGCGCTTCGCGCTGCGCCACTACGCGGGCGGCACCTTCAGCTACGAGACCACCGGCGAGAACGCGGTGGGCCGCTCCGGTGTCACCTTCACCCTGGGTGCGGACGGCCGGGCCGGCCGGGTCCGTGTGGAGCACCTCGACGCCGACGGCCTGGGCACCTTCACCCGGACCGCCGGGGCCGCCCCCGCCGGACGGACCCCCCGGGCCGGAGGCAAGTGACGGCCCGGGGGGCGCTTCCGCGGGGTACCGGCGCGCCACCCCCGAGCCGTCACCCGCGCTCCCGCGTGCGCGCAGGCACACGCTCCGGAAGGGCGGGGGCAATACCGCGGAAGTCCGTGTGTGGGGCGACCCGTCTTTGATGGACTCGCCCCCGTGGCGGTAACGCTCCCGAGGCCCGGGGTGAAGGTGCAGGTGAGGGGGTGTGGGTCCGGGGCGGGTGGGTGGGGCCGCTGTAGACTCGATCTCACTCGTACGGGTCAACCGACGTGCTAGCA